>CAIOZS010000025.1 GCA_903862845.1 uncultured Thermoleophilia bacterium
CTAGTGAGTCTCTCGTGCAACCGCATCGGTGCCGCACCCATTTCGATTCCGGGTGCCACCCGATGAGGGGCAGAACCATCCGCATCTTCCTCGCCGACGGCAAGCCACGGACATTGCCGGGGACGTTGCGGAGACTCTGTCCGCGATGCCCAATGCCGATGGTGGCGAGCTGGTCATCGGCATCGAGGACGACGGTGAGGTGACGGGTGTCGACCAGCCCGACGACAAGCGGGCCATCATCACGGAGGCGGCGCGGTCACGCTGCGTCCCGCCGGTCGCCTATGAGTGTCGCGAGGTGATGGACGGCGGCTTGCTGCTACTGCGTTTCTCCGTCGACTGGAGCCCAGAGGTCCACGATCTCACCGATGGCCGAACGCTGCTCCGGAGGCGGGATCAGAACATGCCCTTTTCGCAGGCTGACGTTGCCGCGCTCAAGGCGACGAAGGCCCAAGGACTTGTGGAGCGGCAGTATCCTCCCGGAGCTACCTTGGACGACATCGACCAGGATCTCGTCGAGTCGCTCCGTGAGCGGCTGCGGCCGGGGCCGTCCGCTGAGGCGATCCTCGCCTCGTACGGCCTCGTCGAGCGGCGCGGCAAACGCCTTGTTCCCAATCTCGCGTGCCTGCTGCTGTTCGGGCGCGATCCCTCACGCTGGCATCCGCGCTGTGACATCGACTTTGTCCGCTTCGAGGGCGCGGCGCGGGAGACGGGATCGCGACTGAACGTCGTTGGGCGCGAGCGTGTCGGCGGGCCGATCGCGACACTCATCGACTCGGCTGTGGCGGCGATCAAGCCGCACGTCAAGGCGCGGCAGCGCCTCCACGACCTGTTCTTCAACGAGACACTCGAGTATCCGACGTTCGCTTGGCAGGAGGCCGTGGTGAACGCTGTGGCACACCGCGACTACGGTCTCATGGGGACGGCGGTCGACGTCCACAACAAGCACGACGACCGCCTCGAGGCGATCAGTCCAGGGGCTCCGCCCGAGCCCGTGACGGTGGCCGAGCTTCGCGCCGCGTGACCCGTTCACGCCGCTCGCAACCCTTTGATCGTGCGCGTGCTGACCGACCTGGGGCACATGCGCGAGCTGGGGAAGGGCATACCGCGGATGTTCGACGAGATGGAGCGGGCCGGCCGAAATCCGCCCGAGATCGACCTGGACGGCTCCTCGCGCTTGCACGTGACTCTGCAAAACGAGGTCGTGTTCGACGCTGAGACGGTGGCGTGGCTGGAGCGGTACAGCGACGTCGGATTGGCGCGCGATCAGCGTCGCCTGCTCGCGTGGGCGCACAGCCACGGGGGCACGTTCACCAGCCGGGAGTATCAGAAGCTGGCGCACACCGACATCTACGGTGCCTCACGCGACATCAAGGATCTGATCAGGCGGGGGCTGGTGGTGAGCGAGAAGAAGGGCGGGCGCGTCTACAAGGTCATCGAGGCCGCACCTCCCGTGGTCATCCCGGAGGATTTGCAGCCGCTGGTCGGCGACCTGCGAACGCGTGGGTTCCTCAGGAACGCGGACGTGCGGCAGGCTCTCGGCGTTGAACGCGATCGTGTGCGCGACTTGCTGAGAGCGTGGGTCGAGGAAGAATGGCTCGCCAGAGAAGGCAAACGCAAAGGCACCAAGTACTTCCCGGGGCCGAGGATGTCTTTATGAGGGGGTCTCACGGTCTTCCCATAACTCGTGAGACCCCCTCATAACGGCCGAAGGAGCGCGCATATGTCGAAACCTCACGGCTTCTCCATCCGTATCTTCCTCACCGACGGCACGCCGGACGGCCTGAAGCTCGTGGAGAAGTCCAACTGGTCGGGGCTCGGCGTGGTGTGCCCGCGCTCGCTATTCGCGGAGAAGAAGGCGCAGGCGGAGTTCGCGAGGACGGGCGTCTACGTTCTGCTGGGCCCGTCCGACACGTCAGAGCTGCCGCGCGTCTACGTGGGTCAGGGCGACGCCGTGCGGCCGCGACTCGAAGCGCCACGCCAAGAAGGACTTCTGGACGACCGCCATCTTCTTCGTGAGCAAGGACGCCAACCTGAACAGCGCCCACGTGCACTATCTGGAGGCGGACCTGGTCCGCCTTGCCAGGGAAGCTCACCGCTGCGAGCTCGACAACGGCGATCAGCCGCAGCGGCCGTCGCTCTCGGCGGCAGACGAGGCCGACGTGCAGACCTTCCTCGACGAGATGCTGCTCTGCTTCCCCGTGCTCGGCGTGAGCGTCTTCGAGAAGCCGGCGAGCTCCGTGCCCAAGAAGGACCTGCTGTACCTCAAAGCCAAGGACTGCGACTGCCGCGGCTACGAGTCGGCTGACGGCTTCGTCGTCCTCAAGGGCTCGCGGGCCCGCGTCCACGAGGTCCCCTCCCTCCACGCCTACCTCACGGACCTGCGCGCGACCCTCGTGGCCAACGGGGTCCTGGAACAGGACGGCGCCACCTACGTGCTCACGCAGGACTACGAGTTCCGGTCGCCGTCCAGCGCCTCCGCGGCGATGGAGGGCCGCACCTCGAACGGCAGGGTCGAGTGGCACGACAAGGACGGGCGCACGCTCAAGGAACAGCAGGAGTTCGGGGCCGGGCCGACCGCCGACGCCGATCAGCCATGAGCACCATCGGCTGCGGCTACGGCAGCGAATGGCATCTGCTGCGCTGGCTTGGGTATCACCGCCAGGAGTTGAGCGCTCAGGTGGCCTCTGCAGTCGGTGCCGATGCGGTGGAGTGGCTTGACCTTGAGCCCAACTTGAAGCCGCGCGACGCCTTCGGCCGCGACCTCGAGTGGGTCAATCTGGACTTCCTTGGTCGCGCCGATCCCGCGCGCGTCGCCTGGGCTCGCACCTGGCCGCGAGCGCGTGGGCGCGTGGGACCGCATTGGGATGCGGTCGGCCGCGCCCGGTTCGGCGCCCGCACGGAGTGGCTGCTCGTGGAGGCGAAGGCGCACGTAGGCGAGGTCAGCGGCGACTGCGGAGCGACCTCGCCCACGAGCATCGCCAAGATTGAAGCAGCCTTCGCCGAAGCTGGCCCGTCGTTCGGCGTCGCCGATACGAACGCGTGGTCGCGAGGCCACTATCAGCTGGCCAACCGTCTGACCTTGCTGCACGTGATGAACACCAACGGCGCTGCGGCGCGCCTCGTCTTCATCTACTTCTGCGGCGACGACGTCACGCGATACGGCGGCGGCGTCGAGTGCCCGCCGGACGCAGACGGTTGGCGGACCGCGTTGGACGCCATGCACGGTCATGTCGGTTGGGCGCCGGGGCAAGGTCCGCTCGGCTCGCGCGTTCATGAGGTGTTCCTCCCAATGGACGCTGCGAGTGCCACGAGCCCAGCCGCCTGATCACCCCGCAATTGTCACCGCGTCGCTCGCGCCAACGTCACCCGCGAGCCGGCCCCGAGGCCTTTCCCGTCGCGCTGCCGGCGTCGTAGTCTGGGGCTGCACTCCATCGGACGAGGGACATGAGCCGGACACTCGATATGGTCGTCACAGTCAAAGCGTATCCGCAGCTGAGCGCCAGGTACGGCGAGACCGTCTGCGTGGCCGGTATCCGTGTTGATACTCCCGGCCCCGCCTGGGTGCGGCTGTACCCTGTCGTGTACCGCGACCTCCACTACGACTTCCGGTTCGCCAAGTACCAGCGCATCACTCTGGAAGTCAGCCACGCGAATGACCCTCGGCCCGAGAGCCTGCGCCCCAATCTCGATTCGCTCGCGCTCGGGCCTACACTCGACACCTCCAGAAGGTGGAGTGAGCGCCGACGCCTCGTTGAGCCGCTGATGGTCGGCTCGATGTGTGAGGCGCTCGCACAACAGGCCATTGACGGAAGCTCCTTGGCTGTGTTCCGCCCAGATCACGTGGACGATCTCGTCATCGTTCCCGGGGACGAGGACTGGGACGCCGACAGGCAGGTGATCGTCGATCAACCAAGCCTCTTCTTCCCAGGCAAGGCCGGGCTGGAGAAGATCCCGTACCGGTTTCTCTACGAGTACAGGTGCGACGCTGCGGGCTGTCGCGGCCACCGTCAGACTATCGTCGACTGGGAGATCGCTCAGCTCTACCGCACGCTGCGGGACCGGGGCGACGCGGAGGCCGCAGTCCTGCGGAAGATCAAGGACAAGTGGCCGGGGAAGATGTGCGGGCCTGACCGGGACACCGCGTTCTTCGTCGGCAACCACCTCAAGAACCCACGCGGATTCATGGTGCTCGGGGTGTTCTGGCCGCCTTGGCGCTAGAGGTGCAGAACTGCGCGCACGCCGGGAAGGCGCTCGGCGGCGACACTGGCCACCACCAACCGATGACACCGGTACGGGTCGCGCTCGAGGCAGAGCAGCGCGACCGTCTCCTCGCCGAGCGACTGCGCAAGCTCATCGAGCGCCAGGCTGGCGCCGTTCAGAAGGTGCTCACGGAATCGGGCGTGACCGGTCTCCACATCGCCTGACAGGTAGATATCTCTGATCGCCTGAGGATTCCCGAGGGCGCCTCTGTGCTCGTAGGCGATGCCGGCAGCCTCGAGCGTGCTGCTGAGTCGCTTCTTCGAGAAGTCGGGGCGACGACTGGCCGGCGTGAGGCGAACATCCACGACGCGCTCGATTCCCCGCGCCTGGAGCAGCCAGATCAGGTCGTCGATCGAACGCTTCTCATAGCCGATGGTGAAGATGGGCGGCGCGTCAGGCATTGGGCTCCCGTCGGATGTGCCTTTTCAAGAGTGTACGCCGACACGCGGCGGGATTCCTTGGCAGCGCGATGGTCTGGGCAAACACGCGCCATCGCAATCGGCGTGTCGTCATCGCGCTGCCGGACTTCACGTACGCGGTCATCCTCGCTGACCGCGGCGCTCACATCATGCTCCAGACGACCTACGTGGTCGACGAAGCCTATCTGCGCAAGCAGATGCGGGCGGAGTGGGAGAGAAGTGGCGGGGAAGACCCCATGAAAGGCTGACTATCGGCCACGGACGCTAAGAGGTCAAGCGATTGTCAGAAGTGCCACGCGTCGAGGGAGCCGAGGGAGCCGGGTTGGTCGTTCTGCCCAAAGAAGGAGGCCGGGGTCCGCTTCGCAGCTCCCGGCCTCGAACGCGACGATAGGCACATGACGGCGCCGCCTCAAGGACACCCGGCGTCGTCACGGTGACGAAGAGTCCGTTTTGACCGAGCCTCACGGCCCCGGCATGAGCGATGAGCCGGGTCATAAATGCGGGGGGCCGGGAGTGAACGGCAAGACCATCCGCATCTTCCCCGCCGACGGCGAGCCCATCAGCGTCCTCCTCGCCTAGGTCGTACCTGGCCAGCGGGCAACGAACTCTGCGCCCGCATTGCCGCGCTCACCGACACCTAAAGACTCCAGTCAATCGAAGCATCATCGCCGGTGGCCGCCAGCCGAACATGGGAGTCGGCAGCTGCGGACGAAAGGCAAGAAAAGAGATAACCAGTTCCTTCGAACATGTACAGTGACCTGTCACTTGGCGAGTTGGCCGGCAGCCCTCGGCACCCGCTCCCCAGGGAGCGCGCCGACGAAGAGGCAGCACCGGCAATCGGAGACGGCGGCAACGCTCCGGCACCGCGTCGGACATCTGGGCGCTCGTAAGACTTGTACTACAATGCTTCTCATCTTCGCTTGCCGCCATGTGTGCTCCCGGCGAGCGAAGGAAGTAGGGTCAGTACGGACCGCAGCCGCCATGAGCGGGAGGATACAGCGGGAAGGTGGTGAGACCATACGACGACTGGCCCGAAGCTTCTACGAACTAGTTAGCGCTTACGGGAATAGCGGTGGACATTTCTGAGGTTCCATCTAACTTATAACTACATAGAGGACTACTGTCATGAGTGACTATAACGCCGTATTGGCGAGAAATACAGAACATGCTCCTACAGGTATAGGTCCATATTCACAAACTGTCGCCTTTTCCCACTACAATCACATTTCAGCGCAACTGCCTATCGATCCAACAACTGGCAAGATTGTGGCTGGCGATGTAAAGGAGCAGGCCGGACAGTGTTTCAAGAATATCAAGGTAATTCTAGAGAGTATCGACCATGTTATGGATGATGTCGTCAGAATCACAATATTCCTCAAGAATATCTCAGATATTGACGCTGTCGACGAAGTCTATAGGACAGTCTTCCAAGACTATGTTCCTACACGGACGACAGTCGCAGTTGCAGCTTTGCCTATGGATACTTTGGTACAAATTGAAGCACTTGTATCAAACGGTGAAGGGACAATTCCAGAGGCACCACAGTCAGGCGATCTCATAAGAGTTGCAAGAAACACGGAAGAAGCACCGATCAGTTTACTGTCTACGCAAACTGTAGCGTTTTCTCATTACAATAACATCTCAGCTCAATTGCCTATCGATCCAAAATCTGGCGAGATTGTGGCGGGTGGCGTAAAGGAGCAGGCTGGACAGTGTTTCAAGAATGTCAAGTCCATTGTAGAAAGCATCGACCACTCTATGGACGATATTGTTAAGGTAACTATATTTCTTAAGAACCTATCTGATAGTGAAGCCGTAGACGAAGTATATGCCACGATGTTTTCAGGCTATGTTCCTGCGCGGACGACAGTCGCTGGTTCAGTTTCACCCATGGATGCTTTAGTGCAAATCGAAGCAGTTGTGTCACACGGAGACGGTACACCTCCGCAGGATCCTGAAGACGCGCGTAAGCTCGTCATAGAAGCAAACAACACGGACAATGCACCAAGAGGTCAATACTCACAAACTGTGGCGTTTTCTCATTACAATCATATTTCAGCGCAGTTGCCTTTGGACCCAAAGACTGGCGAACTGGTAGCTGGCGGTGCAAAGGAGCAGGTTGGGCAGTGCTTGAGAAACATCAAGGCAATCGTGGAAAGTGTCGACCACGGTATGGACGATGTAGTGAAGATAAATATCTACCTCACAGACATGGCGGATAGTGATGCTGTGGACGAAGTTTACACAGCATTCTTCCCAGGCGGGGTTCCTGCACGAAGAACAGTCGGGGTATCGGCTTTACTTGAAGATGCTTTGGTGCAAATCGAGGCAGTTGTAGCAAACGCTGAAGGAACGCCTCCAGAGGCATAATAGGTATGTAGTGGTAGATGCTGGAAGTATCTCAGGTGCTTGTTGATGCCGACGGCCAAGTCCAGATCGTGCAGAGTGATTAGAGAGAGGGGGGCTGAAGATGTGTCTTCAGCTCTCTTCTCTTTTGTTGTCTCTGGAGATTGAGTGCTTCAAACGGAGCATCTTGACTAGAAGGACGGATGCCGCCGCCCACAGAGAAGTGTGCGGGAGCTGCTTTCGACCTCGAAGGAATTGCTGCTGTCGGTCCTCCAGCAGACTGAGCACGGCCCGGTGGGCCGGAGCAGCGGCGTGGTGAACGGCTGCCTGGCCGACACCGCCGGCCTGAGCCTCCTCCCACGCCTCGTTGACCACGATGGAGTGCTCCCCGCATCTCAGGCCACCGCTTGTAGTCGTGCAGCCCGGTACTGGTGTGGACTCAGACAGCCGAGCGCCTGATGGGGACGACGCTCGGTGAGGAAGGTATCGCCAAGTAGTCATCCGCTCTCCAGGGAGCTCTGAGCTTGGTCATGGAGATCGAAGTCAGTCTTCTGCCCTTTGACCGCCCTGCTTGTCGGTCAGAGCGGTAGAAGCCTGATTCCTTGTGGGGCTTCGTGAGGCCGGCGCGCAGTAGTGGTCGTCCGGAGGTGTACGATTGCCGCCGGAGGGTCTACGGCCGACCAGGGGGAGTCCGTGACTCCAGGGGCAGCGATGGTGGAGTCGCACGTCGAAGACGCCACGCTCGCCTGGCTCGGCGAGCTCGGCTACGAGATCGCCTACGGGTCGGACGTCGAGCCGGAGAGGCCGGCCGCCGAGCGGGACGACTTCACCGAAGTCGTCCTCTCTCGGCGTCTGCGCGCCGCCCTCGAGCGCATCAATCCGGAGCTGCCGGCGTCGGCGCTCGACGACGCGCTCAAGAAGACCCCCAATCTCGCCTGCCTGCTCCTCTTCGGGCGCGAACCTTCTCGCTGGCATCCCCGGTGCGATATCGACTTCGTCCGCTTCGAGGGGACGGCGCGGGGGACAGGCGCGCGGCTCAACGTCATCGGCCGGGAACGAATCGGCGGACCGCTCGCGCTCCTCATCGACAGGGCTGTGGCCGCGGTGCAGCCTCACGTGAAGGCCCGCCAGCGGTTGCACGACCTGTTCTTCGCAGAGACGCTGGAGTACCCCACCTTCGCGTGGCAAGAGGCGGTGGTGAACGCGGTCGCCCATCGCGACTACGGCATCTCCGGCACGGCCATCGACCTGCACAAGTTCGACGACCGACTCGAGGTCATCAGCCCCGGCGTGCCGCCCGCTCCGGTAACCATCGATGAGCTCAAGGCTGCGCGTCCCATCCATGCCGCCCGCAACCCGCTCATCGTGCGAGTACTCACTGACCTCGGACACATGCGCGAGCTGGGAGAAGGCATCCCGCGCATGTTCGATGAGATGGAGCGGGCGGGCTGCAATCCACCCGAGATCGACCTCGACGGGTCGTCAAGGCTGCACGTGGTGCTCCGCAACGAGGTGGTGTTCGACGCGGAGACGCTCCAGTGGCTGATCCAGTATGACGGCCAGGGTCTGTCGCGAGATCAGCGGCGTCTGCTTGCCTGGGGTCACAGTCACGGTGGCACTTTCACCAGTCGCGAGTATCAGAAGCTGGCCCGCACGGACATCTACGGTGCCTCACGCGACATCAAGGACCTGATCCGACGAGGGCTGGCGGCGAGCGAGAAGAAGGGCGGGCGCGTGTACCGCATTCCGGAGACAGAGGCTCCCGTTGTCGTTCCGGAGGACTTTGAACCGCTTCTTCTCCCGCTCCGCGAGCACGGATTCATCAAGAACGCCGACGTGAGGGAGGCACTTGGCGTCACCAGCCGTCAGGCGCTTGTGCTGCTTACAAAGTGGACCGAGGAGAAGTGGCTCGTTCGTGACGGGGAGCGGAAGGCGAGCCTGTATCGTCCAGGCCGGCTGCTTCAGTTATGACCCAGTCTCACGGCGAAGTCATAATTTGTGAGGCTGGGCCATAACCGCGGAGGTGACCGTGACGTGGAACAAGAGCGCAGACCAAACGACGCAGTCCTAGCCGTGTTGGCGCCTGCCTACGCGCCTTGCGCGGGGCAACTGGGCGGCTGCTCGACAATGCGATGGGCCCCAGAGCAGGGCCATGTACCGCGAGGCTTCTGCGGAGCTTCCGGATCTCCGGAGGATGTGCGTCTCGTCCTGGTTTGCGCTGAGCCGGGAGACTGCACGAATCCGAATCGCACTCCAGAACGACTCCATTGGAATCCGTCTCTGAGCACGCCTACCTCTGCTTCCGCGACGGAAAGGATCAGTTCCATCGCAACGTCCGCATGATCCTCGACATGTGCTTTCCCGGCCTTCCGTTCTCAACCCAGTTGCAGGTCGCGTGGTTCACGGATTCGGTGCTGTGCTCCGCCGATCGGGAGTGTGGGGGAGTGCCGGCCAGCGCAGCGCGCGAGTGCCGACGCCGGTTCCTCGACCCGCAGCTTGCGCTTTTCCCAAATGCGCTTGTTGCGGCTCTCGGCGCCAAGGCGCGAGTCCGTCTCAGAGGAGTGCCAGGAGTCATCCCTGCAGTCGCAGCCGCTCCCCCCGGCTGCAATCGCGCGGACGCGAAGGCGTCATGGCGGGCAATTACAGACCGAGTGCACGATCGCGGCGGATGGTCTGGATAAGAGTTACCACACTTATGTACAAGTATGGTAACTTCTATCCCCATGAAGCGGTCTGAACCCGACACGCTCTCACGGGCCGAAGCCGTGTTTCGCGAGCATGGCGGAACCATGCGCACGCGCGATGTTCTGGCCGCCGGGGTCCATCCCCGCACGCTCTACTGGATGCGAGACAACGGCGTCGTCGAGCAGCTCAGCCGCGGGCTCTTCCACCTCGCGTCTCACGAGTTGCCGCAGTCTCCCGACATCGTTGCGGTGGCGCGCCGCGTTCCCTCCGGAGTGATCGCGCTCGTCAGCGCCCTCGATCTTCACGGTCTTACCACTCAGATCCCGGGGGGCGTGTGGGTCGCCCTGCCTCGTGACGTGAAGTCACCCCGTATCGCGTATCCACCGATGCGCGTGGTCCATCTGTCGCCGAAGTCGCTGCAGGCAGGAGTCCAGGAGCGAGTCATCGGCTCGACCACGGTCAGGGTCTTCTCTGCCGGCAAGTCCGTCGCCGACTGCTTCAAGTTCCGCTCGCTGGTCGGGCTCGACGTGGCCGTCGAGGCGCTGCGCGAGGCTCTGCGCGCGCGCGCGACGACTCCCGCCGAGCTCATGGAATATGCGCGCGTCGACCGCGTCTCGGCGGTGATCCGGCCGTATCTCGAGGCCATGCAGTGACGCGACCGGTCACCGACGTCGCGGCATCCGTACGGCAGCGACTGCTCAACCTGGCGCGGGGGCGCGGCGTGGCGTTCGACCAGCTCCTCGTCTACTACGCGATCGAACGATTCCTCTACCGGCTCTCGCTCACTCCCTGGGCGGAGCGGCTCGTCATCAAGGGCGCTACCCTGCTGCGAGTGTGGGACGTGCCATATGCCCGGCCGACTCGAGACATCGACTTCCTCGGCCGCGTTCCAGGCTCGCCCGACGCCCTCGTTTCACTGGTCCGCGAGTGCCTTGCGGCAGAGGTCGTCGACGATGGACTCCGCTTCGACGACGAGGTCACCGCCGACGAGATCCGCGTCGACGAAGAGTACCCGGGTGTGCGACTCGTCGTTCGCGGCGACCTGTCGGGTGCCAAGTTCCGTCTCCAGCTCGACGTCGGAATCGGCGATGACGTCGTGCCCGATCCGGCCTGGGTCGACTACCCGGCGCTGCTGCCCGACCTGCCCGCGCCACGAGTGCTCGCGTATGACCCGGCCACCTCGATTGCCGAGAAGATCGAAGCGATGGTCAAGTTCGGCGACGGCAACAGTCGGCTCAAGGACTTCTACGATGTGTGGCTGCTGGCCACGAGTCTCGGGTTCGGCGGCGTGACGCTGGCTGGGGCCATTGCGGCAACGTTCCTCAGGCGGGGCACAGAGCTGCCCGACGTCGGATCCCTCCTTGTGACGGACGAGTTCGTGGCGTCGCGGCCGATCCTGACGCAATGGAACGCATTCCGGGCGAAGGCCGGGGTCGACGAGTCGCTCGAGTTCGCGAAGGTCGTTCAAGTGATTCGGGCATTCGGCACGCCTGTGCTCGAAGCTGTGTCCCACGGCGTGCCGTTCGAGGCGGAGTGGCCACCGACCGGGCCGTGGACGGAGAAGGAGATGGCATGACCGGATAGACCATCCGCATCTTTCTCGCGGGCGGCGAGCCCACCGGCATCCTCCTCGCCGAGACCAGCATCTGGACCGGCAAGGTGCTGGTCGCGCTGCGCTCCCAGGTCGATCAGCTCAGCAAGAGGGAGGAGGTACGGCGCACCGGCTTCTACCTGCTCGTCGGCCCCGACCCGGAGGATCCGTCGCGGACGCTGGCCTCCATCGGCGAGGGCGACAACGTCCTCAAGCGGCTGCTCCGCCACAACAAGAACGAGAGTCTCACCCGCCCCATGTGAGGTGCCCGGCGATTGGCCGCATCGACCCAGGTGTAGATGATCCTGCCGGTTCGCGTCGGGCGTCGAGCGATTGTCACTCTGCCCGCGCGTCGCACGCGGCGCTACCATCGGCGGATGAAACATCTCTTCCTCGACGAGTCCGGCAGCCACAACCTTCGCGTCGTCGATCCCGACTACCCGGTGTTTGTGCTCGGCGGAGTGATCGTCGACGGCGATGAGCAGCTTGGGGCGATTGACGCAGCCGTGCGGCGTTTCAAGGGCCGCTTCTTCACCAGGCGACCTGTCACCCTGCACACCGCCGACATCACGAGGGCGTGCAACGGATTCGAGGTGCTTCGGGACCCTGCTGTTCGCGGGCCGCTTCTACGTTGAACTCAACAGGCTCGTCGAGAGCCTTGGCATCAAGGTGGTCGCCTGGGCGATCCGCAAGGACGCTCACGTCGCGGTAAGGAGCGCTCGGGGTGGACCCCTACGTGCTCAGCTTGGGCGTCCTGGTGGAGCGCTTCTGCTTCGAGATCGGTCGCTCATCCGAGTGCGGCACGATTACCGTGGAACGCCGGGCGGCAGCTCGATAGCGCACTTGCCGCAGCCTGGGATGCTCTGAGAATCGGCGGGACGGCCTACGTCCGCCCCGGGGCGATCAACCGGTGCATCACGGGCATTAACGTGCGAGCCAAGTCGCCCGACGAAACCGGCCTGCAGCTTGCAGACCTCGTGGTCGGCCCCATTGGGCGCATGGTCTTGGCAAAGCCGACGCACGAGGACCACAAGATCATCGAGTCCAAGTTCAGGCGTTCGCCCGGAGGGCACCTTGAGGGAGCCGGGCTGGTCGTTCTGCCCAGAGAGAGAGGCCGGGGTCCGCTTCGCAGCTCCCAGCCTCGTAGTCAAAGATGGGCATCAGTTGCGGAGCTGTCAAGGGCGCGCATTGCCTCACCGGGGTTTGTGACAGAGCCTCACAGCCTTCCCATGACTCCTGAGACCCTCTCATGACGGCCGGAGGAGCAGTGTCATGACCGGGCAAGTCCATCTGCATCTTCCTCGCCGGCGGCGAGCGCACCGTCGTCCGTCCCCCGTCGCCTCTGCGCCGAAAGCCTTTTTCACTGGGTGGTGACCGCCCGGCGTCAGTGCTCATGGGCCAAGAGCAGCCTGCTGAAACGCTCGCTGGGCAGGTGCTCGGCGGCCGCGACGGCCTCCGCCGGCCGAACCACGCGCTCGTCCGGGCCTTCCCGTGTCCTGTAGGTACGGGTGCCCAAACGTTCATTCCACGGGGTTTTGTGCCGAGATGCCGATAGAAGGAATAGGCATGGTGGGTGCGGCTAAGGAACGGGGAAGGCAATGAAGCATCGTGGCAGGAACGCTCGGCAAGGCTTCACTCTCATCGAGTTGCTCATCGTCGTCATCGTCATCGGCATCCTCGCGGCCATCGCCATCCCGCTCTACGTGCACCAGAAGGACAAGGCCAAGGACGCTGCCGTCAAGGAGGGCGTGCACACCATCCAGATCGGCGTCATGAGCTACGCCACCGACCACGGCGGCGCCTACCCGGCCACCGAGTACGTGACCTACACACCGAACGACAGGACCGCCGACAACCTCGGCAACCGCTACCTCGACACCTGGCCGAAGAACCCCTGGACCGGCAAACCGATGGCCAACACCGGCGCCGCGATCCTCTTCCAGACCGACTTCTCCAGTATGACGGGATTGAACTCCATCCAGAACGCCTGGAAGGTCGTGAACGGGGTGCTGGTGCCGCCTGCGGCCGGTGGACGCCTGGCGTTCGGGAACACCGCCTGGACCGACGTGCAGCTCAACATCTCGGCGACTCTGGTCTCCGGCAACAACGCCGGCTACGGCGTCTACTTTCGCTCCGACGGCCAGCCCAACATCACAGGGTACTGCTTCCAGTTCGACCCCGGCGCCGGAAACATGTTCACCGTGCGCAAGGTGGTCGGCGGTGCGGAGCAGGGGGCCTTTCAGAAGGTCGCCATGCCCCCCGGCTTCAACGTCAACGCGCCGCACGACATCTCCATCAGTGCCGTTGGCGCTCACATCGTCATCAAGGTCGACGGCGTCACCGTGCTCGACTTCTACGACAGCACCTTCACTTCGGGGAGCGCCGGTCTTCGCACCTGGGGTTCCGGCACCAAGGTCGACTTCACGGGCCTGAAAGCGCTGAGCGTCGGCGGCCCCGGCGGCGGCGACTCGAGCAAGGGCGACTTCGCCTACGCGAACGCCACCAACGCGGTCTCTTACGGCCTCGTCGGCTGGACGGCCGGCAGCGGCGCCTGGGTGGTGCAGCCGCTGTACTGACAGAGGATCGTCTCTCTGCACAGGAAGCGAGAGTCGCCCACTTCTTCCGGCGGACCTTGTACGATCGGCTGCGCAGGGTTCGGGCGTGAACGCATTCGAGCGGCGGGAGGTGGGCGTGGCGCCGGCGGGGATCATCGAGTCGCACGTCGAAGAAGCCATGCGTGCATGGCTCGGCGAGCTGGGCTACGAGACCGCCTACGGGCCGGACGTCGAGCCGGAGAAGCCGGCGGCCGAGCGGGACAACTTCACCGAAGTCGTCCTCTCTCGGCGTCTGCGCGCCGCCCTCTAGCGCATCAATCCGGAGCCGCCGGCGTCGGCGCTCGACGACGCGCTCAAGAAGGTCCTCGTCGCCCAAAGTCCGAGCCTGCTCGAGAACAACCGCCGCTTCCATCGCCTGCTCGTCGACGGTGTCGACGTCGAGCACGCGCGGCCCGACGGCTCGATCGCCGGCGACAAGGCCTGGCTGCTCGACTTCGACGACCCTGAGGCCAACGACTGGCTGGCGATCAACCAGCTCACCGTGGTCGAGGGCAAGACCAACCGACGGCCGGACGTGGTCGTGTTCATCAATGGGCTGCCGCTGGCCGTCATCGAGCTCAAGAACCCGGGCGATGCCAAGGCCACGACCAGGCAGGCCTTCAACCAGTTGCAGACCTACAAGCAGCAGATCCCCAGCTTGTTCACCACCAACGAGCTGCTCATCGCGAGCGATGGCATCGAGGCGCGCCACGGCACGCTCACCAGCGCCTGGGAGCGCTTCATGCCGTGGCGCACGGTCGACGGCTCGGCCGTCGCCGAAAAGGGCACGCCGGAGCTTGCTACGCTCACGAGGGGCATCTTCCAGAAGCGCCGCTTCCTCGACACCGTGCGTCACTTCATCGTCTTCGAGGTCGACGGCCCCAAGGTCACCAAGATCATGACCGCGGACCACCAGTACTGGGCGGTGAAAAAGGCCGTCGCGGCGACAGTCGGAGCCGTCTCCGGCGATCACCGCGTCGGCGTCGTGTGGCACACCCAGGGCAGCGGCAAGAGCCTCTCCATGGCCTTCTACGCCGGCAAGCTCGTGAGGCAGCCCGAGATGGCGAACCCCACGCTCGTCGTGCTCACCGACCGCAACGACCTGGACGACCAGCTCTTCGGCATCTTTGCCGCCTGCCACGAG
>CAIOZS010000026.1 GCA_903862845.1 uncultured Thermoleophilia bacterium
CGCAAGAGGGCGCCCCTCGCGCCCCCGGAGAGGAGCGCGCGCGTGGTGGACGGCGACCCGCGCTGTGGTCTAGCCTTGCACGAGTTCGCCCGGTCCCGCTGAGGACCGTCACTCTCTGGTGAGGGACGTGGAATGAGCGAGAGGAAAAGGGTCATCGTTCTCGAGGAGCTCGCTCCCGAGGGCATCGAGCTGCTCCGCGGCGACGGTCTCGAGGTCGACGACGGTGCCGGCTGGGACGCGGACGAGCTGCTGCGGAGGATGCCTGGGTGTCACGGGCTCATCGTCGGCCCGGCACATGCCGTGACGGCGGAGATCCTGCGCGCCGGCGGCGAGCTGCAGGTGGTGGGTCGCACGGGGCTGAGCGTCGCCAACGTCGACGTCGCCGAGGCCACCAGGCGTGGCGTCGTGGTGGCCAACACGCCGCAGAGCAACGCGATCTCCGCGGCGGAACAGGCGCTGGCGCTGGTGCTGGCGTGCGCGCGCAATCTGATGGGGACGCACGCCGACCTGCGCGCCGGCCGATGGGAGCCGGACACGTGGGCGCTGTCGAGCGTCGAGGTGCGTGACCGGACGCTCGGCATCGTCGGGCTCGGCCAGGTCGCGGCGCTGCTCACGGAGGGGGCGCTCGCCCTGGGCATGAAGGTCCTGACGGCCGTCGACGACCCCGCGCGCGTCTACGCCGAGGCCGACTTCATCGTGGTCGATCTGCCGAGCGGGGCGCAGGCGGAGGGGCTGATCGGCGACCGCGAGCTCGCGCAGATGAAGGACGGCGTGCGGCTCATCAGCCTGGCGCGGCCGGGCGTCGTCGACCCGGCGGCGTGGGCGCGCGCCATCGAGAGCGGCAAAGTGGCGGCTTCGGCCGCCGCCGTGTACGCCGGTGAGGCGCCGGACGGCGGCCCGCCGGCCGCCCACGGCGATGTGCTGCTCGCGCCCCACCTCGAAGAATCGACTGGGGACGCGCGCTCGCGCGCGGGCCTGATGATCGCGGAGCAGGTCGCCGCGGTGCTCCGCGGTGAGCTCGCGAGCAATGCCGTCAACGTGCCTCTCACGCTGGTCGACGATGCCGGCGAGCTCGTGCCGTACCTGGGTCTCTGCGCCCAGCTCGGGCGCTTGCTCGTGAGCCTTGCGGACGGCACCGTCGATGCTGTCGAGATCAGCTACGGCGGCAGCTTCGCCTACTTCGACACGCGGATCCTCACGCTCGGCGTGCTTGGCGGCGTGCTCGCCGACCAGGCGGAGGGGCGCGTCAACTACGTGAACGTGCAGGCCATCGCCGACGAGCGCGGCGTGAGCGCCGAGGAGACGAAGCAATCCGACCTTCCGGACTTCCCGCGGCTCATCACGGTGTCGACGCGCGGTGCCCGGGGGCGGACGTCGGTCTCGGGCACCTCGCTCGGCCCCGAGCACAAGCCGCGCCTCGTCAGAGTCTTCGGCGAAGACATCGACATCGATCCGGCGCCGCACATGCTCTTTCTGCGCTACGTCGACGCGCCGGGCGTGGGCGGCGCCGTGGGGACCATGCTCGGGGAGTGGGGGATCAACATCCGCCACATGTCGGTGGGCCGCGGCACGGCCCAGCGCGAGGCCGTCATGGCTCTCACCCTCGACGAACCGCTCGACGCGAGTCAGCTCGATCAGCTCGTCGCGCGCTGCGGTCTGGCGTACGGCAAGGGCGTCGAGCTGTAGCGGCGGCGCGCTCGTCGATGAGTTGTGAGGGGCGCCGTCCATTGGCTAGGATGACGACTTCGCAGCAGCGCACTCACAGTTCGCCGGCTCCCGGCGTCCAGGCCCCGAACCGCCCTGAAAGGACACCACGATGCAGAAGCGCTTCCTCATCACTCCCGGCCCCACGCCCGTACCGCCGGAGGTGCTGTCGGCTCTCTCCGAGCCGGTCGTTCATCACCGCGCGCCGCGTTTCACCGAGATCCTCAAGCAGGTCGTCGCCGGGCTCAAGTACGTCTACCAGACGGAGAACGACATCATCGTCTTCGCGGCCAGCGGCACCGGCGCCATGGAGAGCGCCGTGGTCAACGTCGTGAACCCCGGCGACCACGTGCTCGTCGGCTCCATGGGCAACTTCGGCGAGCGCTGGAAGAAGCTCGCCGCCACATGGGGCGCGGAGGTAACCGCGCTCGACTACGAGTGGGGCACCAAGGTCGTGCCCGCCGATATCGAGAAGGCGCTCGCCGCCGACCCCGCCATCAAGGCCGTGTACGTGCAGTTCAGCGAGACGTCCACCGGCGTGCTCAACGACATCAAGGCGATCGGCGAGATCGTCGCGAGGACGCCGGCGATCCTCGTGGTCGACGCGATCAGCGGCCTCGGCGCCACCGACCTCAAGACCGACGAATGGCACGTCGACATCTGCGTCGCCGGCTCGCAGAAGGCGCTCATGGTGCCTCCCGGCCTCGCCTACGTGGCGGTCAGCGACAAGGCTTGGGCCGTTGTCGACAAGTGCACGACGCCGCGCTTCTACTACGACTACGTCGCGGCGCGCAAGAAGATGACCGGCGACTCCGCGCAGACGCCGTACACGCCGGCCGTGAGCCTCATGGTGGCGCAGAACGTCGCCATCGACCTCATCAGAGAAGAGGGCCTCCAGAACGTCTTCGAGCGGCATCGCGTCCTCGCGCGCGCCGCCAAGGAGGGCGTCAAGGCGCTCGGCCTCGAGCTCTTCGGTCCCGAGGACCCGGAGGCCAACTCGGTGACCGCCGTCAAGGTGCCCGAGGGCATCGACGGCGGCAAGATCGGCAAGATCGCCCGCGACAAATGGGGCGTGTGGCTGGCCGGCGGCCAGGGTCAGCTCAAGGGCAAGATCTTCCGCTTCGGCCACTGCGGCTACTTCGGCCACAGCGACATCATCGTCGGGCTCACCACGGTCGAGATGGTGCTCGCCGAGCTGGGCTACGACGTCAAGTTCGGCGCCTCCGCGGCTGCCGCTGAACAGGTGTTCATGCAGAGCACCGTGCAGCTCTGAGAGGGGCGACAGAGATGACCGACAAGAAGAAGGTTCTGGTCAAGGAGAAGCTCGCCCCCGAGGGCATCGCGTATCTCGAGGAGCAGGGCTTCCAGGTCGACGTGGGGACGGAGTGGGATGCCGCCGAGCTCCTGGCCCGCATCCCCGAGTACAACGGCCTCATCATCCGTTCGGCGACAAAGGTGACGGCGGACGTCATCCAGGCCGGCACGAAGCTCCAGGTGGTGGGCCGCGCCGGCGTCGGCGTCGACAACGTCGACGTCGCCGCGGCGACCAAGCGCGGCGTCATCGTCGTGAACGCGCCGCAGAGCAACGTGCTCTCTGCCGCCGAGCACACGGTGGCCCTCATCATGGCCACCGCGCGCAACATCCCGCAGGCCCACGCCGACCTCAAGGACGGCCGCTGGGAGAAGGGCAAGTGGGGCAAGGGCGGCGTGGAGCTGCGCGGCAAGACGCTGGGCATCCTCGGCCTGGGGCGTATCGGCTTCCTCGTCGCCGAGGACGCCCGCGGACTCGGCATGGACGTGCTCGCCTACGACCCGTTCGTGCCGGCCGAGAAGTTCCACGAGCTCGGCCTCAAGCGCGCCGACAACCCCGACAAGATCTACCGCGAAGCCGACTTCATCACCGTGCACCTGCCCAAGAACGCCGAGACCCTGGGCTTCATCGGCGATGAGGAGTTCGCCAAGATGAAGGACGGCGTGCGCGTCGTCAACGTCGCCCGCGGCGGCATCATCGACGAGGACGCCTGGGCGCGCGCCGTCGAGAGCGGCAAGGTCGCCGCCTCCGCGGTCGATGTGTATCCCAAGGAGCCCACCACCGAGAGCCCGCTGTTCAAGTACGAAAGCGTGATCGCCACGCCGCACCTCGGGGCCAGCACCGTGGAGGCCCAGCTCCGCGCCGGCACGATCATCGCCGAGCAGGTGGCGGCGGTGCTGAACGGCGAGTTCGCGAGCAACGCCGTCAACATCCCGCTGGCGCCCGGCGAGGACGCCGACGAGCTGATGCCGTTCCTCGGGCTCTGCAAGCAGCTCGGCAAGCTCGTCGTGCAGCTCGCCGAGGGCCCGGTCGACGCCTTCGAGATCGGCTACGGCGGCGGCATCGCGCGCTACGACACGCGCATCCTCACGCTCGGCGTGCTGCAAGGCGTGCTCGCCGACAAGGTCGACGGGCCGGTCAACTTTGTCAACGTGCAGAACATCGCCGAAGAGCGTGGCATCACCGCCAAGGAGACCAAGCAGCCGGCGGCCATCGACTTTCTCAACCTCATCACGGTGGCGACCCGCGACGCGCAGGGCGAGCTCTCGGTTTCCGGGACGACCCTGGGTCCCAAGCACCGGCCGCGCCTGGTCAAGGTGTACCGCCAGGACGTCGACATCGAGCCGGCGCCGCACATGGTCTTCCTGCGCTACTCGGACGTGCCGGGGATGATCGGCCGCATCGGCACCAAGGTCGGCGAGTTCGGCATCAACATCGGTCAGATGGGCGTGGGGCGAGACGTCAAGGAGCACGAAGCCATGATGGGCCTGACGATCGACGAGCCCCTCACCGTCGAGCAGCTCGCCGATCTCGTGGCGAGCTGCGACCTCCTCAGCGGCAGGCGGGTGGAGCTGTAGCTCCTACCTGCCGCCGTTGAGCACGACCCGCAGGCGGGCGGTAGGAGAGACCCCCGCCTCGTCGCCCGCGCCTGCGGGGAGCAGCGTGCGGAAGAAGTAGGTGGCCGTGCGCAACGGCAGCGGCCACGAGACGCGATAGCGGGAGCGACCGTCGAGGGTGCCGCTTGCCAGCGTGCGCCAGGAGCTGCCGCTGCGCTGCTGCACGAGCACCCGGCTGCCCGCGTGGGCCGGCTTGACGGCGCCCGAGAAGATCTCGACGTACCCGCCGCCCGCCTTGTGGCTGGCCAGCGAGATGGAGACCTCGGGAGCGACCCGCAGGTCGCTGAACGTCTCGCTGACGATGGTCTCGCCCGCCGGACCGTCGGCCGCGGCCGTCCAGGCGGCGGTGGCCTCGGGGGCGATCGTCGCCGCGTAGAAGCCCTGGCCGTTAGTGGTCGCCGTCGCCGCCGTCTTCGTGACGCCGTCGGCGTTTGTCGAGCGGACCTCGACGCTCTTGCCGGCGAGCGGGACGCCGGCGGCCGTGAGGTAGCCGGCGACGCCGACCTTTTCTCCGTAGACGAGCGCCGAGGCCCGGGGGCGAAGGGTCAGCGCGGCCCCGCTTTCGCCGAGGCGCCACAGCCGGGCGCCCGTGCTCTCGCCGAGCGCGTAGTCGCCGCCGGCGCCGTCGCCGCCGAGGGCGCCGAGCCCGGTCGGGACGGGGCTAAGCGCGGGGCTCGTCCACGTGCCCAGATAGGTCATGCGCGCCACGCCGGCGGAGGCGGCGCCGTCGCCGTAGGCGACGGCGAGGTCGCCGGCGCGGTTCCATGAAAGATCGATCACGTCGGCGCCGGCGAGGCTCAGGGGCAGCACGCTGCCGCCGGGATCGCCGACGGGCGCGCCGTCCTCGGCGATGTGCTGCACGCGCAGGCCGCCGCCGGACGCCTCCGCGAGGTAGCAGCCGCCCCACGCGTCGGCGGCGAGCAGCGGCGCTCCGCTTGCGCTCACGGCGGCGGGCCGCAGCCACGAGCGGATGCCGCCGGCAGAGAAGCGCTGCACCTTGACCGTGCCGCCTTCGCGCCAGGCGATCGTGGCGGCGGCCGCGGCGACGATGCCCAGAGGCGTCTGCGGCGTGGCCGGCGGCGGGGCCAGCAGCGGGTTGTACGGCGAGAAGGGCTCGGACCAGTCGGCCTTCAGGTCGGGGGCGAAGCGCTGCGCGGCCACGCCGCTACGGCCGGGCGCGCTCAGAAGGACGCACAGATGGCCGAGGTCGTCGCAGCTCATGTCGGCGACCGAGCCCCTGCCCACGGCGAGGCCGGGGTTGGGCAGCGCGGACTCGCCGAGCGGGGAGACGTAGGCGAGCAGCGTGTCGCCGGAGGCCAGCGACGGCGTCGCCAGGAGCCGGACGTAGACGCCGCCGAAGCCGTCCGGCTCGAGCTGCACCGGCGCCGCGGCGGCGCCCGGCCCACGCAGCGCCGTGACGACCGCGTCGCTGCAGACCGTCACGGAGTCGTAGACGCCGGCGCCGCTCGCCGCAATGCGCTGCACCGCGGTCACGCCGCCGGTCTTCCATGCCACGACGATGTCCCCGGCTCCGCCGCCGGTCGCCAGCCAATCGCTGAGAGCGCTGATGCCGCCGACGAGGACGGTGGGCTCAGCGGCGAGCGGCTCGCCGGCGCGGTCGTAGCGCTGCGCGACGAGCGCGCTGCCCGCACCGTCGGTGACCGCGAAGACCACGGTGACACCGGAGTCGCCGGCCACGAGCTGCGCCGCCCCCGCGACGGGCTGCGACCACAGGGGGCCGTAGGCGGCAAGCGCCGCCGGACAGCTCGCCGCGAACAGCGCGACGACGAGAGCGGGCAGAAGGAGCCGGCGCCTGGACATCAGAACCCCCCGGTGGACGCAGACAGGCCGGGGTCATCTTACCAGAGGGGTTGCCGGCGCACGGCGCGTCCGTTGCGCGGACAGCACGGGGAGACAAAGGGAGGCGCCGCGCGGCGCAAGAAAGCCGGGGCGGCGGGCCGAAAGCCCGCCGCCCCGGCGCGTGCGCGTGCCGGCTCGCGTGCCCTCAGGTCGCCAGAGTCTCGTGAGCGCAGAGGATGTTGCCCTCGCTGTCTTTGAACCAGGCGGCGCGATCGGCGCCGCGCGTGAGCATGCCGTTCACCGTCTTCAGTCCGGGAAAGTCGTATTCTTCAAGCTCGACCCCGTGCATGCGGAGCTCCGCGACGGTTCCTTCGAGGTCGTCGACCTCGAAGGTCAACGCGGTGTTCTCTGCCGTGGCGCGGCCGCGCTGGTACAGGAAGATCTGGCTGCCCTTGCCGGCGCGGACGAAAACGCCCTCCGGCATGTCGTCGCGCACTTCCGTTTCGAGGCCCAGCTTCTCCTCATAGAAGGAGCGTGCCCGCTCCAGGTCTTCGGCCGGCAATGTGGTCACGGCCGGCGCCGTGCTGAGTCTTGTCGCTACCCGTGTCATGGGAGTCACCTTTCAGCGATGCCTTGCCGTTTCAGCGTTCCCTGTGCGACGGTCTTGAAACCGGAGTCTCATGGTCCTGATTAGCGAAGCTTGCGCCCTCGCGCGCGCCTGACGTAGACTCAGCGCACGATGCGTCGCCGCAGCACAAGCGAGTTGCCCCGGGAGGACCACATTGACGTACGCGCCCGCGTGCTCAGCCTCCGGGGCCTCTGCCTGCTCCTCCCCCCGCGGGGGGATGCGTAGACACCTGCCGGCCGTAACGGCCCCTTTCTGGATCACAATCGGATCCGTAGCACCGCAAGTGGCGACGACTGCCGCCTTGGGAGGTGTGGGTACCTCGTGACCGAGCCCCGCTACATCAACATCTTCGATACCACGCTGCGCGACGGCGAACAGGCGCCGGGCGCGACGCTGAACAAAGCCGAGAAGCTCGAGATCGCGCGCCAGCTCGCGAAGCTGGGCGTCGACATCATCGAGGCCGGCTTCCCGATCGCCTCGCCGGACGACTTCGAGGCCGTCAAGACCATCGCCGGCGAGGTCGAGGGGCCGCGCATCGCCGGCCTTGCGCGCGCCATGGAGAAAGACATCGTGGCCGCCTGGGACGCGGTGAAGGTGGCGGCAAAGCCGCGCATCCACACCTTCATCAGCACCAGCGCGGTGCACATGAAGTACCAGATCAAGATGACGCCGGAGGAGGTGCTCGCCGGCACGCGCGCCATGGTGAGCCTGGCGCGCGACCTCGCGAGCACCCGCGCCGGCGCCGACGTCGAGTTCAGCGCCATGGACGCCAGCCGCTCCGAGCCGGGGTTCCTGGCCGAGGTGCTGGGCATCGCCGTCGAATGCGGCGCCACCACCGTCAACGTGCCCGACACCGTGGGCTACGCCTTGCCCTACGAGTTCGGCGACTTCATCGCGGGGCTCTACCGGCTGTGCCCCTCGCTGCACGGCGTGACCGTCAGCGTGCACTGTCACAACGACCTCGGCCTGGCCACGGCCAACTCGCTGGCCGCGGTGCGCGCCGGCGCGACGCAGGTGGAGTGCGCCGTGAACGGCATCGGCGAGCGCGCCGGCAACGCCTCGCTCGAGGAGGTCGTCATGGCCATCCGCACGCGCGGCGACTCCTTCGCCTGCGAGACCGGCGTAGAGACAACGGAGATCGCCCGCACCAGCCGCCTGGTGAGCACGCTCACCGGCTACCAGATCCAGCGCAACAAGGCGATCGTCGGGCGCAACGCCTTCGCCCACGAAAGCGGCATCCACCAGGCCGGCGTGCTCAGCGAAGCCTCGACCTTCGAGATCATGACGCCGGCCGACGTCGGGCTTGCCGACAACGACATCGTGCTCGGCAAGCACAGCGGCCGGCACGCGCTGCGCGCCAAGCTCGCCGAGCTCGGCTATCAGCTTTCGGATGCCGAGCTCAACGACGCCTTCAAGCGGTTCAAAGCGGTCGCCGACAAGAAGAAGCAGGTCACGGTGCTCGACCTGGAAGCGCTCGTCAGCGAAGAGATTCGCGAGCGCCTCGACCAGTTCAGCCTCAAGAGCTTCGTCACCCAGTCGGGCTCGGCGATCATCCCGACCAGCCAGGTCGAGATCGAGGCGCGCGGGGAGCTCAAGAAGGGGCGCAGCTTCAGCAACGGCTCGGTCGAGAGCGTGTTCGCGGCGATCGACGACGCCGTCGGCACGTCCGGCAGTCTGGCCGACTACCAGGTGCGGGCCATCTCGGCGGGCAAGGACTCGCTGGCCGAGGTGCGCGTGGCCGTGGAGATCAACGGCCGCTCGTTCAACGGCCAGGCGGTCAGTTTCGATGTAATGGAAGCCTCGGCGAAGGCCTACGTGCGGGCCGTCAACAACGCTGCGGCTGCAGGGGAGGTCTGATGGGTTCCACGATCACCGAGAAGATCCTCGCGCGCGCTGCGGGGCGCGCTGAGGTGCACGCCGGCGACATCATCGAGGCACAGGTCGATCTGGCGCTGGCCAACGACATCACCGCGCCGCTGGCCATCGCCGAGTTCGAGAAGGCCGGGTTCACGAAGGTCTTCGACCCGGCCCGCATCGCCCTCGTGCCCGACCATTTCGCGCCCAACAAGGACATCAAGGCGGCGGGCCAGAGCAAGAAGATGCGCGAGTTTGCCCGCAAGCACGAGATCGTCAACTACTTCGAGGTCGGGCGGGTCGGCATCGAGCACGTGCTCCTGCCCGACATGGGCCTCGTGGCGCCCGGCGACGTCGTCGTCGGCGCCGACAGCCACACCTGCACCTACGGCGCCGTGGCCGCCTTCAGCACCGGCATGGGCAGCACCGACTTCGCTGCCGCCATGGCCTGGGGCCGCGTGTGGCTGCGCGTGCCCGAGAGCATCAAGCTCGTCTACTCGGGCCGCCCGCAGCCGTGGGTCACCGGCAAGGACCTGATCCTGCACACGATCGGCCTGATCGGCGTCGACGGCGCCCTCTACCAGGCGATGGAGCTCGCCGGCGAGGCCATCGAGGGTCTCTCCATGGACGAGCGCTTCACGATGTGCAACATGGCCATCGAGGCCGGCGGCAAGAACGGCATCGTCGGCTTCGACGAGAAGACGACGCAGTACCTGCAGAGCCGGCCGGAGGGCAGCCGCGCGCGCACCGCCGGCAAGGTCTTCGCCAGCGATCCCGAGGCCGAGTACGCGCGCGTCCTCGAGATCGACGCCTCCGCCGTGCCGCTCACCGTGAGCAGGCCGCACCTGCCGAGCAACGCCGCCGCCGCCGCCGACCTGGCGGACGTCACCATCGACCAGGTCGTCATCGGGAGCTGCACCAACGGCCGCCTCGAGGACCTGCGTCAGGCGGCCTCTATCCTCCGCGGCAAGAAGGTTCACCCGGACGTGCGCGTCATCATCCTGCCGGGCACGCAGGAGGTGTGCCTGGACGCCATCGCCGACGGCACCATGCAGGCGCTCATCGAGGCCGGCTGCGCCTTCAGCACGCCGACCTGCGGCGCCTGCCTCGGCGGCCACATGGGCGTCCTCGCCGAGGGCGAGCGCGCCGTGGCCACCACCAACCGCAACTTCGTCGGCCGCATGGGTCACCCCGGCAGCGAGGTCTACCTCGCGAGCCCGTACGTGGCTGCCGCCTCCGCCGTGGCCGGCCACATCGCCACGCCCGAAGCAGTCGGCGCCGGCAAGGGAGGCTCGCGATGATCTTCGAGGGCACCGTCCACAAGTACGGCCGCGACGTCGACACCGACGTCATCATCCCGGCCCGCCATCTCAACACCAGCGACCCGCAGGAGCTCGCGAGCCACGCGATGGAGGACATCGACGCCGGGTTCGTGGAGCGCGTGCAGCCCGGCGACATCATCGTCGCCCACGAGAACTTCGGCTGCGGCAGCTCGCGCGAGCACGCGCCCGTGGCGATCAAGCACTCCGGCGTCAGCGTCGTCGTCGCCGCCTCGTTCGCGCGGATCTTCTACCGCAACGCGATCAACACCGGGCTGCCGATCGTGGTGTGCCCGGAGGCGGCGCGCGAGGCGCAGGCGGGCGACCGCCTGCGCGTCGACCTCGCCGCCGGCACCGTCGAGAACCTCACGCAGGGCAAGACGTACGACGCCGAGGCGTTTCCGCCGTTCATGCAGGAGCTCATCGATCGCGGCGGCCTTCTGCCGTACGTGAAGGCGCAGCTCGCCGAGGGGAGCCGCTCGTGACCACCCCGGCCAACTACCGCGGCTACCGCGTCATGACCCTCCCCGGCGACGGGGTGGGGCCCGAGATCGTGGCCGCCGCGCGGCGCGTCGTCGACGCGGCCGGGCAGCGCTTTGGCTTCCTCATCGCCTGGGACGAAGGCGTCATGGGGGGCTGCGCCATCGACGCCTTCGGCACGCCCATGGAAGAGGGCCTCATCGAGCGCTGCAAGGCTTGCGACGCCGTGCTGCTGGGCGCCGTCGGCGGGCCCCGCTGGGACACCACCGACCCGCACCGGCCGCGCCCCGAGCAGGGCCTGCTCGGCATGCGCAAGGGTCTCGAGCTGTTTGCCAATCTGCGCCCCGTCAAGAGCTTCCCGGCGCTCGCCCACAACAGCACCCTCAAGCCCGAGGTCATCGACGGCGTCGACATGATCGTGGTGCGCGAGCTCACCGGCGGCGTGTACTTCGGCAAGAGCGAGCGCACCGCGGACGTGGCTTACGACACGATGATCTACAGCGAGGCCGAGGTCGAGCGGCTCGTGGAGCACGCCTTCACCGTCGCCGAGGGACGGCGCAAGCTTGTCCACTCCGTCGACAAGGCCAACGTGCTCGAGAGCTCGCGGCTGTGGCGCGCCGTCGCCGTCCGCGTGGCGGAGCGCCATCCCGACGTGGAGCTCCGCCACATGCTCGTCGACAACTGCGCCATGCAGTTCATCCGCGAGCCCACGCAGTTCGACGTGATCGCCACCGAGAATCTCTTCGGCGACATCCTCAGCGACGAAGCGGCGATGCTCACCGGCAGCATCGGCATGTTGCCGTCGGCCAGCGTCGGCGCCGGCGGCGTGAGCCTCTACGAGCCCATCCACGGCTCGGCCCCCGACATCGCCGGCAAGGGGCTGGCCAATCCGTGCGCGACCATCCTCAGCGCCGCGATGATGCTCGACCTGAGCTTCGCCGAGCACGCCGCGGCGCGCGCCGTCGAGAGGGCCGTCGAGACGGCCCTTGAGCAGGGCGCGCGCACCGCAGACATCGCCGCGCCCGGCGAGCAGAAGCTCGGCAGCGCCGCGATGACCGAAGCCATCCTGGCTGCCCTGACGGCCGCCTGACCCACAGGCGAGGAGGAACCATGTCGATACCCGAGGTGGACAAGATTTGGATGGACGGCGAGCTCGTGCCCTGGGGCGAGGCCAGGGTGCACGTCCTTACGCACGCGCTGCACTACGGCTCCGGGGTGTTCGAGGGGATCCGTTGCTACAAGACGCCCAAGGGCCCGGCAGTGTTTCGTCTCGAGGAACATCTGAAGCGCCTGATCCGCTCCGCCAAGCTCTACTACATGCCGGTGCCCTACAGCCTCGAGCGGCTCTACGACGCCACCTTCGAGCTCATCGAGGGCAACGGCCTCGACCACTGCTATGTCCGGCCCATCATCTTCCGCGGCTACGGCGAGATGGGCCTCTTCCCCCTGAACGCCCCGGTCGAGGTGACCATCGCGGCCTGGCCATGGGGCGCCTATCTCGGCGAAGAAGGCATCCAGAAGGGCATTCGCGCCAAGGTCTCGAGCATCCAGTCGCTGGACCACACGGCCCTGGCCCGCGCCGCCAAGGCCACGGGCCAGTATCTCAACAGCATCCTCGCCAAGATCGAGGTGACCAACGCCGGCTACGACGAGGCGATCATGCTCACCGAGCACGGGCACGTCGCCGAGGGCTCCGGCGAGAACATCTTCGTGGTGCGCGACGGCGTGCTCATGACCCCGCCGCCCAGCGACGGCGTGCTCGAGGGCATCACCCGCGATTCCGTCATGAAGCTGGCCGTCGCCATGGGCATCCCCTTCCGTGAACGCACGATGGCGCGCAGCGACCTGGTGATCGCCGATGAGCTGTTCTACACCGGCACGGCCGCCGAGATCGTGCCGATCCGCGAGATGGACGACCACTTCATCGGCGATCCCGGCCCCATCACGCGCCGTATCCAGGAGAAGTTCCGCGCCATTGTCGAGGGTCGCGACGAGGAGTTCGGCCACTACATGGAGTACGCGAGGAGCTAAAGCGATGAGCGAGCAGGGCGTGCGGCTGTACGACACCACGCTGCGCGACGGCATGCAGCAAGAAGGCATGTCGGTCTCGGTGGACGAGAAGGTGCGCATCGCGCTCAAGCTGGACGAGCTCGGCATCCACTTCATCGAAGGCGGCTTCCCCGCCTCGAACCCCAAGGAGATCGAGTTCTTCCGGCGCATGGAGGGCGAGCGCCTGGGTCACGCCGAGCTGGTGGCCTTCGGCATGACCACGCGCAAAGGCGTGGCGGCCGAGGCCGACGAGAACCTGCGCGTGCTGGCCGCTTGCTTTGCCGACACGGTGGCCATCGTCGGCAAGACCTGGGGCCTGCACCTCACCAAGGTGCTGCGCGTGAGCCGCGACGAGAACCTGCGCATGATCGCCGACACGGTGCGTTTTCTGGTCGCAGAGGGCAAGACGGTGGTCTACGACGCGGAGCACTTCTTCGACGCCTGGCGCGACGACGCGGCCTACGCGCTGCGCTGCGTGACCGCCGCCGCAGAAGCGGGCGCGGCGGTCGTCTGCCTGTGCGACACCAACGGCGCCTCCCTGCCGCCGCTCGTCGCCGACGTGGTCGGCGAGGTCACGGCGGCCCTCGGCGTCACCATCGGCATCCACATCCACAACGACAGCGGCTGCGCCGTGGCCGACAGCCTCGTCGCCGTCGACGCCGGCGCCCGCCAGGTGCAGGGCACGATGAACGGCTACGGCGAGCGCTGCGGCAACGCCAACCTGGTCAGCATCATCCCGGCGCTCAAGCTCAAGATGGGCCTGCCGGTGATCAGCGACGAGCAGCTCGCGCGGCTCGGCGAGACGGCTCATTTCGTGGCCGACCTCTGCAACGCCTCCATCGGGGCGCAAGAACCGTACGTAGGCAAGGCCGCCTTCGCCCACAAGGGCGGCCTGCACGTGGCGGCCGTGGAGCAGGCGCCGCAGACCTTCGAGCACGTCGACCCGGCGGCCGTGGGCAACCAGCAGCGCATCCTCGTCTCCGAGCTCTCGGGCAGGAGCGCCGTGATGCGCCGCGCCCACGACATCGGCCTCGAGCTCGAGGGCGACGATAACGGCGTCGCCGCCGTCCTCAAGAGGCTCAAGGAGCGCGAGCACCGCGGCTATCACTACGAGGCCGCCGACGCCTCCTTCGATCTGTTGCTCCGCGAAGAGCTGGCGCCGCACGAGCCGCTGTTTCGCCTCGAGAGCTTTCGCGTGATCGTGGAGAAGCGCGAGGACGGCAAGGCCGTCACGGAGGCGACCATCAAGGTGCACGTCGGCGGCGAGCGCATCATCAGTACCGCCGAAGGCAACGGCCCGGTCAACGCGCTCGATACGGCGCTGCGCCAGGCCATCGCGCAGAAGCACCCGCATCTCAGCGACATCGAGCTCGTCAACTACAAGGTGCGCATCCTCGACGAGAACAAGGGCACGGGCGCCGTCACCCGCGTGCTGCTCGACGCCAGCGACGGCGACGACACCTGGGGCAGCATCGGCGTCAGCGAGAACATCATCGAAGCAAGCTGGGAGGCCCTCGTGGACTCGATCGAGTACGGCATGGTGAGGAGCCGGCAGCCATGAGGGGCGGAGACGCGCCGGGGCGGCCGCCGGCCGGCGCCTTCGGGCGGGTCGCGGTCGCCGGCGAAGAGCGGCACTGCCGCTTTGCCGGCGACGCCGTCGAGCTGCTCGACCGGCCGGCCTTCGAGGACGGCGCTCGTGTCACCGGCGACGCGGAACTGGCGGCGGTGCGCCTTCTGGCGCCGGTGCTGCCCGGTAAGATCGTCGCCGTGGGCCTCAACTACCGGGCGCATGCCGACGAGCTGCAGATGGCCGTGCAGGCCGAGCCGATCCTGTTCATGAAGCCGCGCACGGCGGTCATCGGGCCGGGGGAGACGATCATCCGCCCGGCGCGTTCCGTCCAGGTCGACTACGAAGCCGAGCTGGTCGTCGTGGTCGGCCGGCGCTGCAAGGACGTCTCGCCGGCCCGGGCCGCCGATCACGTCGCCGGCTACACCTGCGGCAACGACGTCACGGCCCGCGACCTGCAGAAGGTGGACGGACAGTGGACGCGCGCCAAGAGCTTCGACACCTTCTGCCCGCTGGGCCCGTGGATCGTGCCCCGGGCGCCGGGCCCTGAGGCGCGCGTGAGCGCGCTGCTCGACGACGTGGAGGTCCAGCACGGCTTCGTCGGCGACATGCTCGTGGGGCCGCTCGAGCTGCTCTCTTTCGCGAGCGGCATCATGACTCTTGAACCAGGCGACGTGCTGATGACGGGCACGCCGCCCGGCGTCGGCCCCTTGGCCGCCGGTCAGACCGTGACGATCGTCGTCGAGGGCGTCGGGGAGCTGCGCAACACCGTCGCCTGAGCGGCGACTCCCCGCGCATCCACCGAGAAGAAAGGCAACTGCATGAGCACCACGATCACTGAGGTCCACGCCCGCATGATCCTCGACTGCCGGGGCTATCCCACGGTGCAGGTCGACGTAGTGGCGGGCGGCGCCTTGGGGCGCGCCGATGTGCCCGCCGGGCGTTCCACCGGCAGCAGCGAGGCCGTGGAACTGCGCGACGGCGGGACTGCCTACCGCGGCCAGGGCGTCACCCGGGCGCTCGCCAACGTCAACGAGGTGATCGCGCCGGCGGTCGTCGGCCGCAACGCGGCCGATCAGCCGGCGCTCGACCGCTTTCTCCGCGAACTTGACGGCACGCCCGGCAAGAGCCGGCTGGGCGCGAATGCCTTGCTCGGCGTGTCGCTGGCCGCGGCCCGCGCCGCCGCCGCCTGCGCGGGCCTGCCGCTGCACCGCTACCTGCGCGCCGACTCGCGCGTGCTGCCGGTGCCGTTCGTCAACCTCATCAACGGCGGCAAGCTCACCTCCAACGACCTCGACTTCCAGGAGTTCATCTGCATGCCGGTCGGCGCCTCGACGTTCAGCGAGGCGATGCGCATGGCCAGCGAGTGCCACATGGCGCTCATGGAGATCGTCGTGTCGCGCTACGGCAAGCTGGCCGCCAACACCGGCGACGAGGGCGGGTTCGCGACGCCCATCGTGGATGTGCGCGAGGCTCTGACTGTGCTGCGCGAGGGTGTCGCGGCGGCCGGCTACGCCGACCAGATGGTGTACGCGCTCGACTGCGCCGCGACCCACCTGTGGGACGCGGCGCGGCGCGTCTATACGGTGGCGGGCAAGGAGTACACGACCGACGAGCTGATCGCCTTCTACGGCGAGCTCGTCCGCGACTTCGACATCGTCTCCATCGAGGACCCGCTCAGCGAGGACGACTGGGACGGCTGGGTGGCGATCACGGCCGACCTGGGCGCCAAGGGGGTCCAGCTCATCGGCGACGACCTGTTTGTGACGAATCCCGACCTCGTGCAGCGCGGCGCGGATTTGGGCGCGGCCAACGCGATGCTGTGGAAGGTCAACCAGATCGGCACGCTCACCGAGGCACTGGTGGCGGCCGACACCGCCTTCCGCAACGGCTACGGCGTGCAGGTGAGCGAGCGCTCCGGCGAGACCGAGGACCCGATCATCGCCGACCTCGTCGTGGCGCTCAACGCCGGCCAGATCAAGACGGGCTCGCCGGTGCGCGGCGAGCGCACGGCCAAGTACAACCGGCTCTTCCAGATCGAGGAGTGGCTCGGCGCCGACGCCGTGTACGCCGGGCACGACTTCCGCCGGCCTACCGCGCTGGCGCGGTGAACGGCGGCGGCGAAGCGCCCGGCCCGCCCGGCGCGCCCGGCGGCGCGTCCGCGCCGGACGCC
>CAIOZS010000027.1 GCA_903862845.1 uncultured Thermoleophilia bacterium
CTGGCTCCCACACCCAGGGAGCGAGGCCTGGACCAGCCACTGCATCAACCCCGCAGGGCGCGCCTCAGCCGTCTGAGCGGCGCCGTGAGGCGCCACGACTGACTGCTGCGCAGAGCGCGAATCACTCCATCGAGCTCTGTCACAGTGGCTCGGGAACGCTGGAGCTCGCGCTCCGCGTTGAGAATCGTCTGCTCGAGCTCTCGCCGACTCGGCGCCTGCTCTCCCGCTCGTAATGGGGAGGCGAACCCTTCCTCCAGAAAGACGCGTCCGGCGGTAAGATAGGCGGCCGATAGCGCGAAGTCGGCGCCCACGGTCCCCCCCACGCCCTTCCGCACGACGATCAGACCTGGGGTTATCTCGACCGCTTCGACGAGATCCGCGCGCGAAGCGCACAGCATGGCCAGTTCGAGCGCGAGGAGGGTGGGCGCCGGCTTGTCGGGCCACGGCCCGCCGTTGTCTTGCCAAGCGCCGGGCCAATGTGCCCACCCCCAATCCTCGATCACGTAGATGCCGCCGTGCCGCAGGAAGGGAAAGACCGTCTCGAACGCGGCCCTCGTCTCCTCATAGAAGTGGCAGCCATCGTCAACCACAAGATCGAGAGGCGCGGCGCCGAGCTCGCTCGAGATGACCGATCTCATGGCTGCAGCGTCCGCCTGGTCGATGCCGAAAACGGGTCTCACGCTCTCAGCCAAGTCGCAACGACGAATGTACTCGGCCAGAGCGGGCACGGGCTCGACGGCGATGTCGACTGCCACGAGGCGTTCGGGGCGCCAGAGCTCCGAGAAGAGTACGACGCTGCCGCCCTTGAAGATGCCGATCTCGAGCACGCGACGCGGCGGATCTGCCGCGAACGACGTCTCGTACCAGTCGACCATGCCCCGCGACTTCATGAGGATGAGCTCATCGGGCGTGGACTGGAGCGTGTGACTGCGGTCGTCAAACACCGCGAGGAGATTGGCTCGCGGGCAGGCCAGCCTCTCATCGTCAAGCCAGTTCAGGATGCTCGGCACTTCTGTCGTCATGCGCCCTCCGCTCTCTCTGGCACCAGTCGCCCTTTGTCCTGCTGCCGCGACACGTGGGGACCGGCCACGCCGAAACCCGGTGCCCCGCCGTGCGCCGCGAGCGCCCTACGGCGCCCCTATGCTGCGCGCCGCGCTGCAGCTCTGGATGCTCACGCAGACGCGCATGGGGAACTCGTCGTAGGGCACCCCGTTACGCCAGCGGTTGTGGCTCTCCGCCGACAGGTAGTAGGTGTCGATGTCGGCGGACAGCGCAGCCAATGTGCCGTCCAGGTCCTCGGCCGAGTGCCCGAGGCCGGCCATCATCAGCCTGAGGTTGGCCAGGTGCTCCGCGGCGCCCCTGCCGCGATGCACGTGGTCCACCGCGTGAATGGTGACGCCGCCCGGCCGCAGAAAGCGCCGCAGGCCGGCCATCACCCCCGTGAGCCCCGCCGCCGGGACGTGCTCCAGCACGGAGATCGAGTAGATGCAGTCGAAGGAGGCCGGCTTCAGCTTGCGGGTCGCGGCGCTGAACTGCTCGCGGACGAACCTGAGATCGGGGCATTCGCCGCGAAAGCGGTCGAGCTCGAGCGGGCCGTTGCCGGAGCCGTCGTAGGGATCGACGATCCACACCTCGTGGCCCAGGCGCTGCAGCAGGTCGGCAACGAAGGGCTCGCCGGCGCCGATCTCGAGCAGGCGCCCGCCGCGCGCCCCACGGCGTGCCCCACGGCGTGCCCCGTCGCGCGCCCCCACGCGCGAAAGGATCGCCTTCAGCATCCAGGGCCGCTGCAGGTCCTTCAGATCGCCGTTCAGCGTCGCCAGCGGCCGCAGGTGATCGAAGCTGTCGCAGTAGTCGCGCACCGTGCCGTAGTCGAGGGGCGCGACCGAGTATGCGCGGTAGCGCTCGGCCGCGGCCGCGAGGGCGGCGTCATCGAGCAGGTACTCCGTCTTGCGCATGGCCCCCTCCATCTACGAGAGTGCGCCCGGGTCCGCCATCCCGCGGCACAAACCGAGCCTGAGCGCCTCAGGGCGAGCATAGCCGTTCTTGCCGCCGGGCTCCAGGC
>CAIOZS010000028.1 GCA_903862845.1 uncultured Thermoleophilia bacterium
CCGCCGCGGCGGCCGCCGCGTCGCCGTCGAGGACGTAGGCGTAGGGCCGTGCGGTCGCGCCTGCGACCTCGCGAGCTGAGGCCATCATCTCCAGCTCGATCGCCGCCTGGCCCTCGTAGGTGATCTCGTGGCGCACGCCGGCCAGCGCGGCGACGGCGTCGAACAGCCGCCCGCAGCTCGTCGTCAGCGGCGTGTTGATGCCGGCGTCGATCTGGCGGCGGACGACGGCGAAGTCCTCGTCGGCAAGGACGGGCTCGGGAGCGAGAGCGCGGCTGCGCAGCAGCCGCGCTGCCCGCCCGAGCCCGTCCTCGCCGAGCAGCGCGTAGCTCCAGCCGAGCGCGGTGCGCCACGGCTTTTCGATGGCGGCCGCGCCGCCCGGCAGCGGCAGCTCCTCCAGATGCGCCACGCGGCGATAGCCGAGCAGGTCGCAGACCAGCACCTCGCCGCCCCACAGGCGGCCGTCGTCGCCGTAACCCAAACCGTCCATGCTGACGCCGATCACGGCGTCCTCGCGGCCACACTCGACGAGGCGCGCGGCGATGTGCGCGTGGTGATGCTGCACCGCGACCTTGTCCGGCTGCGGCAGCGCGAGTGCGAACTTGGTGGCCAGATACTCGGGATGCAGGTCGTAGCCGATCACCTCGGGCGCGAGGCGGAACATCTTCTCGTACACGGCGACGCTGGTCTCGTAGTGCTCCAGCGTCTCCAGGTTCTCGAGGTCGCCGATGTGCTGGCTGAGAAAGGCGTTGGCGTCCCGCGTCAGGCAGAAGGTGTTCTTCAGCTCGGCGCCGCAGGCGAGCGTCTGCGGAAGCGGCCGCGGCAGGGCCACCGGGAACGGGGCGTAGCCCCGTGAGCGGCGCAGCAGCCGCGGCCGCCCGCCGCGCACGAGCGCGACGGAGTCGTCGTAGCGCACGGCGATCTCGCGGTCGTGCACCAGGTAGGCGTCGGCGATGGGCGCCAGGCGCTCGATCTCCTCCCAGCCCTTCACGATGGGCTCCTCGGCAAGGTTGCCGCTGGTCATGACGAGCGGCCGCCCGGCCTCTGCCAGCAGCAGGATGTGCAGCGGCGTGTACGGGAGCATCGCGCCGAGGTACCGCTGACCGATCGCGACCTCGGGGGTGATGGCGGCCGGCCCGCCTTCGGCGGCCGGCGCGGCTTCGGCGGCCGGCGCGGCTTCAGCGGCCGGCCCGCGCGCCTCTCTCCCGCCGCCCGGCGCCCAGGCCTCTTCCCTGCCGGCGTCGCCGCCCAGCTCCGGTCCGATAGCGCCGTGCGGCGCGACCTCGCGCCACTCGAGCAGCACGATGGGGTGCTCCGGCGAGGTCAGCAGCTCTTCCTCTTCGGGGCTCACCCGGCAGTGGCGGCGAAGCTGCTCGAGATCGGCAAACATCACCGCCAGGGCCTTGTGCGGCCGGCGCTTGCGCTCCTTGAGGCGGCGCACCACGTCGCCGCTCGTGGCGTCGCAGGCCAGATGAAAGCCGCCGAGCCCCTTCACGGCGAGGATCTCGCCGCCGCGCAGCAGCTCGGCGGCGGCGCGGATGGGGGCGGCGGGGTCGTCCGGCTTGCCTTCGGCAAGCTCCACGACCCCGCCGCCCGCGCCGCCACGCTCGCCGCCCGGGCCGCCCCGCCCGCCTTCCCCGCCGCCCCCCACGCGCCGCAGCAGCCGCACGCGCGGGCCGCACACGGGGCAGGCGTTGGGCTCGGCGTGAAAGCGCCGGTCGCCCGGGTCTTCGTATTCCGCGCGGCAGGCCGGGCACAACGGGAAGCTCCGCATCGTGGTGCGCTCCCGGTCGTAGGGCAGGTCCTCGATGATCGTGAACCGCGGGCCGCAGTTGGTGCAGTTGGTAAAGGGATACCGGTAGCGCCGGTCGCGCGCATCGAGCACTTCGGCGCGGCAGTCGTCGCAGGTCGCGATGTCCGGCGAGACGAGCTGGTAGGCGTGCGGGTCGACGGCGCTGCCGAGGATGAGAAACGCCGTGGCGCCTTCGGGCTCGGCGCTGGTGCGCTCGTACGAGGCGATGTGGGAGCGCGGCGGCGCCTCGCGTGGCAGGGCCAGGGCGAAGGCCTCGACGTCGGCCGGCGCGCCCTCCGCCAGGATCTCCACGCCGGCGGACGTGTTGCGCACCCAGCCGGTCACCGCGTGCCGCTGCGCCAGGGAATAGACGAAGGGCCTGAAGCCGACGCCCTGCACCACGCCGCGCACGCTGAGCCGCGCAGCGGCGCGCACGCCGAGCCGCGCGGCTGCGCTCCCTCCGGGGTCTGGCTGCGACGGGTTCATGGCGTGCCGCTACCCCCCGTCACCCCGGGCAACTGAACTGGAAGTCGTCCTTGTAATAGACCTCGTTGCACTCGGGGCAGCGCAGCTCGTACCAGAAGCCGATGGCCACCTGGTGCGACTCGCAGAACCTGATGCGGGCGGCCAGCACCTCGAGCTCGCCGCTGCCGCACGCCATGCAGGTGAGTAGCACGTCGTCGCCAAGCTCGTAGGACTGCTCCAGATGCTGCATCGCGACGGAGGCGCCTTCGTGCGCCGGCAGGTCCGCCTCGTGGGCACAGGCGTCCTGGGCGCTCGGCACTTCGGAGAGCGCCAGCGCCGTGACCACGCCGGGCAGGTAGGCGAGCTTCTTGCCGTGGGCGTGGAGGTACTTCTGGAAGCCGCAGCCGTCACCCTCTCCCTCGCCCATCAGCTCGCACTCGTGACGCGCCACAAGCTCGCGCCGCGTGACGTAGCAGCGCATGTCGAGGTGGTCGACGACGACTGGCTCCACGTGCACGGTGCGCGGTCGCCCGCGGCCGCGGTGGTAGTCGGGCGGCTGGACCAGCGAGAGGCAGCCGATGTCGGGATCGGCCTCGAGGGCCGCGACGGACCGTTCGAGCCAGCCCGGCTGAAACTCGAGGGTGTCGTCGACGCGCACCAGATAGTCGCCCTGCACGAGATGGAAGGCGCAGTCGAGGCCGCAGTGGGCGCCGTGGTTGTCGCCGCTCTCGAGCTGAAAGCCACCGATGCGGCCGCGCAGGTACTGGCGCACGAGGTAGGTGGCCACCAGGTCGGGGCAGTCGTTGGCGTACACGGCGAGGTCCCACGGGTCGGCCACGGTCTCGCGGATGCCGCGCAGGGCGGCGCGCAGCGCCGGCACCCCGTGGCTCGTGAAGACGACGATGCCCACGTCGCTCAGGCCGCGTCCGCGGCGGCCGCCAGCTCGGCGGCGATCATGCCGAGCACGCGCTCCGCGGCCGCGGCCACCGGCGGCGAAAGCTCCTCGCCGAAGGTCTCCACGTCCACGGCCTCGATGGCGAACACGGTGACGTCCGCGGGCATGTCGTAGCCGAGACGGTCGCCGAGCTCGAGCACCGTGCCGAGACCGATCGAGTGGGCGGACCCGTAGCGGTGCCCGCCCTTGAAGTCCTTGGCCTCGTAGCGCACGATCTCGCCGGGCTGCCGCGCGACTTCGTCGGAGCTCTTGAGCGCGTCGATAATGATGACTCGGGTGAATCCGCGCACAAGTTCGAGCAAGCGCAGCCCGCCGACCTCGCTCTGCAGCACCTCCACGCCGTGCGGCAGCGAGGTGCCCCGCAGCCGCTCGGCGACGAGCAACCCGACCCCGTCGTCTGACAGGATCGGGTTGCCCATGCCGAGCACCAGCGTGGCGCCCAGCGTCACATGTTCCTCTTGACGCTGGTGATGACCTCGCGCGTGGCTTCGCGCTTCACCGTGACCTGCAGCGGCATGTCGCCGGGCAGCGTGTGCGTGGCGCAGCCGAAGCAGGGATCGTAGGCGCGGAAGGCCATCTCGATCATGTTGAGGCTACCTTCGCTGATGTCCTTGCCGCCGGTGAGGATGCCCTCGGCGGCCTTCTTCAGCGACATGGAGATGGCGGCGTTGTTGTTGGTGGTGCCGACGATGAGGTTGACGTTGGTGACGATGCCTTTGTCGTCGGTCTTGTAGTGATGGTAGAGCGTGCCGCGCGGCGCCTCGACGACGCCGACGCCCTCGCCGACGATGCCCGTGGGGATGTTGCGCACATCGGGGTTGATGATCTCGGGGTCGGTGGCCAGCTCGTGGGCGCGCTCGGCCGCGTAGAGCAGCTCGACGAGGCGCGCCCAGTGCGTCGCCAGGGTGGCGTGCACTGGCTTGCCGCCGAGGGTGCTGTAGAAGCGCTCGTACTCCGCCTGGGCGAGCGGCGTGGCCATGCCGTCGGCGGCGTTGAGCCGGCTGAGCGGCGAGGCCCGGTAAACGCCCGAGTCCTTGCCGTCGGTGAAGCCCTTCCAGCCGACGCTCTTGAGGTACGGGTACACGAGGTAGCTGTACGGCTCGACGTGCTCGGCGATGTGGTCGAGGTAGTCCTTGCCGGCGAACTTCTCGAGCTCGACGCCGTCGGGGCCGACGACGCGGATCTGGCCGTCGTAGAAGTTCACCTTGTTGTTCTCGTCGACCATGCCCATGTAGTAGGTCTCGTGGGTAAACGCGTCGCTCTTGATGAGCTCGACGTAGTCGTTGTTGGCGAGCACGACGTCGTCGAAGAGCTGCAGCGTGAACTTGGCGAACTCGATCTGCGCGGCGGTGACCTCGACGATGCGGTCGCGCTGCTCGGCGGTGATCGCCTGGCTGACGCCGCCGGGCAGGCCGCAGACCGGGTGGATCTGCTTGCCGCCGATCATGCTGATGACCTCGGCGGCCTCGGCGCGGAGCTTGATCATGGCGCCGGCGGTCTCAAGACCGACCTTGCCGATAACGCCGAGGATGTTGCGCGCCGCCGGGTCGCTCTGCGGGCCCATGATGAAGTCGGGGCCGGCGAGAATGTAGAAGTGCGTCGTGTGGTCGGTGACGTAGAACGTGTTGTAGAGCAGCTCGCGCAGCAAGCGGCCGGTGGGCGCGACCTCGACCCCGAACACGGCGTCGATGGCCTTGGTGGCCGCCATGTGGTGAGCCTCCGGGCACACGCCGCAGATGCGCGGCGTGATGCGCGCCAGCTCCTCGACCGGGCGGCCGACGCAGAAGCGCTCGAAGCCGCGCAGCTCGGGGATCTGGAAGTAGAC
>CAIOZS010000029.1 GCA_903862845.1 uncultured Thermoleophilia bacterium
GGGATCGTAGCGCGTGAGCACGATGAAGCGCAGGCTCCCCGGGAGATCGGCCAGCAGGTAGTCCAGGGTGCGATTGAGCTCCACGGACTCGGCTGCCTCGTGATAGTCGTCGAGAACGATGTGCACGTCACGGTCGACCCTGCGCTCGCACTCCGTGACGAACATTGCCTGCAGGTGCTCGACGGGGAAGGGGGCCTCGGCGGTGGTCCGCAGGCGTTCGCGGATCGCGTCGCCGAAGTCGGCGAAGCGCTGCCTGAGGGCCTCGGTGAGCGACGCGAGAAAGACGACGGGGTCGTGGTCGAGGACGTCCAGCTTGTACCAGATGCTCTCCAGACCCAGGCGCTCGATGGCCGCCGCGGCGACGGTGGTCTTGCCGTAGCCGGCGGGCGCGCACACCAGCGCCAGTCGGCGTCGCGTGGCCCGCCTGAAGTCGGCGAGCGTGTCGGGGCGCAGGACGACGTCGTCTGTGGGTGGGCGGGCGAGCTTCGCCGCGACGGGGCTTGGAGCTGGCGACCCTGCACTCAACCTGCGTGACCTCAGATGCCGGGGGAGCTGCTGCCGAAGGGAGCAGAACTATAGCAGGGGCGCCGCGCCCCGGCCCGTCTCCGGCGGCGCCGGCAGGTTGACGTTTCGGCGGACCCGGCTCTGCCGACTCGCTACGGACCGCCGTCTCGCGTGCCTGCGCGCCCGTTGACAGGCGCCTTCGGCAGCGGCAGGATTGCCCGATGAGGGCTGCTGCCCGCTGAGAGGGCCGCGCGCGTCCGCCGTACCTGACTTCTGCGCGAGGGGACGCCGCGCCGCGGGTCACGAGCAGTCCTGCGCGGCTCGCTCAAACGGCGCGACGCCCGGCGTGGCGCCTTCACAGGGGGTGCCACATGCCGCAGTCCGCTTCGCTCGCCGGGAGGCCGGCCGCTCGGCGGCATGCCTCCAGGCTCCTCGGCCCGACGCTCGTCCTGCTCGCCCTCGCTCTGGCCCTGTTGCTCGCGGGGAGCGCGTTCGCCGTGCCCCCCATCGACGGGTCCGGGGGCAGCAAAGACCCGGACACGCCAAATCCGCTCGCGGTGAAGGAGCTGCAGCAGCACATCACCCCCGGCGTCGCGCAGCCTGGCGGCGGGCATGGGCTCACTGCGCGCCCCAAGCTCGACGACATCCTGACCATCCTCGTGGAGTTTGCCGGCACCGACACCATCGACGGCGTCACCTATAGCGGCCCGCTTCACAACGAGATCCCTGCGCCCGCCGCGGACGACAACACCACCTACTGGATCCCCGACTTCACGGTGGATCACTACCTGCAGATGCTTTTCGGCACGGCGGACTTCGCCAGGTCGATGTCCACCTACTTCCTGCAGCAGTCGGGAGGGACCTACACTGTCGACGGCAAGGTGTACGGATGGGTCAAGGTCTCCCACTCCGAGGCCTACTACGGCCTCAACAGCGGCAGGCGCGTGTACGAGCTGGTGAGCGAAGCCGTGCAGATCCTCGGCAACACTGTGCCCTGGGCCGACTACGATGAGAACGGCGACGGCGTCGTCGATCACCTGCAGTTCGTGCACGCCGGCATCGACCAGTCGGCCGGCGGCCCCATCTGGACCATCTGGGCGCATTCGAGCGTCGTGAAGCCGGCGGCGCCGACCAGCGATCCGAACGTCGTCGTGGGTCCCTACACGATCAACCCCGAAGACGGCGCCATCGGCGTGTTCTGCCACGAGTTCTGCCACAACCTCGGCCTGCCGGACCTCTACGACACCGTCTACAGCGGTGAATCCAGCGCCGGGTTCTGGACGCTGATGTGCAACGGCTCCTGGCTGGGCGCTCCGGGCGAGGCCCTGGGCACCGATCCTCCAAGCCTGGGCCCCTGGGAAAGAGCGCAGCTGGGCTTCACCAAGCCGGTCGTCATCAAGGCCGGGCAGCGCAAGAAGACGGTGGCCATGGCGCCGGCGGCCAGGACGAGCCCCGGCGCCACCGCCATCCGCGTCGATCTACCCGACTACCCGTGGACGTTCAGCCTCAACACCCCATACAACGGCACGCACGAGTGGTGGAGCGAGAAGGGCGACTCAATGACCACCACCCTGAGGCGCACCGTGACCTTGCCCGCCGGCTCCGTGCTCAGCTTCATGAGCTGGTGGGACATCGAGCCGAACTGGGACTACGGCTACGTAGAGGTCTTGCCCGCCGGCAGCTCGACGTGGCAGACCGTCAAGGGCAACATCACCACCGACGAAAATCCCCACCTCACCAACGACGGCAACGGCATCACCGGCCCCAGCATCTGGGTCGCGGGCAACGTGGACGGCTGGGTGCCGGCCACCTTCGATCTGTCGGCGTACACCGGCACCGTCAAGCTGCGCTTTCGCTACGCCACCGACACGGCGACCACCGGCAACGGCTGGACCTGGGACAACCTGCGTATCAGCGCCGGCGATGTCACGGTGTTCGAGGACTCGGCCGCGACCGCGGACCCCGGCTGGGTAGCGGATGGCTGGCAGCTCACCACCGGCGCCATACAGAACACGGCGAAGAACTACTACATGATCGAGTGGCGCGAGCCCACCGGCTTCGACGTGAGCATGAACAGCTGGTACAACTGGGTGCACCGCCCCCATGCCGAGTTCTACGCGGCGAGCCCCGGCATGCTGGTGTGGTACTACACCGACCAGTTCTCCAACAACTGGGTGGGCTTTCATCCCTGGCAAGGCATGTTGCAGGTGGTGGACGCGAGGCCCACGCGCATCCCGGCCGTGGGCACCGAGAGCCTCTCCCAGCAGTACTTCGGCGTGTCCGAGGGCCTGCCCGCGCCCACAGTCATCAACCTCGCCGATGCCACCTTCAACCGGGGTACGCAGGCCTCGCGAGTCCTCACCAAGACCTATGACGACGTGGCCGGCACGATCACGATCCCCGCGGGCGCCCGCGTCCCCGTCTTCAACGACGCGCTGCCGTGGGTCGACAGGTTCTGGGAGCCGCACCTCACCTGGGACACGACTCGCTGGCCCGCCAGGTACACCTCGCATGGAGGCTGGTTGACCAACTCCATGAACAGCACCACGGTTCCCACCCGCGGGCTCAAGATCTCCGTGGCCCCGCGCCCCGGCAAGAACGCCGGCGGACTGGTGACTGTGAACTACTCGCGGCCCATCAAGTAGGAGCGGCGGCGCCCGCGCGCAGCGGCGCTCGGGCGCGCAGA
>CAIOZS010000030.1 GCA_903862845.1 uncultured Thermoleophilia bacterium
CACGGTTCCCACCCGCGGGCTCAAGATCTCCGTGGCCCCGCGCCCCGGCAAGAACGCCGGCGGACTGGTGACTGTGAACTACTCGCGGCCCATCAAGTAGGAGCGGCGGCGCCCGCGCGCAGCGGCGCTCGGGCGCGCAGACCGCGCGGGCGACCGGCTGCCGGCGGCGCGGGCAACCCGCCGTTGACAGTTCCCTTCAATATCGGCAGGATTGCGGGGTGAGGGCTGCTGCCCGCTGCAAGGGCCGCGCGCGTCCGCCGTACTTGGCTTCTGCGTGAGGGGGACGCCGCGCCGCGGGGCACGAGCAGTCCTGGCCGGTTCGCTCAAATGGCGCGACGCCCGGCGTCGCGCCTTCACAGGGGGGTATTACATGCTACAGTCCGCAACGCACACCGGGAGGCCGGCCGCTCGGCGGCGCTCCTCCAGGCTGTTCGGCCTGGCGCTCTTCCTGCTCGCTCTTGCTCTGGCGCTTCTGCTCGCGGGGAGCGCGTTCGCCGTGCCCCCCATCGACGGGTCCGGGGGCATGAAAGACCCGGACACGCCAAATCCGCTCGCGGTAAAGGAACTGCAGCAGCACATCACCCCCGGCGTCGCGCAGTCGGTCGGCAGGCATGGGTTCCCTGCGCTCAAAGTGGACGCCATCCTCACCATCCTCGTGGAGTTTGCGGGCACCGACACCATCGACGGCGTCACCTATAGCGGCCCGCTTCACAACGAGATCCCTGCGCCCGGAGTGCTCGACAACACCACCTACTGGGTCCCCGACTTCAACGTTGCTCACTACCTGCAGATGCTGTACGGCACGGTGGACTCCGCCAGGTCGATGTCCACCTACTTCCTGGCGCAGTCGGGCGGGACCTACACCGTCGATGGCCAGGTATACGGATGGGTCAAGGTCCCCCACTCCGAGGCCTACTACGGCCTCAACGGCGGCGCCCGCGTGCCCGATCTGGTGAGACAAGCCGTGCAGATCCTCGGCAACACCGTGCCCTGGGCCCGCTACGACGAGAACGGCGACGGCATCGTCGATCACCTGCAGCTCGTGCACGCCGGCATCGACCAGTCGGCCGGCGGCCCCATCTGGACCATCTGGGCGCATTCGGGCCTTGTGGACCCGGCAGCGCCGACCAGCGTTCCGGGCGTCGTCGTGGGCCCGTACACGATCAACCCCGAAGACGGCACCATCGGCGTGTTCTGTCACGAGTTCTGCCACAACCTCGGCCTGCCGGACCTCTACGACACGATCTACAGTGGTGAGGCCAGCACCGCGTTCTGGACGCTGATGAGCCAGGGCTCCTGGCTGGGCGCCCCGGGCGAAGCCCTGGGTACCGCTCCTCCCAGCCTGAGCCCCTGGGAACGGCAGGAGCTTGGCTTCGAAGACCCCGTCGTCATTAGGGCGGGACAGCACAGGACGGCCGTGCGCCTCGTGCCGGCGGGCGCGGACGGCGCCGGTACCAAGGGCATCCGCGTCGATCTGCCCGACTACCCGTGGACGTTCAGCCTCAACACCCCATACAACGGCACCCACGAGTGGTGGAGCGACAAGGGCGACTCAATGACCACCACCCTGACGCGCACCGTGACACTGCCCGCCGACTCCGTGCTCACCTTCATGAGCTGGTGGGACATCGAGCAGGACTACGACTACGGCTACGTAGAGGTCCGGCCCGCCGGCAGCACGACGTGGCAGACCGTCGAGGGCAACATCACCACCAATGAGGATCCCAACTTCGCCAACGACGGCAACGGCATCACCGGCCCCAGCATCTGGTTCGAGGGCAACGTGGACGGCTGGGTGCCGGCCACCTTCGATCTGTCGGCGTACACCGGCACCGTCGAGCTGCGCTTTCGCTACACCACCGACATGGCGGCCACCGGCAACGGCTGGACCTGGAACAACCTGCGCATCAGCGCCGACGGCGTCACGGTGTTCAACGACAGCGCCGCGACCGCGGACCCCGGCTGGGAGGCAGATGGCTGGCAGCTCACCACCGGGTCGATCCGAAAGATGGCCACAAACTACTACATGATCGAGTGGCGTGAGCCCGTCGGCTTCGACGTGGGCATGAACTCCTTGTACAACTTCGTGACCGACACCACGGCCGAGTTCTATCAAGAGACCCCCGGCATGCTGCTGTGGTACTACACCGACGAGTTCTCAGACAACTGGGTGGGCGTGCACCCCTGGCAGGGCATGCTGCAGGTCGTGGACGCCAGACCCGAGCGCATCCCGGCCGCGGGCACCGAGGCCCTGGCCGAGGCGTACTTCGGCGTCTCCGAGGGCCTGCCCGCCGCCACCCGCTTCAACCTGGCCGACGCCACCTTCAACGTGGGCTTCCAGGCCAGTCAGACACTCATCAGGTCCTACGCCGGCACGCCCGCGACCGTCACGATCCCCGCGGGCGACCGCATCGATACATTCGACGACGCGCAGCCGTGGGTCGACGACTTCTGGGCGCCGTTCCTCACCTGGGACACGACGATCTGGCCGGCCCAGTACACTTCTCCCCACTACTGGGTGAACGACTCCCTCAACAGCACCTCGGTCCCCACGCGCGGGGTCAATATTTCGGTGTCTTCGCGCTCCGGCACAGACGCCGGCGGAGTGGTCATCGTGAGCTTCCCGGGGCACGGCAAGTAAGCGGCGGCGCCCGGGCGCAGTGGCGCCCGGGTACGCAGACCGCGCGCGAAGACGCGCGCGCAAAGAAGGGCCGGGGCCCGCTTGCAGCGGGCCCCGGCCCTTGTGCGGCCCGGCGCCCCGCAGCTCGGCACCCTGAAGCGTGCGGCGCGGGGAACGAGCATGAGCGCCGGGCAGGCTCCCGGGAGCCCGACGGCCGCTCGCAGCGTGCAAGCCTCCCTCGGCTGCCGCCGTAGGCAGTCGTGCGTGGACTGTGCGGGCGACCGGCTGCCGGCGCGCAGGCGCCAAGGCGGCCACGTGGGCGAGGGCATGACGGGTGGCGAAGTCGCTGGGGAGACTGAGGGAAAATGGCCCGCAACCGGGCCCTACCCGGTCTTCTCGACCAGGCGTCCGTTGATGTACTTGTGCAGGACGCTGGAGATGAGCGTCTGGTAGGGCAGGCCTTCCTGCGCGGCGGTCTTCTGCAGGCGCACGAGATCGCGCTCGCTCATCCGGATGTTCACGCGCTTGTCCTCGCGCAGGGTGGCGCGCGCCGTCTCGCGGTAGCGCGCCGACTCCTGCGGG
>CAIOZS010000031.1 GCA_903862845.1 uncultured Thermoleophilia bacterium
CGAGCAGGAAGGTGATGAGGCTCACGAAGAAGAGCACCACCACCATCCACAGCAGTCTGCGCACGATGTACTTACCCATCGTCTCTCCTGCTCGCCTTTCGCCGTACCCTCGTCATTGGGTCACTTGCCGTCGAGCTTCCACATCTCCTGGAACTGCAGGCTCCAGACCGGGTGGTAGTAGTAGCCGCCCGTGTTCTTGCCGAACATCCCGTTCCAGACGGGCTGGTAGAGGATCGCGGCCGGGGCGTCGGCCATGATGAGGTCCTGCATCTGCTGGAACATGGCGATGCGTTTGGCGGGATCGAGCTCGCTGTTGGAGGCGGCGTAGAGCTTCTCGACCTCGGGGTTCGAGTAGAAGCTCGAGTTGGCCCCGCCTTCGCTCGGGTGGGTGAAGAGCGGACCGATGAAGTCGCTCGGATCGGGGAAGTCCTGGTACCAGTCGCTGAGGCCAATGCCCGCGTGCGACGCACTCCGCTCGATGAAGTCCCAGTACGTCGCCTTGTCCATGAGCTTGATGCTGGCGTCGATGCCAACGGCGGACAGGTCGTTCTGCAGCGCCTGCGCCAGCCTGGGGAACGGCTCCACGTTGTGTGAGTAGAACGTCACTTTGAACCCGTTGGGGAACCCGGCGTCCGCGAGCAGCTGCTTCGCCGTCGCGGGGTCGTAGGTGTAGTACTGCTTATCGGCCATGTGGCCCGGCATGCCGTCGGGGAGGATCTGATTGAGGGCTTTGGCCTGACCGGCGAGCAGCTTCTGCAGGCGGGCCGTGTTGATGGCGTAGTTCACGGCCTGGCGGACCTTGACGTCCGTGAACGGCTTTTCGTTGACGTTCATGAACACGTAGTACGTGGCAATCTCTGGAGAGTCGTAGACGTACTTGCTCCAGGTCGGGTCCACCCTGGTGCGCTGGTAGTCCGCCGACGGGATCCCGTCGCCGAGGACGTCGACCTCACCGCGCTCGAGGCGCAGCAGGGCAGTGCTGGGATTTGTGGTCAGGTCGAAGTGGATGGCGTCGAGGTAGGGCTTGCCGCTCTCCCAGTAGTTGGGGTTCTTGCTGGCGTCGATGCTCTGACCCGGCGTCCAGCTGTCGACCACGAAGGGGCCGGTGCCCAGCGGCTTGCGCTTGATCTGCTTGCCGACCTTGTCGACCCACTCCTTGGGCATCACCGACGTGAATGGCATGGCCATCGCCAGGAGGAACGCGCCGTCGGGCTTGTCGAGAGTGATCTGGATGGTGTAGTCGTCGACGACCTTGTAGCCCGTGATCTCCTTGGCCTTGCCATCGATGAAGTCCTGGGCCCCCGCAACGCCGGTGTAGAAGAACGTCGCCGGCGCCAGAGGCTCGACCATCATGCGCTCGAAGCTGTACTTGAAGTCCTGGGCGACCACCTCACGGTCCACCGGCGCGGCGAACTTCACGCCCTTGCGGATGTGAAACGTGTAGACCTTGCCGTCCGCGGAGATGCCGCCGTTCGTCGCGCTGGGGACCTCGGTGGCGAGCTCGGGGGCGAGCTGGGAACCGGCCTCGCCCGGCTTTGAGACGTAGGTGAGAAGCCCTTGGTACGTGAGGCGCTCGATGCCCCACGAGGTGAGCTCCCAGGCGATCGCCGGGTCGAGCTCCGTCGGTTCACCCTCGTACGTGACGTTGAGCGTGCCGCCCTGGACCGGCGCGGCGCTCGTCGTCGCGGCGGCACTGCTGCCGCCGCCCGAGCTGCTCGAGCTGCCGCAGGCAGCGAGGCTCAAGGTGAGGGCAGCCACGGCTATGAGCAGCACGAGCACCCCCACTGTGGTTCTGCGTCCCTTCATATCCCCTTCTCCTTTCCTGCCCCCACGGCAGGGTCATGTGCGGCGGCGGGCGGCCGTCCGGCCG
>CAIOZS010000032.1 GCA_903862845.1 uncultured Thermoleophilia bacterium
CGAGGCCATCGCGGCCGTTCGCGGCCACGAACACTGTGAAGTGGTCTCTCTCGAGGTAAGCGCGCACGACCTCGCGCACCGATTCCTCGTCGTCGATGACCACGATCTTCCCGGTCGCCTCGCTCATGGGCCTCCCCCCGCTTCGCCGTCACACGCGCTTACTACCCCAAAGCGGTCGGGGTGAAAAACAGCGCGCAGCTTCAGCTGCGCGATCGTCGGGGTGGTCATCGCCATCGAGGCACTGGTCGTGTTCATCACGATGATGGGCTCACTCAGCGAGCGTACCCACGAGATCGGCGTGTTCCGCGCCATCGGCTTCCGCCGCGGGCACCCCACGCGCCTCATCCTCCTCGAGGCCGTCATCGCCGGCCTTCTGGCCGGGGTGCTGGGCTACGCGGCCGGCATGGGGCCGGTCCGGCCGCGCCCGCCGGCCCGCTGATCAGCTCGTGCCGGCGGGGTCTCGGAGCGTTATCGGCGCGGGGCTCACGGGCCGGCCTCCGCGACGACCGTCTCGTCGCGCTTGAGCTCGTTGACCACGAGGACGAGCACGCTCGCCGCGACGGCGAGGCCGCCGGCGATGAGCATGATCGGCTTCATCGTCGTGTTGCACACCGCGGCGGCAGACGCGCAGGTGCCGATCAGCGTCGTGGGCAGAAGGATGGCGGACAGACCGAGCAGCACGCTGACGATCGCGAGCGCGCGCCGCGTCTCCTTGCGCCGCGCGAAGAACAGGAGGGCGCCGGCGACGGCCAGCGAGACGCCGACGGCCAAGGCGCCGCGGGCGCTCCACAGGCACTTCATCTTGGGCACGATCGTGGCTGCGACCGGCGTGTTCATGCTCGCCATCGTCGTCACGGGCGTCGCCGCCAGGCCGGCTCCTGCCGTCGTGGCGGCCGGCATCGTCCCGCTCTGCGCCTCGCAGTTGGTGTACTGCGGCGCGATGGCGATCACCAGGCCGGCGATCACGATCAGTAGGGCAAGCACCTTCATGGCGTCCTCCTCAGGAGCGTCACCGGACCGTGATCGTGCCCTCGTTGACGCCCATGCTGCACGTGAACGAGTACTTTCCCGGCTTCAACTGCCCCAGAACTAGCGTCGCCGAGCCGCCGGACATGTCGGCCTTGAGGCCGAGCTCCGGGAGCTCCGGCTCGGCGAGGCAGCCCTCGGCGTTCCCGGTGAAGACGACGGTCACGGGGACACCGGCCTGGACCGTGAAGTTGTTGGGCTCGTAGTAGCCGCTCGCGAGGCCGACCTTCAAGACCTGGACGCCGTTCTCCATCACCGCCGCGCCGGTGGTCTGCGGGTCCGGCGAGCCGTCGCCCCAGCAGCTGGCGCAGATCTGCGCCTTGGCGCTGGGGCTGGTCTGGGCCACCGGCTCCGCGCTTGTGCTGCTCTGGGCCAGCGGAGCGCCGCTTCCCGGACGCAGCGCCCTGGAGCCCAGCACGATCGCGACGAGAGCGACGGCCACGACCGCCGCAAACAGCACGACCTCAAGGCCGCGGGATCTCGGTCTGGCCATGCCGATGCCTCTCGCGGCCGACCCGGGGCCTACGGCTGCACGGTGAAGTAGACGGTCGGCGACTTCGAGACCTGCTTACCGTTGCGATACTGGATGGCCTGGACCCCGTGATCGCCCTTCATGGGGATGGTGATGGAACGCGCGTATCTGGTGCCCGGCTTGCCGCCGGGACGCGCGCTGAGCTTCGCCCAGTACGTATCCATGACGCCGTACTCGTCGTCACCGTACTTCATCCAGAGGATGATCTTGACCTTGGCGCGGGACTCGGCCGTGGATTTGGGCGTGATGACGCCCGAAATGGTGAAGGGCTTGTCCTTCTGCGGCGTCCCCGACAGCACCGGCTTGCTGGTGGTGTAGGTCGTCCGGGCGCCGGCGGCCGTCGCCGCGCCGGCCAGCAGCGCGACGGTCAGACCGGCTATCAGGATGGCCTTGAGGCGTTTGTTCATGCGGTCCTCGGGACTACTGGACGATCAGGTTGCCGTAGTGGCAGTCGATCATGCTGCACTTCCAGGCGTAGCTGCCCGCCGGAAGTCCGTCGCTGTGATAGGTGAGCGGGGAGGAGCTCGTCTTCACGAGCTCGGGGCACGCGGGAAACCCTATGTTTGCCGCGCAGCCCATGAGCTGGCCGGGGAAGACGACGTCGATCGGCGTGTTCGCCGGGGCGATGACGTTGGCGTGGGAGTCGGGATCGATGGTGATCGGCAAGGCCGCCGGCTGCACGTCGAAGTACACGATCTGCGATTTCGACACGAGCTTGCCGTGGCGGTACTGAAGCACTTGCACCGCGTGCTTGCCCGTCATCGGGATGTTGAGCGTGCGCGCGTACCTGGTGCTCTTCTTGCCGGCCGGCATCTTCGCGAGCTTGGCGACATAGACGTCCATGACGTCGTACTTGCCGCCCATCTCCATGAGGAGCTTGACCTTGACGGTGGCGCGGGACTTCGCCGTCGACGCGGGCGTGATGACGCCCGACACCGAGAAGTCCTGGCCCATCGTGGGCACTCCGGAGAGGACTGGCGTGGACGTCTTGTAGGTCGTCTTCGCGGGCGTCGCTGCCGGCAGAGCGGCCAGCAGCAGGAGTGTCAGCGCTGCGAGCAGAAGGAACTTCAGGTGCTTGCTCATGCGATTCCCCCATGATGCGTCGATGGACCTTGGGCAGCTGCCTCATGTGAAAGGTAGCACAACAGCATGGACGCTCACAGTCTGAACCGGCGGGAGAGCCGGGCCCGGCCGGCCTCGCGGGACCCCTCTTCGGAGACTGCACAGGGTGTCCCGCGCGCAGGGCAGGGCTTGGCCGCCCCGGCGTTTGACTTCCGCCCCTGCGCCCAGTTTACTGAGCGTTGGCCCGCGCTCGCGCCGGCCCTCGCAGTTAATGTCGAACGCAGACGATGAGGAGACCACGGTGCGTTCCGTGACTGGCCAGCCGCGGCTGCTCCGCGAGGCTGCATGACAGCCATGCCGTTCGACCCCCGGATCCCGGCGCCACTGCGCACCTCGTTCCCCAGCGGCGCCGACCCCGCGCCCGAGGGCGTCGCCGATCTGCACGCCTTCCTTGACGACGGGTTGCCGCCGGGCGCGCGCCGGGCGCCGCGGCGTAGTCGCGAGCTTGCCGCGCATCTGCTGGCGCGGCTCGCCGCCCTGCCCGGCCGTCCTCCCCAGCTCACGGCCACCTTGCCGCAGCGCCTCGTCACCGACGACGTGCTGCGCCGCGAGGCCGACAAGGATCAGAACGTCTACCTCGGCGCCGCCTTCACGCGCTTGCTCAGCAACGCGCTCCCCGACGTCGTCTTCCTTGCCGCCACGGTCGCCGAAGTGCAGGCGGCGCTCGCCTGGGCGCGCGAAACGGCCACGCCCGTCGCCGTGCGCGGCGCCGCATCCACGGCGCTCGGTGGTTCGGTGCCCTGTGACGGCGGCCTGACGCTCGATCTCTCGCGTCTCGACCACGTCGACGTGGACGTCGCCGCCAACGTCTGCGTCGTCGGCGCCGGGGCGCGCCTGCGCACGATCCACCGGCGCCTCGCCGAGCACGATCTGGCGCTCCCCGTGTACTCGTCGAACCTGGGCGGCACCTACGCCGGCTGGTTCGTCACCGGCGGCCTGGGGCTCAACGCCTTCGGGCGCCGCCGCGCCGGCGACATCGTGCGCGCCGCCGACGTCGTGCTGCCCTCCGGGGAGCTCGTGCGCCTGCACGCCGACGGCCGCCTCGACGTGCCCGGCGGGGGCGCGCGCGCCGGGCACCGGGAGGTGGCCGCCGACGAGGCCGAGGCCTGGTTTCGCGGCCGCGGCCTCGAGCCTTTCGGCCTGGCCGAGCTGGCCGGCAGCGAGGGCCTCCTCGGCGTCGTCGTCCAGCTCGTCCTCAACGTCGGCCGGCGGCCCAACATCGGCGCTTTCCTGCTGGAGTTCCGCCACGCGCCCGACGCCTTTGCTGCCGCCGAGCGCATCATGGCCGGGGCCGGGCGCACGTCGCCGCGCCCGGCCAACCTCAAGCTCGTGCTGGGCGCGCACGTCGGGCACCTGCGCGCGATCTGGGCCGAAGAAGACGCGCGCCCCTGGAGGCGCATGCCCTCGAGCCTGTCGTCCGGCGACGGCATGCCGTGGGCGCGCATCGACGGGCCGGTAGAGCTGCGCACGCCGGCCGCGTCGCCGCCGCCGGCATATGGCGCTGCCGCGGAGGGCGGTGAGGGGGTCGAAAGAGGCTCGCGAGGCGCCGCTTCTGCGCCGCGCGGAGCGCAGCGCCTTCTTGAGGCCCCCTCACCGCCCGCAGCGGCCGGGGGCCGGCCGGTCGGCGGGGCGTACCTGTACGTGGACTTCCTCGGCATCCGCGCCGCGCGCGCGTTTGCCGCCACGCTGCGCGACCTGCCGGGGCGGCCGCTGGCGCTCGGCGCCGAGAGCGTGCGCTTCGCCGCCGAGCGTTTTCGGCCGCAGCAGAACAAGCGCTCGGGGCCGGGCATGCTGGCCGCCGAGATCACGCTTCCGGCCGGCGTCGTGTCGCAGTATCTGCGCAGCGCCTATCATCTGGCGCGCCGCGCCGGCGTCGAGCTCGACCCCGAGGTCTACTATGTGGCCGACGGCGAGGCGCTGGTCATCGCCGGCTACCTCACCGACCACCGCGCCGCCGGCTTCTATCTCGATCTCGTCCTCGCGCCGGTGCTGCTCGATCTGGCGGTGCAGCGCTTCGGCGGCAGGCCCTATGTGCTCGGCCGCTGGCAGGCCGCGTTCGCCGTCGATCGCTTCGGCCCGGCCGGCCTCGAGCGCCTCAGGGCGCTGAAGGCCGGCCTCGACCCGCAGGACCTCGTCAACCGCGGCGTCGTGCTCGGCATGGGCCTGCGCGGGCCGCTGGGCGCCTTCACCGAGCGCGTGTACCGCCCGGGCGTGGCGTTCGCGCGTACTCTGTGGAGCACGCCGGGAGCTGCCCGTCTGGGACGACTCGCGCGGGGCGTCCTGGCCAAGGTCCCCGGGCCCGGTTGGGGGCGCGGCGAGGCGGCCGGCACGGCCGCGGCCACCGCGCCGGCGGCGCGCGCCATCCATTGCGTCAACTGCGGCGAGTGCAACAGCGTCTGCCCGGTGTACGACTCCTCGGCCATCGGCCTGCCGCAGACGCTCACCCACCACGGCGAGCTCCTCTACGCCGGCCGCGCGCCGCGCGACAGCGTCGTAGCGCTGCTCGACCTGTGCATGCGCTGCGGCAACTGCGAGGAGGTCTGCCAGGCGGGCATCGCGCACCTGGCCCTCTACGCCGAGATGGCGCGCGCCGCCGACGAGGCCGCGCCCTACGATTTCGCACGGCACGCCCTGGCGCTGGCCTCTGTGCGCGGTTCGGCAGAGTACCGCGACGACTTCCTCGGCGTGCGCCCGGGCATGTACCTGCGCCGCGCTCCGGCGGCGCTGCCCGGCGCGCTCCGCTTTCGCGTGCTGCGCGCCGAGAACGATGCCGGGCCGGCGGCCACGTGCCTGCACTGCGCGGCCTGCGTGCCCACGTGCCCCACGGGCGCCAACCGGGAGTTCGACGGCGAGGACGCGCGCCTCGTGACCACCGACGAGTACGCCTGCATCGGGTGCGGCGCCTGCGTGGAGGTCTGCCCGGCCAACAAGAAGAACGGCGGGCAGACGCTGCGCGTGGTTGAAGCGCCCACGGCGGCGGCGCTGGCGGCCATCGCCGACTTTGACGCGGCGGCGGCGATCGCCGAGCTCGAGAGGGTGACGGCTCCGTGACGCGCCTCAGCAACGAGCTCGCGGCGGTGGCCGGCGGCGGCGGCCGGCGCGGAGCGCCGGCCGACCCTCCCGGCAACGGCCGCCTCGCCCAGTGGGAGGACCTGCTCGCCTACATGGTCGACCCGGCCTCGCCGCTGGTCCGCGAGCCCGCCCGCACCGCCGCGCTGCTCACGCACCTCCTGGGCCGCGCGGGCCTCGACGAGGCGGATTTCTGGGGCCTTGAGCGCGCTCGCCGCGGCCAGCTCTTTCTGAGCGTCTTCGCCGGTCAGTCGCGCGCCGTCCCCGAGCTCGAGCTCACGGCCTTCGACATCGACAAGCTGCTCAAGGAGCGCTTTCGCCGCGAACCGCTCACCGTCGGCGCGGCCTGGCACCACGGCTACTGGCGCAGCTACTTCAGCCACGCCGCCATCACGCACCCCGCCAACGACGGCCTGCGCGAGGAGTTCAGCACCGCCTGGGACATCGTGCGCAAGAAGCCCGCCGTCGTGTTCCACGAGGGCGGCGCGCAGAGGCTCGAGACGCTGCGCGCGCTGCGCCTCGACCTGCCGGTGGTCGTCGGGCCGGTGCCCTTCGGCGCCGGCCCCGAGATGGAGCTCGCCTACCTTGGCGCCAGCGCCCAGGCGGACCCGGCCCACGACATCCGCACGCGCACGCTGGTCGTCGTTGAGGCCGGCAAGGCCGTGGCGCACGCGGACGTGCTGCTGCCGTACGCCGCCGACCTCGTGGTGCGCCTCGCGCCGCGGCACGCCGCGGAGCTGGCCGGCGGCGCGCCGGCCAAGCTGCTGCGCGCCGCGCGCCTGGTCGAGCTCGATCCGTGGGGCGACGGGCGCGAGGGCGAGGCCGGCGCGGAAGGCGGCGCGGGCAGCGCCCTCGACGAGCTCGCCGAAGCCGCGCTCGCGGTGAACCCGGACCTGCTGCTGAGCGTGTATCTGCGCTGCGACGGCGCCGCCTTCTGGGCGCGCCTCGAAGAGGCGGCGCGCCGCGACGGCGTCGCCCTCATCCACTACCATGCTGGGGCGCGCAAGTCGTACCGGCTCACGCCCAAGGTCGACGCCTTCCTCAAGCAGAAGCTCCTGCGCGCCCGCGTGCAGCTCGTCTGCGCCGGCGGCGACAGCGACACGCAGGCCTCCGCGGCGAGCGTCTACGAGGCGGTGCTGCTGGGTGCCAACGGCGGCGCCATGACTCACGCCGCCGCCATCGCCCTGGTCCCCGAGGTCGTCGACGTGCTGGCCGGCGGCGATCCGTCACTGGTGACGCAGGCTCTGGCCGCGGCCGCGCCGTCGCGGCTCCGCGAGATGGCCGTGTGCACGCTGACCTGCTGGCAGCACAGCATCCTCGAGCTCCTGAGCTGCATGGGCATCGACGACGTGCAGAAGACCTCGGGCAACACCATGGCGATCACCATGACCGAGGACTGGGTGCGCGAGGTCGACGCGCTCGCCGGCGCGGACTTCGGCCGCGTGAACGCCGTGCAAAACGCGGCGCGCGTGGCGGCCGAACCCGTCCCCGAGGCCGTGCGCGAGCGGTATCGCGTCTCGAACCTGCTGCGCGAGCGGCGCCCGAACCTGCCCCTGGTCAACGCCGCCCGCGTGCTGGCCCAGCGCGACGCCAACTACCACCTCGAGAACTCCAACCGCTCCCTCAACGCCGACTTCCTCGAGGTGATCTACCGCATGGCGGCCGGCGAGATGCCGGCCGTGGACGACTTCTTCGTGGCCGGCGACCAGGGGCCGTACTCGCTCGACCGTGTAGGGCTCAAGCTCTCGCGTGAAGCGGTCGCCTGGGCGCTCGCGCGGCTCGAGAAGGACCCGGCGCTGCTCGACTACGTCCAGCTTGCAGTGCCGCGCGGCTTCACGCGCCCGGGCGCCGCGCCGCCGGGCGCCAGCGTGAGCGTGCACGCCGGCGCCGACGCGCCGGCGCTGGCGCGCGTCGACGCGGACGCC
>CAIOZS010000033.1 GCA_903862845.1 uncultured Thermoleophilia bacterium
CCGACCAGGAACGCCCGCTTCGTCTCGATCCCCACTGGCGGTAGAGCTGTCACGTTCTGGTAGTTGCCCACGGTGAGTACCCCTCAGATAGGTGCTTGCTTGCCGCGCCGGAGCGTAGCATCGGCTGCAGGGCAAGTCCACGCGCGCCCGATGGTGGGCGGCGGAGTGCCGGCGCCCGAGGAGCGACTTCTCTTCCGAGGGGCAAGACGCGATGCGGACCGGTGCGCCGGCCCGCGCTCCGAGCTCGACGGCAGCCGTCTTCCCGGCGTCCGCGAAGCGAGGTGAGACGGCGAGCCTGCTGGAGCGCGTCAACGGGGCTCTGCTCAGCTGCAACGCCGGCACCGTCCAGAACGAACTCCTCTGCGTAGGAACACATGGACCTCGGGGCGGGAGCTCGGAATGGCCGCCGGGCGGCGCCTCCCTCCGCGTTCTTGTACGCTGGTTCGCCACGACGCTCGGCCATTCCCGGCCGCGCGCGGGGCGACGGGGGAGCGCCTGTGCCCGATCCTCGCGGCAAGGTCGTCGAGAACAGTATCGTCACCGCGCACGTGCGGGCGACGCTGGAGCGCTCGCGTGAGCTTGCCGCGAAGAAGCTCGCGCTCGTGCTTGTCGGCCTCGGCATCGGCGTCGGCCGTAGAGGCGAGCGTCGAACAAGCGCAAGAGCAGAGCGCCGGCAGGTCAACGGCAAGTCGCAAGCGCCGGGAAAGCACTCTCGCGGCGGTCCCGACGACGGCAGGGGTGGCGGGCGCTCGCCAAGCGGCAGTTCCTGTCCCGCGAAGCGGCCGGCATTTCCTCCGAGACGTGTGACTGCCGGTTCAATCAACTCGAGCGGATGCCGGTGCTCGCGAGCGTCGGCGGCGGCGCGCCGCTGGAGCGGGGGCGTGATTACGTGGCCGTGACGACCGTGATCTTCGACATGGACGGCCTCATGTTCGACACCGAGCGGCTCGCGCGCGATGCTTGGCGTCGCGCCATGGCGGAGCACGGCTACGCCCTCGATGACAGCGTCTATCTCGCCGCGGTGGGTCGCACTGTCGAGGCCGCGTGCCGGGTCTTCGTCGACGCCCTGGGACCCGACCTGCCAATTGAGGATATCGAGGCCGCCAAGGCGCGCTATCTTCAGGAGATGCTCACGCCCCGCCCGCCTCTGAAGCGAGGTCTCGTCGTTCTTCTCGATGGCATCGGCGACCTGGGATTGTCCACTGCTGTGGCGAGCGCGACCGCCCGAGCTGAGGTCGAGCGTCGCCTCTCAAGCGTCGACCTGCTTGAGCGGTTCGACGCTGTCGTGGGCGGAGACGAGGTCGCGCGGGGCAAGCCGGCTCCCGACCTCTTCCTTCGCGCCGGCGAGCGCCTGCACGTCTCCCCCGCAGGCTGCGTCGTCCTTGAGGACTCGGAGGCGGGCATCAGGGCCGCCGCGGCCGCCGGGATGATCCCGGTGATGGTCCCGGACCTCGCGGAGCCGTCGCCGCTCGTCCGCGCGCTCGCCGCCGCTGTCGTGGGCTCGCTGCCAGAGGTCCTTGGGGTCCTGCAAGAGCTGGGAGCCGCGCGTCGCTAGCAAGCGCTTCCGGCGGGCGAGTTTCCAGCGGCCGACCGTCCAGACCGTGGTGGTCGGATGAGCAGGGCGCCGCTGGGCGCGGTCGGCGGGCCCTCATCCGCCGTTGGCCACGATCCAGTCGAGCGTCGCGCGCGCCACCTCGGGCGAGCGCCCGGGGCCGTGGTGGCCGCCCTCGTCCAGAGCGATGAAGCGCGTCGGGGCGGCCAGCACGGCGGCCAGGCGCTCGCTGTGCGCGAAGGGCACGGCCTCGTCGTCACGGGCGTGGGCGAGGAGCACGCGCGGCAGGCCGCGCGCCGCCGCGACGAGGTCGAGCCGCCGCAAGTGCGGCCGCCAGGCGGCGCCGTCGAAGCGGCCGTAGTACTCGCGGTCGGGGTCGCCGGCGCGCTCAAGCCTCTCCAGGTCGTCGAGGCCGGCGAGCAGAGACGGCCCATCCGCAGGGCACAGGAGCACCAGCGAACGGAACAGCCGCGCGTGGGCGCGCGCCGCCAGCAGCAGGAAGCAGCCTCCCATGCTGGCCCCACGCGCCGCCAGCCACGGAGCGTCGCTGGCGGCCAGCAAGGTCTCGCCTGCGGCAACGGCGTCGTGCCAGCCCTCCGCGCCCATCACGCCGTCGCTCTCGCCGTGACCGCGAAAGTCGAAGGTCAGCGCGGCCAGCCCTGCGGCCGCCGCCTGCTCGCCCATGATGCTGTGGTTCTCCTTGCGGCTGCCCGCGCCGTGGCACACGAGAAGGCCGCCGGCGGGCGGGCCGGCCGGGCGGAAGAGCAAGCCGGCCAGCTCAAGGCCGTCGGAGGCGATGCTCAGCGCCTCGGGTGCCGGTGTAGGCGAGGTGTGCATCGCCCGAGTCTATCCGACGCCCGGCCCACCGGCCGTCTTGCCTCGCGACGGCGGGCGGCGTAGTTTGGGCTGACCTCAATCCTCGGGGAGGAATGCTGAGATCCCGGCTTGCGCATCTCGTCACCGCCGCCTCCCTGCTCGTCGCCCTCACCCTCGCCTTCGGCGCTGCCGCGGGGGCGGCGACGGCGCCGGTCGGCCCGCCGACGGCGACGGGCAGAGGGGGTGCGGCGGCCACCGTCGAGCGTCTCGCCACCCAGGCGGCGATCGACACGCTGCGCCGCGGCGGGAACGCCGTCGACGCGGCGGTCACCGCGGCCGGCGTGCTCAGCGTCACCGAGCCCTTCTCCAGCGGGATCGGCGGCGGCGGCTTCCTCGTCCTCTACGATGCCTCGCAGCGCAAGGTGACCACGATCGACGGCCGCGAGGTCGCGCCGGCGGCGATGTCGCCGGCGTCGTTCTGGGAGGACGGCGCGCCGCTGTCGTTCAGCGACGCGCGGCACAGCGGCCTCTCGGTCGGCGTCCCCGGCACGGTCGCCACGTGGGCCCGGGTGCTTCGCGAGTACGGCACGATATCGCTCCGTGAGGCGCTGGCCCCCGCGATCAGGGTCGCCCGGAAGGGCTTCGTCGTCGACCAGACGTTCTTCGACCAGACCGCCCTGAACCGCGACTGGTTTGCCGACGTTCCGGCGGCCGCGGCCCTCTATCTGGATGCGGACGGGACGCCGCGCGACGTCGGCACGGTCGTGCGCAACCCCGATCTCGCGGCGACGCTCGCAGGCATCGCCCGGTTCGGCCCGAGGGCGTTCTACCGCGGACCGCTGGCGGCCGCGCTCATCGACACCGTCCGTCATCCGCCGGTGTCGCCGGCCGCGACGCACGTCTGGCGCCCCGGAGTGATGACCGGGAAGGACCTGCGCGCCTACGCCGTGCGCGAGCGTGCGCCCACGCATGTCAGCTATCGCGGGCTCGACGTCTACGGCATGGGGCCACCGTCGAGCGGCGGGTCGACCGTCGGCGAGGCCCTGAACATCCTCGAAAGCTACGCGCTTCCCGGGATGGCTCGCGACGCCGTGCTGCAACGCATGCTCGAGGCGTCGCGGTACTCGTTCGCCGATCGCAACGCGTACGTGGCGGATCCGTCGTTCTTCCCCGTCCCGCTCACCGGCCTTCTGGCGGAGGGCTACGCGGCGACGCGGCGGGCGCTCATCACCGAGCGCGCCGCGACGAGCCCGGTTGCGCCCGGCGATCCCTACCCGTTCGACGCCGCCGGTCAGGCGGCGGCCAAGGAGACAGAGCCGGCCAAACAGACAGAGCTGGCTTCAACGACCCACATCTCGACGTGCGACCGCTGGGGCAACGTCGTCTCGTACACGTTCACCATCGAGGCGATCGGCGGCGCCGGGATGGTCGTCCCCGGCTACGGATTCCTCGTGAACAACGAGCTCACCGACTTCACCTTCGACTCGACCACGCAACCGAACCGCGTCGAAGGCGGCAAGCGGCCGCGCAGCTCGATCTGCCCGACGATCGTCCTTCGGGACGGTGCGCCGCTGCTCACCGTGGGCGCCCCCGGCGGCGCGTCGATAATCAGTACCGTCCTGCAGTTGCTCGTCGATCGTCTCGACCAGGGGATGACGCTCCCGCAGGCGATCGTCGACCCGCGGCTCAGCCAGCTCAATACGGCGACGACGCAGGTCGAGCCCGCGTTTCTCTCGACGCCGGAGGCGGCCGCGCTGCAGAAACTCGGGTACGTGCTCGCTGCGACCCCCGAGATCGGCGCTGCGACCGGCATCGAGCTCCTCGGCCACGGCGAGGTGCTCGCCGTCGCGGAGCCCGTGCGCCGCGGAGGGGGCAGCGCGATGGTGGTGGCGGCGGCGGCGGCGCGACGGGCCCACTGACCGAGCGGGGTTCAGCCGACGGCTCGCTTGTGGTGTACTTGAGGCTGTACCGTCCCTGCGACGTCCGGCGGGCAGCGCGCCCCGCCGTCACGGAGGTCCCATGCACGAGGTCAACGTCGGTCACAAGACCCTGGCAGACTACCGCTCCATCGTCCCCAGGGAGCTCATGGCCGAGATCGACGAGCTGGCCGCCGGCCTCCGCGGAAAGCGCGTGCTTCACGTCAACGCCACCGCCTTCGGCGGTGGCGTGGCCGAGATCCTCTACACTCTGGTGCCCCTGACCACGGACGCCGGCCTCCCGGCGGAGTGGCGGGTCATCACCGCACCGCCGGAGTTCTACAACGTCACGAAGAGCTTCCACAACGGTCTGCAGGGCCATGCCGTGGAGTTTCCGGCCGAGGCGCGGGAGCTCTACGAGAGCGTCTGTCGCGCCAACGCCGCCGATCTCACGCGCGCTTACGACTTCGTCGTGATCCACGATCCGCAGCCGCTGGCGATGCGGGACTACGTCACCATGAGCCAGCACCGCTCGACCCGCTGGATCTGGCGTTGTCACATCGACACCTCGACGCCGGACCAGGGGCTGTACGACTACCTGCTCCCGTCCATCAACGGGTACGACGCGGCCGTCTACACCCTGCGCGATTACGTGCCGCAGGGCCTCACCGTGCCGGTCCGCGAGATCGCCCCGACCATCGACCCTCTGGCGCCCAAGAACATGAAGCTCTCGACCGAGGACGCCGCCTACATCGTGCGCCAGTTCGGTATCGACGTCGCGCGACCTCTTCTGCTGCAGGTCTCGCGCTTCGACCCGTGGAAGGACCCTTTGGGCGTGGTCGACGTCTACCGCACGGTCAAGGCGAAGCACCCCGACATGCAGCTCGCCCTTGTCGGCTCCATGGCGAGCGACGATCCGGAAGGCTGGGAGTATCTGGAGAAGGTCATCGCGTACGTGGCTGCGGATCCCGACGTGTTCATCCTCTCCAACCTCGACAACGTGGGCGCGGTGGAGATCAACGCCTTCCAGAGCCACGCCGACGTGATCGTGCAGAAGTCCACGCGCGAGGGTTTCGGCCTCACCGTCACCGAGGGGCTGTGGAAGGCCCGACCGACCATCGGCGGCGACGTGGGGGGGATCCCGCTGCAGATCGAGGACGGCGTCACCGGGTATCTCGTCAAGTCGGCGGCCCAGTGCGCGGAGCGCTGCCTCCAGGTCCTCGCGGACCCCGACAAGCATCGGCGCATGGCCCTGCTGGGCAAGGAGCATGTGCGCCGCGAGTTCCTCACCCCGCGGCTGCTGCGCGATGAGCTCAGGCTCTTCTCGGACCTTCTGGCGGGTAAGATAGGACGGTAGGCCGCGGCCGGGCGTTGCTTCGCCGGCCCGGCCGCACCCGACCGCGACGCAAGGGGGGGCGCGGCGTGCACGTCGACGATCTTGCAGGACGCCGCCTTGTGGTGGCCGCCAACCGCGGCCCCGTCTCGTTCCGTAACGACCCCTCCGGGGAGCCGGTGGTGACGCGCGGTCCCGGTGGCCTCGTGACCGTGCTCACCGAGCTCCTGCGCAAGCACCCCGGCACCTGGGTCGCGACGGCGGTGGGCGACGAGGAAGAGCGTCTTGCTGCCGCGGGCCGGGCCGTCGAGGTGGAGCTCGACGGCGACGCCTACCGCGTGCGCTACGTCGCCGTCGCTCACGACGTCTACGACAAGTACTACAACATCATCGCCAACCCGATGCTGTGGTTCATCCAGCACTACTTGTGGGACCTCGGACGGCACCCGGACATCTCGCCCAACGAGGTCGACGCCTGGGAGCACGGCTATCTGCCGGTGCAGCGATTCTTCGCGGAGGCGATCGCCGCCGAGCTCGGTGGGGGCGCGGCGGGCGCCGGAGGGGCAGCCGCTGCGGCTGCCGGGCCCGGCGCTCTCGTCATGCTCCACGACTACCACCTCTACGGCGTCGCGCCGCTGGTGCGCGCCGCCGCGTCGGGCGCGTTCATCCATCAGTTCGTGCACATCCCCTGGGCGCAGAGCGACTCGTGGCTCGTGCTGCCTGAGGACATGCGCAAGGCCGTGTTCACCGGCCTCCTCGGCAACGACGTCGTGGCCTTCCACACGCGCCACTACGCGGTGAACTTTCTGCAGGGCTGCCGCGACCTGCTCGACCTCGAGGTCGACGAGCGGCGCCTCGCGGTTGCCTACGAAGGGCGCGAGGTGTGGGTGCGCGCCTACCCGGTGTCGATCGATCCGGACGAGCTGCGCAGGGCCGCCACGGCGCAGCGGGTGGCGGCCCAGGAGCGCAGCCTCCTGCAGCGGCGCCGGGAGCTTCTGCTGCTGCGCGTGGACCGCCTCGACCTCAGCAAGAACATCATCCGCGGGTTCGTCGCCTTCGACCGCTTCCTCGACCTGCACCCCGAGCTCAAGGACCGCATCACGTTTCTCGCGCTGTTGCAGCCGTCCCGCGAGGACGTGGAGGAGTACGTGGTCTACCGCGAGCGCGTGACGCGCATCGTGGAACAGATCAACACCAAGCACGGCAACACCGACTGGATGCCCATCGACCTGCGCATCGAGGACAACTTCCCCCAGACGCTGGCCGCCTACCGGCACTACGACGCCCTCATGGTCAACGCCATCTTCGACGGCATGAACCTGGTGGCCAAAGAAGGGCCCGTGGTCAACACCCGGGACGGCGTGCTCATTCTCAGCGAGAACACCGGAGCCTTCGAGGAGCTCGGCATGTTTGCCGTGGCCGTCAACCCGTTCGACATCGAGCAGCAGGCCGCGGCGATCTACGAGGCCCTGACCATGCCCGCTGCCGAGAAGCATGACCGGGCCGAGGCGATCCGCCGCGTCGTGGACATCAACAGCATCGAGAAATGGGTGGCGGCGCAGTTCGACGACATCACGGCGAAGCTCAGCGCCGAGAGCGGCTGAGCGGCGTCGCGGTCAGGTCGCGGCCGTTCGGCCCGCCACGGGTTTAGGTGCGCGGGTACGTCGCGATCAGCACGACGCAAAACAGCAGCAGCGCGCCGGCCACCCCCGTGAGGCCGTACCGGACGCCCCTGAGGCGAAAGCGCTGGCCGATGGCGATCAGGAAGAGCACGGCGGCGAGGATGACGGTGATCCGCACGTAGTGCTCGCCGGTTTCACGGAACGCGATCCCTTCCTCGAACGCGGCGTTGGACTCCTCCGCCAGCGTCACCGCTTCTTCGGAACGAGGGTCCTCGTATTCCGCCATCAGGCCCGGGCCCGCGGGCGCCTCCGGGTTGGTGAACGGATGGGTCTTCAGCCAGGCCACGAACGCGACCCGATACTCGTCGGTGAAGCGCCGCTCCAGGAGTGCCTGCAGGTGCTGGTCGCCGGCGGAGTACGCCTGCAGCCAGGCTGTGAAGGTGCTGGCGTTGTACATGAGCTTCTCGTTGGCGGTGATCTGGGTCTCGTTGCTCTGCACGCTGAGGGCGGCCGCCTTCGAGTACGCCCTGGAGCTCGCGCCGTCCCAGAGCGCCGCGTGGTAGCCGCTGAAAGCCGTCGTAACGGCGACCACAGCGAGCAGGATGGCCTCGAGGATCTCGAAGGTGTCGACGCGCCGGCGACTCGGCTCCGGTTGCCCGTGATGCTCCTGCAGGTGGCGCGCGATATCGACGTTGGCACTGACTTCGGGCACTGCGACTCCGTTCGGCGCGGCCGCGACCCGGCGGCATGGGCAGCGCTTGATCTCCACATGGTAGTACAGGGCGGGCGGCAGCGCCGCCCGCCCTCCCGAGGCTCAGGCGTGCGGGTAGACGGCCAGCAGGACAACGCAGTACACGAGGAAGACGCCGGCGACTCCGGTCACCGTCAGGCGCACGCCCTTGATGCGGAAGCGCTGGCCGATAGCGAGCAAGAACAGCACGGCCGCGAGGATCACGGTGACCTTGACGTAGTCCTCGCCCACGGACCTGGTGTGCACGCCCTCTTCGAATGCCTGGTTGGCCTGGTCGGCCAGGCCTTTCGCCTGCTCCGCCAGAGGTTCCTTGAACTGCGGCATGTAGCGCGGCCCGGGAGGCGCGCCGGAGGTGTTCAGCGGATCGAGCTTCAGCCAGGCGTCGAAGGCCACCTTGTACTCCGGAGTGAACCGGGTGGCGAGGATGGCGGCGAGCTTCGTCTCTCCTGCCGCGTAGGCCTGGAGCCAGGCGGTGAACGTGCTGGTGTCGTAGAGGAGCGTCTCGTTGGCGGTGAGCTGCATCTCGTCACTCTTGACGCCGAGCCGGGACGAGGTCGCGTAGGCCCGTGAGCTCTCTCCATCCCACCTGGCGGCCTGGTAGCCGCTGAGCGCGGTCGCCAAGGCGACGATGGCGAGGAGGATCGCCTCGAGGATCTCGATGGTCTCGATGCGTCGATGGCTGGGCTCGCCATCGCCCCCGTGCCCGCGATGCTCTCTCAGGTTCTGCGCGATCTCGATGTTGGCGTTGCCTTCGGCCATGGTTGTTCCGCCCTGCGGTGGTTGCCTCAGTGTCGGCGCCGCACGGCGCCGCGTGCGGCACATCGTAGTACAGGCGAGCGCGAAGCGGAACGCGGCGCAGGGGCAAGGTCGTGATCCGGGCGCGCCCGTCCGGGCCGGCCGAGCTCAAGGAGCTGATCGTCGCCGTGACGGAGCGCGCCGGCGGCTGAGGCTCCGTCTCCGCCGGCCCGTCACCGGGAAGCCCGGCAGCGTTCTTCGGCGAGCGCCACATACTCGTCGGCCACGTCGATGCCGATGCTGCGCCGGCCGAGCTGCCCGGCCACGAGCATCGCCGTGCCGGTGCCGCAGAACGGGTCGAGCAGCACCCCGCGGGCCGGGCACGTGGCCAGGATGGGGATGCGGCACAGGTCGGCCGGGAAGGGCGCGAAGTGGGCTTCCCGGCCCTGCGAGTCTTCGGGCATGATGTCCCACACGTCGCCGGGCTTGGCGCCGCCGGGATGGTATCGCAGAAAATAGAAGCCGCGCTGCTGCAGCTCGCGGGCGCGGCCAGACACGGCCGTCTCGTCCGAGTGCGTCGTGCGCTGCCGGCCGCGGACGACCATGCGAAAGTCGGCGAGGCGGCCGGCGCCGACCTCGCCCAGCATCGCGTCGAGGGCGGCCACTGCCGCCTCTTTCTCCGGCGCGCTCAGCGCCGTCGACAGTTCGATCTGCCGCCGGTACCGCACGCCGCTCACCCCCGTCGCCGAGATGACGGCGCCGTTCTCCACGCGGGAGGCGCGCGGCGCGTTTCGTACCGCGTCGGCGTCGTAGAAGTAGCCCCTGGGCTGCCGCACGAAGTGAAACAGCAGCTCGTGCACGTTGCGCAGCCGGTCGCGGCTCGTATCAGGCCCGCCCTTGATCTTGTGCCACACGACGCTGTTACGCAGCGTCCAGCCTTGCTCATCGGTGAGGTGAAAGGCGACTCGCCAGGGGATGCCAAGCTGGCGCTTGCCGCGGTAGGTGTCGCCGAGGTTGAGCCACAGCGAGCCCGCGGGCTTCAGCACCCGGCGCAGCTCGGCGGTGACGGCGCCGAGGGCAGCCACGTAGTCCTGCCAGCGGCCCTCGGCGCCGAGGCCGCCGCCGGCGTAGCGGCGGTGGCCGAAGTACGGCGGGCTCGTGAGGCAGCAATCCACCGCGGCGGCCGGGAGGCGGCGGAGCGTTCGCGCGGCGTCACCGCGGATCAGGAGCGGGCGCGTGTCCGCGCCGGCCAGGTACCGCGCCGCGCCGGCCTCGACGCCCGGCTCGTTCTCGTCCAGGCGTGCCGGGTGGGCGCTGCCCGGCGCCCGGCTCACGCCTCGAGCACGCGCCGGTAGATCGCCTCGTAGTCGGCGACCATGCGCTCCACGGTGAAGCGCTCCTCCACCGTGCGCCGGCATACGGCCGGGTCGATCTCCCCGACCCGGCCCACTGCCGCCACGAACTCCTCGAAGGTGTCGCAGACGAACCCGGTGACGCCGTCGTCCACGACCTCGGGCACCGACCCCTGACGCAGCGCGACCACAGGTGTGCCCGTGGCCATGGCCTCGATCATCACGAGGCCGAAGGGTTCGGGCCAGGTGATGGGGAAGACGAACGCCTTGGCGTGCGCGAAGAGCTCGCGCTTGCGCGCGTCGCCGACCTCGCCCTCGTAGACGATCTGCTCGCCGTCGATGAGCGGCTCGACCTTTTCCTCGAAGTACGCGCGGTAGGGCTCCTGGAGCACGCCGGCCATGATGAGCTTGTGGCCGGTGCGCTTGGCAGCCTCGATCGACAGGTGGAAGCCCTTGGCTTCGCAGACCCTGCCGAAGGCCAGCAGGTAGTCGTCTTTCTGCGGCGTGTACGGCCACTGCTCGACGGCGAGGGCGTTGTAGGCGAGGCCGGCCCAGTTCATGCCCGCCGGCCCCATCGACTGCTGGTACTCGCTGATGCCGATATAGGCGACCTCGCGGCGGAACTGCTCGTAGAAGCCGTAGGCCTGCGCGTCGAAGGCGCAGTGGACCGTGTGCACCATGGGCGCCGCCAGGTAGCGGCTGAAGGCGATGCCGAGGAAGCCGGAGTGGTCGTGGATGAGGTCGAAGTCGCCCTGTTCGATGTCGGCGAAGGCAAAGGAGACGTGGCGCGCATCGTAGCTGGTCTGGCCCAGCACCTCCGGCATCTGCCGCGGGAAGAGGGCGCAGAGCTCGGCGGCGGTGTGCGAATCGCCGGTGGCGTACAGCACCACTTCGTGGCCGCGCGCCACGAGACCGTCGCAGAGCTGTTGCACGACCCACTCCGTGCCGCCGTAGCCGGCGGGCGGGACGGTGATCCACGGCGGGGCGATCTGAGCGATGCGCATGCCGGCATTGTACAGGACGTCGCCCGTGCTGCCGACGTTCTTCGGCCTGGGACTGTCCAACCGCGGCCCCGCGAGGGTAGAGTGTCGGCGATGATCCTGTATCTCGACTGCGCGAACGGCATCAGCGGCGACATGCTCGTGGCCGCGCTGCTGGCCGTGTCCGGAGCGCGGCCGGACGATCCCGGCCCGCTCGACGACGTCGTGCGGCCGGCGCTGGCCGCGGCCGGCATCGACCCGCGGCTGGTCGCCCTCGAGGAGACGCGTCGCGGCGGCTTCGCGGCGCTCTCGTTCCGGGTCGCCGATGGCCCCGGCTTCGCCACCTTCGACGAGCTGATCATGTCGATGTACGCCTCCGACCTGGAGCAGCCGGTGGCCGACGCCGTCGCCTCGATCGCCGAGCGCATGGCGGCCGCCGAGGCCGAGGTGCACGGCCGCGACGACGAGCACCTGCACGAGCTCAGCGGCATCGACACGGCCATCGATCTGATCAGCGCCGTGTCGCTCCTGCACCGCCTGGCGCCCGAGCGCGTCGTGGCCTCGCCGCCGGCGCTCGGCGACGGCTCGGTCGAGACGGCGCACGGTGTGCTGCCGGTGCCGGCGCCGGCCGTGCTGTCCCTGCTCGCAGGGTTGCCCACGGCCGGCGGGCTCACGGCGCCCGGCGCTCAGCCGCTGGGCGAGCTCACGACGCCCACCGGCGCCGCGCTGCTCGCCCACTTCGCGGAGGAGTTCACGGGTCTCCCGGCGGGTCGCATCGAGCTCACGGGCTACGGCGCCGGCCAGCGCGACGTCCCCGGCCGGCCGAACCTGCTGCGCGTCGTCGTCGTCGAGCCCCCGGACGCCGGCGCCGCGAACGCCGGCGAAGGCGCCGCGGAGGCCGAGGCGGACGCCGCCGTCGGTGGCCACGGCCGCGGCGACCACGTGCTGCTCGAGACCAACGTCGACGACCTCAGCGCGGAGCTCCTGGCGCACGCCGCCGACGCGCTTCGCGAGGCCGGCGCCGTCGACGTATGGATGAGCGAGGCGCTCATGAAGAAAGGCCGCCCCGGCATCGTGCTGCACGTGCTCGCCGCCGCGGCGGACCGCGAGCGCCTGGGCGCCGTCATCTTCGCGGAGACCTCGACCTTTGGTCTGCGCGTCGTGCCGTGCGGGCGCCTGTACGCCGAGGAGCGGCACGAGACCATCAGGATCGGCAAGCTCAAAGTGGGCGTGCGCCTGGGCTTCGTGGACGGCAAGCTCGCCACCGTCTCGCCCGAGTACGAGGACGTGCGCCGCGTGGCCGCGGCCGTAGGGCGCCCGGCCAAGGTCGTCTACGAGGCCGCCCAGTCGGCGGCGCGCACGCGCTTCAGCGGCGCCTGAGGCCGGGGCCCGGGCGCCGCCTCGGCGCCCCGCCCGCCCGGCCGTTCTCGCCCCTGCACCAAATTGACCCCCTCGAAGACGCACCTGTAGAATCCATCACAAGGAGCCGCTTCATCGTGCCATCCGGCACCGGCTTCACCCCCCGTGAGACGCGCGGAAGAGTGAAAACAAAGGAGGACGCGTTGACTTCGTCTGCGAAGCCCGTTCGCAAGTCCCCGGTGCCCAGCGACATCGAGATCGCCCAGGCCGCCACCATGCAGCCCATCCAGGCGATCGCCGAAAAGGCGGGCATTCTGGAGGACGAGCTCGAGCTTTACGGCCGCTACAAGGCCAAGATCGACTACATGGCCCTGCTGGAGCGCCTCAAGCACGCGCCCGACGGCAAGATCATCAACGTGACGGCGATCACACCCACTCCGCTGGGCGAGGGCAAGACGGTCACCGCCGTCGGCCTCTCCGAGTCGATGAACGCCATCGGCATCGACACCATGCTCGCGCTGCGCGAGCCCTCCCTGGGGCCGGTCTTCGGCATCAAGGGCGGCGCCGCCGGAGGCGGCTACTCGCAGCTTCTCCCCATGGAGGACCTCAATCTCCACTTCACCGGCGACATCCACGCCGTCGGCACGGCCAACAACCTGCTCGCCGCCATGATCGACAGCCATCTCATGCACGGCAACGAGCTCGAGATCGACCCGCTGACCATCTCCTGGCGCCGCTGCGTCGACCTCAACGACCGCGCCATGCGCGAGATCGTCAACGGGCTCGGCGGCAGGCTCAACGGCATTCCGCGGCAGACCGGCTACGACATCACCGTGGCCAGCGAGGTCATGGCCATCCTCGGCCTCGCCACCTCGCTTAGGGACCTGCGCGAGCGCCTCGGCCGCATCACCTTCGGCTACAGCAAGACAGGCAAGCCGCTGACCGCCGACGACATCGGCGCCGGCGGCGCCATGACGGTGCTCCTCAAGGACGCCATCAAGCCCAACGTCATGCAGACCCTCGAGGGCAACGCGGCGCTCATCCACGCCGGACCGTTCGCCAACATCGCCCAGGGCAACAACTCGATCATCGCCGACAAGGTCGCCATGAAGCTCGCCGACTACGTGGTCACCGAGAGCGGCTTCGCCGCCGACCTGGGCTCCGAGAAGTTCATGGACATCATCTGCCGCTACGGCGGCTTCGCGCCCAGCGCTGTGGTCATCACGTGCACCATGCGCGCCCTCAAGATGCACGGCGGCCTGCCCGTCGACCCCGAGCTGCTCAAGGCCGAGAACAACGAAGCGCTCACCAAGGGTTGCGAGAACCTCGCCAAGCAGATCGAGAATATGAAGCTCTTCGGCCTGCCCGTCGTGGTCACCATCAACCGCTTCGCCTTCGACCGCGACACCGAGATCGAGATCGTGCGCAAGGAGGCCATCGCGGCCGGCGCCGAGGACGCCGTGCCGATCAACGTCCACGCGCTCGGCGGCGACGGCGCCCAGGAGGCCGCCGAGATCGTCAAGGCGGCCGCCGACAAGGGCGGCGACTTCAAGTTCCTCTACTCGCTCGACGCCTCCATCAAAGAGAAGATCGAGACTATCGCCACCAAGATCTACGGCGCCGACGGCGTGGACTACCTGCCCGAGGCCGAAGCCAAGATCAAGCAGTTCACCGAGCAGGGCCTCGACAAGCTGCCGCTGTGCATGGCCAAGACGCACCTCTCGCTGAGCCACGACCCGGCGCTCAAGGGCCGGCCGCGCGGCTTCCGCGTGCCGATCCGCGACATCAGGCCGGCCACCGGCGCCGGGTACCTGTACCCGCTGCTCGGCGAGATGCGCACCATGCCCGGGCTGGCCAAGCGGCCGGCTGCCGTCGACGTCGACATCGACGTCGAGACCGGCCGCATCATCGGCCTGTTCTGAGAACCTGAGGAGCGCCCCCGGGGCGCCGGCCGCCTGACGGCGCCGGCGCCCCGCGGAGCCGCCTTTGGCGGCTCCGGGCGGTCCGGCGGCAGAGGCGCCACGCGGCCCCTGCGGTCCCACATCGGAGGTACACGTGAGCGACGCTCCCACCATCTACTGCAGCGAACCGTTGCAGGTCTACCTCGACGACGCTGCCGCCAACAAGCCGGCGCCCGGCGGCGGCAGCGTGTCGGCTTGCGCCGGCGCGCTCGGCGCCGCCCTTGTCTCGATGGTCTGCAATCTCACCCGCGGGCGCGAGAAGTTCGCCGACGTCGAGGCCGAGATGACCACGCTGGTCGAGGCGTCCGAGGCGGCGCGCGGCCGCCTCGAGCAGCTCCTGCAAGAAGACACCACCGCCTACAATGGCGTCATCACCGCCTACAAGATGCCCAAAGAGACCGTCGAGGAGCAGGCGGCGCGCGGCCGGGCCATCCAGGATGGCCTGATCGTCGCCGCCGATGTGCCCCTCGAGATCTGCCGCGTCGCGGTGGAGGTCTGCCGCCTCTCCAAGGTGGCAGCCGGCCTCGGCAATCCGCAGGCGGTCACCGACGCCGGCATCGGCGCCATCCTCGGTGAGGCCGCCGTGGTGGGCGCCGCGCTCAACGTCAGGATCAACCTCGGTTCCATCAAGGACGAGGCCTACGTCGCGACGGCCGCCGCCGAGATCGACGAGATCCAGGCCGCAGCCGCGGCGCTGCGCGCCGAGGTCCTCGCGATCACGCTCTCCAGGCTCTGATCACCCCCTGACCACACACGAGAGGGATCACATGGCAGCTCAGATCATCGACGGCAAGGCGATCGCCGAGCAGGTCCGCGAAGAGATCAAGGCCGAGGTGGCGAAGCTCGCTGCCGGTGGCGTCACGCCCGGCGTCGCGACCATCCTCGTCGGCGAGGACGGCGGCGCGCAGTTCTACCGCGGCCAGATCGAGAAGAACACCGCGACGGTGGGCTTCAACTACTACAATCACACGCTCCCGGCGGGCGCCGGCGAGGCCGAGATCCTCGAGCTGATCGCCATGCTCAACGCCGACGCCAAGGTGCACGGCATCCTGGCCCTCATGCCCATGGACGCGGCGATCGAGCAGAACGCCGTGTTCAACGCGATCGCTCCCGAGAAGGACCTCGATTGCGTGAACCCGGCCAACATCGGTCACGTCCTGCTCGGGGACCAGCTCTTCGCGCCGGCCACGCCGAGCGCCTGCATCGAGATCCTCGACCGCGAAGGCATCGAGCTGTGCCCCGGCGGCAAGGGCCTGAACGTCACCATCGTCAATCACTCCAACATCGTCGGGAAGCCGGTGGCGCTGCTCTGCCTCAACCGCAACGCCTCGGTCCACGTCGTGCACGTGTTCAGCAAGGACGTGCCCGCCGCGTGCCGCGAGGCCGACGTCCTGATCTGCGCGGCTCCGGTGCAGAACCTCATCAAGGCCGACATGGTCAAGCCGGGAGCCGTGGTCATCGACGTGACCACGATCCGCGTCGACGGCAAGCAGGTCGGCTCGCTCGAGTTTGACGCCGTCTGCGGCGTCGCCGGCCACGTGACCCCGGTGCCCGGCGGCGTGGGCCCGGTGACCAATGTGATCCTGCTCAAGAACGCGCTTGTGGCCTGCAAGGCCCTGGCGGGGATGAGCTGAGCGACGCACCTCGAGGTCCGCGCCGGCCGCTGGGGCGCACCCTCGGTGCGCGGCCGGCGCGGACGTGGTTCAATAGTGCCTCAAGGCGCGGACGGGAAGAAGGGCGGCCGGCGGCCTTCGCCCGCGGCCGCCCGCCCAACGTGTAACGTGACGTGGAGCTGATGCGATGCCCAGGCGAGTAGTACGCAGCGAGCGAACCGCGGACGGCGGCTCCCAGCCAGACGACCTCGACCTCCACCAGATCGCGGTCATCGTCGAGGAGGGCGACGCGCACGGCAACCTGATCGCGCTGCTGCAGCGCACCCAGAGCGAGCTCGGCTACGTGCCCGAGCCCGCCGTCGACGAGATCGCGCGCCTCACCGGCGTGCCGGCGTCTCGTATCTACGGCATCATCACGTTCTACGCCCAGTTCTCCACGGTCCCCAGTGGGCGGCACAAGATCTTCGTGTGCCACGGCACGGCGTGTCACGTGGCCGGCGCCACGCGCATCACCGAGGCGTTCGAGCAGGAGCTCGACGTGCCCGACGGCAAGTCCACTCCCGACATGGAGTTCAGCCTCGATTCCGTGGCCTGCATGGGCGCCTGCTCCCAGGCGCCGGTCATGCGTATCGACGCAGAGACGTATGGCAACCTCAGCGCCGACCACACGCGCAAGGTCATCCGCGAGCTCGTCAAGGAGCTCGGCCTCGAAGCGCAGTACCCCGGGGTCTCAGGAGCCGGCTCGCCGAGGGGCGGCGGCGATGCCTGAGCCCACGGGCGCTCCGTCCGCCGGCGTCAAGGTCGCGGTCTCCGCGGCGCGCGACGGCAAGCGCCGGGTTTCGGTGTGCGCCGGTACCGCCTGCGTGTTCGCCGGCTCGATGAAGGTGCGGGATGCCTTCATCGCCGAGGTCGAGGCCGTAGGTCTGCGCGACGAGGTCGAGGTCGTCATCATCGGCTGCCACGGGCTCTGTTCGCAGGGCCCTCTGGCGGTCGTCAGCGACGGCGACACGTACTATCCGCGGCTCAAGGTCAAGGACGTGAAGCGCATCGTCGAGGAGCACCTCGCCGGGGGCGCCGTCGTCGAGAAGCTGCTGTACGTCGATCCCGCCAGCGGGGCGCGGGTGGCCTGCGCCCACGACATCCCGTTCTACAGCCAGCAGACGCGCATCGCCTTGCGCGACGTCGGCGTCATCGACCCGGAGCACATCGACGAATACCTCGAGCGTGGCGGCTACGAGGCCGCGCGCAAGGCTCTCACCACGATGCAGCCCGACGAGATCGTGGAGGAGGTGCTCGCCTCGGGCCTGCGCGGGCGCGGCGGCGCCGGCTTCCCGACCGGCACCAAATGGAAGTTCGCGCGCTCGTCGCCCGGCGACGTCAAGTACATCATCTGCAACGGCGACGAGGGCGACCCCGGAGCCTTCATGGACGCCTCGATCATGGACGGCGACCCGCACGCCGTGATCGAGGGCATGGTGATCGCCTCGTACGCCATCGGCGCGCACGAAGGGTTCATCTACGTGCGCGCCGAGTACCCGCTGGCCGTGCGGCGGCTGCGGCTGGCGATCGCCGCCGCCCTGGAGCACGGCTTTCTCGGCGTGGACGTCTTCGGCAGCGGCTGGGACTTCACCCTCAAGATCAAGGAGGGCGCCGGCGCCTTCGTCTGCGGCGAGGAGACCGCGCTCATCGCCTCCATCATGGGCCAGCGTGGCATGCCGCGAAAGCGCCCGCCGTTTCCGGCGGTCTCGGGCCTCTGGGGCAAGCCCACCAATATCAACAACGTCGAGACGTTCGCCAGCGTGCCCTGGATCATCGCTCACGGCGCTGCCGCCTACGCTGCCATCGGCAGCGACACCTGCAAGGGCACCAAGGCTTTCTCGCTGGCCGGCAAGGTCGTCAACGGCGGCCTCGCCGAGGTCCCTATGGGGTCCACGTTGCGCTACGTCATCTTCGACGTCGGCGGCGGCGTCAAGGACGGCAGGGAGTTCAAGGCCGTCCAGCTCGGGGGCCCGTCCGGCGGCTGCGTGCCGGCGAGCCTGCTCGACACGCCGGTCGACTACGAGAGCCTGGCCGCGACCGGCGCCATCATGGGCTCGGGGGGCATGGTGGTGGCCGACGACACCACCTGCATGGTCGACCTCGCGCGGTACTTCCTGCAGTTCACGCAGAACGAGAGCTGCGGCAAATGCGTGCCCTGCCGCCTCGGTACCAAGCGCATGCTCGAGATCCTCGAGCGCATCACGAAGGGGCAGGGCAGAGAGGGCGACATCGCCACCCTCGAGCTGCTCGCCTCCACGATCAAGAAGACGAGCCTCTGCGGGCTCGGCCAGACGGCGCCCAACCCGGTGCTCACCACCATCAGGTACTTTCGTGACGAGTACGAGGCGCACATCACCGAGCACCGCTGCCCCGCCGCGTCCTGCGACGCGCTCATCGCCTACACCATCGATGCGGAGGCCTGCACGGGCTGCACGCTCTGCGCCAAGAAGTGCCCGGTGGACGCCGTGCGCGGCGACAAGAAGCAGCCGCACGCCATCGACCAGGAGCTGTGCATCAGGTGCGACTCCTGCCGCGCGGCCTGCAAGTTCAACGCCGTGAACGTGGTCAGCGGCCCGGACGACATCGCCGCCGCGGTCGCGGCGCAGCGCACGGCCTGACGAGCTGTCGGATTCGGCACCGGGCGGAATCCGTCCCTTGCCGAATCCTACCAAGAGCGCTCGGCTCTTGACATTTTCCGACGCTGGGTATCGAAATAGCCCTACCGAATCGGCGTAGACCAGGGGGGTCGAGTTGCCGTTCAGTCTCGACGCGATCGATCGCAAGGTCGTTTCGCTCCTTTTGGAAGACGGCCGCATCTCGTCGGCCGAGATCACTCGCCGCATCGGGCACGTGTCCGAGCGTGCCGTGCGCTACCGCATCGAGCGGCTGGTACGCTCGGGCGTGATCCGCATCAGCGCGATCGTCAATCCGCAGGCGGTGGGGTTCACGGTCATCGGTGACGTCCTCATCGACGTCGCCCCCGGCAAGCTGCAGGACGTCGCCGCGCAGCTCGTGGAGTTCCCGACCATCAGCTACGTGGCCGGTTCCGTGGGCGAGGGCGACCTCAGCGTGCAGGTCTACGCGCGCGACACAGAGGAGCTGCTGCGCTTCGTCAACGAAGTCATCGGCAAGGTCGCGGGAGTCACGCGCACCAAGCTCGCGATGGTGCCCTGGAAGCTCAAGGATGTCTATCAGTGGCATGTGCCTGTGGAGGCCGCCGAAGAAGGGAGGGCGCTCGTCTGAGGCGTTTCCGTTGTCGTGTGTCATCGACCATCAGCAACGCGCTCGCTGACAGGGGCCAGGTCGGCGAGACATCGTACTAGCAAGGAGGAGATGTGGCAGAAGAACTAGCGTTTGCCCGCAAAGCCAGCGGCTTGGTCCGCGGCCTCTCCATGTGGGACGCGTTCGCCGTCGGCTTCATGAACCAGGGGCTCACGCCGAGCATCTGGGTCGTCGTGAGCCTCGGCGTCGGCACCTTCCTGGGCGCCAACCTTATCGTCGCCACCATCATCTCGGTCATCTTCGCCGGCATCGGGTTCCCGCTCGTGTGGGGTATCCTCGGCGGCTCGATGCCGAGGTCGGGCGGCGAGTACATCTACAACTCGCGCATCCTGCATCCGATAGTCGGTATCGCGCAGAGCTTCGGCGACGCCGTCATCTGGCTGATGTGGATCTACGTGCTTGCGCCTCTGGCCGTGGATCCGGGTCTCACCATGACCTTCCAGTTTGTGGGCTGGTCCGGGGCGGCCGACTGGCTCATCAACAACACCTGGGCGGCCTTCCTGGTCGCGACGATCCTCAACATCGTCGGCTTCATGTTCGTCGTCTTCGGCATCAAGATCTTCGCCAAGGTCCAGAAGGTCATCATGGTCTTCGGGATCGGCGGCTGCGCCGTCATCGGCGTCGTGCTCACCGTTACCTCCAGGGCCTCCTTCATGGCGAAGTGGGACGTATGGGTCACGGCCAACGGCTCAGCCGACCTCGTCTACAAGAACTTCTCCAGCGTCGTGGCGAAAGCTGCCGACGTGCCGTTCATCCCCACCACCTGGAACTGGGCGGACACCCTGGGCGTGATGGTCGCCATGTCGTGGCTCTTCGCCTACGCCTACTCGATCTCGTTCATCGCCGGCGAGGTCAAGCGCCCGGACAAGACCATCATCATGTCGAACCTGTTCGCCATCCTGGTGCCCGCCGCTTTCATGCTTTGGATGGGCGCGGCGATGTACCACTCGATCGGCTTCCAGTTCCTGTCGGCTTCAGGCTACGCGGACAACAACGGCATCGACGCCATCGCCAAGCTGCCGTGGTCCACGCACTTCGTCGGCCTCGCGGCGGTCATGGCCGGTGGCAGCGCTTTCGGCAAGGTCGTCAGCGCGATCATGGGTCTGTCGTACGTGGCCTTCACCCTGTGGTGGATCGCGCTTTCGTACCTCGCCTTCCCGCGCATCCTGTTCGCCTGGGGCATGGACCGCATGGGCCCGAAGTGGTTCACGGACATCAATCCGCGCTTCGCCTCGCCCGTGAAGAACCACATCCTGTGCTTCGTCCTCGGCGAGGCTCTGCTGGCCCTGTACTTCTTCAAGCTCAACAGCACCATGCAGAACATCACCGTAACGGGCATGCAGATCACGTCCGTGTTTGCGGTCACGGCGCTCGCCGCGGTCCTCTTCCCGTACATGAAGCGCTCCAAGGGCGTGTGGGACTCATCTCCCTACAAGACGTGGAAGTTCCTCGGGCTGCCGGTGGTAGTCTGGGGCGGCGCCATCAACCTCATCTACCTCGCGATACTTCTGTATGAGTTCATCTTCAAGAAGGCAGCCGGCGCCTTCACGGGGGGGTCCACCATCCTCTTCGTGCTGGTGTGGGTCTTGGGCGTTATCTGGTATTTCTTCTGGAAGCAGCGCAGCAAGAAGGTAGGCGTCGACGTGTCGATGACCTACGGCGAGTTGCCGCCTGAATGATGTCGCAGTACCGTAAGGGGCGGGAGCTCTCGCTCCCGCCCCTTACTGTCCCTGGAGTGTGCAGATGAGCAAACTATTCTTCGTCACCGATATCCACGGCTCCAATGTGTGTTACCGCAAGTTCCTCAACGCGCTCCCGATCTACGGCGCCGACAACGCGGTTCTGCTCGGCGACCTCACGGGCAAGGTGCTCGTACCGCTCGTCGAGAAGGGCAACGACTCGTGGGAATGCACCCTCATGGGGCAGCACCGTGACGTCACCACCAAGGACGAGCTCGTCGACATCAAGAAGATCATCGAGAATGCCGGCTACTACTGGGTCCACCAGACGCGCGAGGAGTTCGAGGACGTGCGCGGCGACCCCGCGAAGATCGACGCGCTCTTCAAGCAACTCGTCTTCGCGCGCGTGCAGGAGTGGCTCGACCTCGCCGACGAGCGCCTCGAGGGCAAGCCGTTCCAGATGTACATGTGCCCGGGCAACGACGACTGGTTCGTCATCGACGACATGATCGACAACGCGAAGCTGGTGCACCCCTGCGACAAGCGCGTCGTGCAGATCGACAACCACGAGATGGTGACGTCGTCGGCCTCTAACCCCACGCCGTGGGACACTCCGCGCGAGATGAACGAAGCCGACCTGGAGACGCACCTGCGCGGCCTCGTGGGGCAGATCAAGAACCAGGAGACGGCGATCTACAACTTCCACGTGCCGCCGTACGGCTATTCGCTCGACCTCTGCCCCAAGCTCGACGAGAACCTCACGATGGCTGCCGAAGAGAAGATCCACGCAGGCAGCATCGGGGCCAAAAAGGTCATCGAGGAGTTTCAGCCGCTGCTCGGCCTCTTCGGCCACATCCACGAGTCGCGCGGCGCCCAGAAGGCCGGCCGCACGCTGCTCATCAATCCGGGCAGCGAGTACTCCGAGGGCATCCTCAAGGGTGTCATCATCATCCTCGACAAGAAGAAGGTGAAGGACTACGTCTTCACGTCCGGTTGATCGGCGCGTAGACTACGGGCTTCATCCAGGCGCCGATCCCGGAAGGGGGCGATAGACAGCGATGGGACAGTTCATACTGCCGAAAGACATTCCACTCGACCGCTATCCCAAGCCAGAGGTGTTTCTGGAGGAGGGCAAGCGGATCGCCGAGGCGGCGCAGCAGCAGGGCATCGTCATGCGCGTCATGGGCCCCCTCGCGCTTCACTACTACTTCCCGGACCAGATCGACCTGTACGCCAGGCTCGAGCGCCTCGGCGATCGCTACTTCACCGACATCGACTACGCGACCTACGGCAAGACGCGCAAGCATCTGGTGAAGTTCATGGAATCCGTGGGGTACGAGTGCGACCTGCAGACCATGGCGATGACGGGCACGACCCGCCATATCTACTTCGGCGGCAAGGTCCCGATGATCGATGTGTTCATCGATAAGCTCGACTACTGCCACGAGGTCAACTACGACGGCCGCCTCGAGCTCGATCCGTGGAGCGTGTCGCTGGCCGACATCCTGCTGCAGAAGCTGCAGATCTGGGAGATCAACGACAAGGACCTCAAGGACATCGAGTATCTGTTCACGGTCGCCGACTTCGGCGAAGACGATACCAAGAAGGTCAACGAAGGCTACGTCGCGCGGCGCTTCGCCGACGACTGGGGCTTCTGGTACACGGGCACCACGAACCTCGATCGCGTCAAAGAGCATGTCGGCAAGGTCGATGCCCTGAGCGACGACCAGAAGGCCAAGATCAGGCAGGTCGCCGACGAGGTGCGGGCACGCATCGACCGGGAGCCCAAGACCAAGAAATGGGAGAAGCGCGCCAAGAAGGGCAACAAGAAGATCTGGTACAACACCGGCTTCTCCGACTGGTGATCCCGGCGGCGCGGCGCCGCTCGACGCGGCCGCCGCCGACGCGCAGCAGCCGGCACGAGGGCCGGGGCGCCCATGGCGCCCCG
>CAIOZS010000034.1 GCA_903862845.1 uncultured Thermoleophilia bacterium
GCGACGCGGGCGGCACGAGCGGCCCGCGCGCGCTTGACCTGAGGAGGACCTCGTGACTGTGAAGAAGCTGCTCGTCGCCGGCGCCGGCCAGATGGGCGCCGGCATCGTCCAGGTGTCGGCGATCGCCGGCCTCGACGTCGTAATGATCGACGTCGCCGACGAGTTCATCGCGCGCGGCATGGCCGGCATCGAGAAGGGCCTCGGCCGCCTGGTCGACAAGGGCCGCATGGAGGCGGCCGCGCGAGACGCCGCCCTGGCGCGCATCACGACGAGCACCGACATGGCCGCCGGCGCCGACGCCGACCTCTTCATCGAGGCGGCGCCCGAGGTCATGGACATCAAAGAAGACCTCTTCGCGCGCGCCTCAGTGACCCTGCGCGCCGACGCCATCATCGCGACCAACACATCGAGCCTGTCCGTCACCAGGCTTGCGGCGTTCGTGACGAACCCCGCGCGCTTCGTGGGCATCCACTTTTTCAACCCGGTCCCCGTGATGGCGCTGGTCGAGGTCGTGAAGGGCATCGAGACCGGCGACGAGACGCTGACGGCAGCTCGCGCCTTCGCCGAGGCCGTCGGCAAGACGCCGATCACGGTCATGGACTCCCCCGGGTTCGTGGTTAATCGCATCCTGTTCCCGATGATCAACGAGGCGGCGCGGGCGTTTGCCGAAGGTGTGGCCAGCGCCGCCGACATCGACACGGGCATGAAGCTCGGCACCAACTGGCCGATGGGACCCCTGGCGCTCGCCGACCTCGTCGGTCTCGACACCACCAAGGCCGTTCTTGAGACCTTCGAGCGCGAGCTCAGCGACGCCAAGTACCGGCCGGCGGAGATCCTCGGCGAGCTGGTGGCGGCCGGCAAGCTGGGGCGCAAGAGCGGCGCCGGGTTCTTCGACTACGCAAAGTGACGCGCGGCGGGGGGTCGCGATGACTGCGACGCGTCAAGGGTACGTCCAGCTCTACACCGGGGACGGCAAGGGCAAGACGACGGCCGCCCTGGGGCTCATCGTGCGCGCCCTCGGCCAGGGCCTGCGGCCGGCCGTTCTGCAGTTCATGAAGTCCGACCCGAGCTGGGGCGAGATCGTGACCCTCAAGAGGCTCGGCGTGCCGGTCGAGCAGTGCGGGCTCGACCACTGGGTGTTCAAGGGCGAGGCCTCGGAAGAGGACCTCGCCGTGGCGGCCGCGGGCTTCGCCAAGGCTCGGACGCTGGTGGCCGGCGGTGACTACGACCTCGTCGTCCTCGACGAGTTGATCACGGCCGTGTTCTTCGCGCTGATCCCCGTTCGCGAGGTGCTCGCTTTGATGGCCGCGAAGCCGCCCGGCGTGGAGCTCGTGATGACCGGCCGCCGCGCCCCGGAAGAGCTCGTGGCGGCGGCCGACCTGGTCACCGAGATGCGCCCGCTCAAGCACTACTACGACGCGGGCGTTGCGGCGCGCCCCGGCATCGAGTACTGAGCGCCGCGGGCGGGGCGGCGACGTGGCGTCGCCGCCCCGCCCGTACGTGCGCCTGATGGTAGGATTGCCGGCGTGACGCACACGCTCATCTATCCCCACACCACCGTGCACAACGCCGCCGGCCACCTCGAGATCGGCGGCTGCGACGTCGTCGACCTGGCGCACGAGCACGGCACGCCGCTGTTCATCTACGACGAGCAGTCGCTGCGCGACCAGTGCCGCGCCTACCACGCGGCCTTCGGCGCGCTCACCGACCTCTACGAGATCGTCTACGCGAGCAAGGCCTTCAGCTGCCGGGCGATGTGCGAGCTGGTGGCGCAGGAGGGCCTGTCGCTGGACGTCGCCACCGGCGGCGAGCTGGCTGCCGCCCGCGCCGCCGCCTTCCCGCCGGCGCGCATCTATTTTCACGGTAACAACAAGTCGGTCGCCGAGATTGAGCTCGGGCTCGACGTGGGCATCGGGCACTTCGTCGTCGATTCGTTCGAAGAGATCGAGCGCCTGGAGGCCGCCGCCGCCGAGCGCGGGCAGCGCCAGCAGGTGCTGGTGCGCGTCACGCCCGGGGTGCGGCCGGCCACACATGACTTCGTGCAGACCGGCCAGCAGGACAGCAAGTTCGGTTTCGGGCTCGCGGACGGCCGCGCCGCGGAGGCGGTGCGCCGCCTCCGCGGCGCGGCCCACCTCGAGCTGGTCGGCGTGCACGCCCACATCGGCTCGCAGATCTTCGCGCTCGATTCGTACCGGCGCGAGGTCGAGGTCCTCTTCATCGCCCTCGCCGACTGGCGCCGCGACGTCGGCTTCGAGTGCTGCATCTTCAACATGGGCGGCGGCCTCGGCATCCGCTACACCGAGGCCGACAAGCCGAGCTCCATCGCTGCGCTCGCCGAGGTCGGCGTCTCGGCGGTGCGCGAGGGCGCCGCGCGGCACGGCATGGTGATGCCCAAGCTCTTCGTCGAGCCCGGGCGCAGCATCGCCGGCAAGGCGGCCGTGACGGCGTACACGGTGGGCACCGTCAAGGTCATTCCCGGGGTGCGCACCTACGTGGCCGTCGACGGCGGCATGAGTGACAACCTGCGGCCGATGCTCTACGACGCGCGCTACGAGGCCATGCTGGCCAGCAAAGCCGAAATGCCGGCGACCGAAGTCGTCACCATCGCCGGCAAGCACTGCGAGTCGGGCGACGTGCTGGTGCGGGACGTGCACATCGCCCCGCCGGAGCCCGGCGACATCCTCGTGACGCCGGGCACCGGCGCCTACGGCTATGCAATGGCCAACAACTACAACGCCCAGCCGCGCCCGGCCGTGATCATGGTCGCGGAAGGCCGGGCGCGCGTCATCATCGCGCGAGAGACGTGGGACGATGTTCTGCGTCTGCAGCGCCCCTTGGGGGCGTGACGCGGTGAGCTTCCCCCGACTGCGGAGGGCACCACAGTGGAAAAGGTAGGCATCGGGCTCCTGGGATACGGCACCGTCGGTTCCGGGGTCGGCAAGCTTCTGGTCAAGAACGCCGAGGACATCACCCTGGCGACCGGCAGGCAGGTGTATCTGAAGCGCGTGCTCGAGAAGGATCCGGGCTTCTCCGCGCCCGGCCTCGACCCGGCGCTGCTCACGGCGCGCTTCGAAGACATCCTCGAAGACCCCGGCATCGACATCGTCGTGGAGCTCATCGGCGGGGTGGGCGCGGCGCTCGACTTTCAGCTCCGCGCGCTGCGCGCCGGCAAGAACGTGGTGACCGCCAACAAGCAGCTTCTGGCGCAGCACGGCGCCGAGCTGTTCGAAGCGGCGGAGAGCACCAACGCGCATCTGCGCTTCGAGGCCAGCGCCGTCGGCGCCGTGCCCGTCATCAAGGTCCTGCGCGAGTCGCTGGTGGCCGCCGAGGTCAAGACGATCTTCGGCATCGTCAACGGCACCACCAACTACATGCTCAGCGCCATGGCAGAGACCGGCGCGGAGTACGGCGACGTGCTCAAAGAAGCTCAGCGGCTGGGCTACGCGGAGGCCGACCCCACGGAGGACGTCGGCGGTAAGGATGCCGCCGCCAAGATGGCGATCCTCGCCTCGATCGGCTTCCACAGCCGCACGGGCCTGGACGACGTCGCCTACGAGGGCATCAGCGGCGTGACGTCCGCGGACATCGCCCACGGCGCGCGCCTCGGCCTCGTGGCCAAGCTGCTGGGCGTCGCCAAGCTCATCGACGGCCGCATGAACGTGCGCGTGTACCCGGCGTTCATCCCCCGCGCGCATCCGCTGGCCGGGGTCACCGGGGCCTACAACGCCGTCTTTCTCGAGAGCGACGCCTTCGATAGGATCATGCTCTTCGGCCCCGGCGCCGGCAGCGTGCCGACCGCGTCGGCGGTCATCGGCGACATCATCTCGGTGGTCAACACGGTGAAAGGCAGCTTCGTGCAGAACTGCCTGTGCTACAAGGACGTGCCGTTCTTCGCGGGCGCCGACATGGTGTCCAGCTTCTACCTGCGCCTGCGGGTCAGTGACCAGCCCGGCGTGCTGGCCAAGATCGCGTCCCTCTTCGGTGACCACGGCGTGAGCATCGCCTCGATGGTGCAGGAGGGCGGCGGCGACGCCGCCGAGCTCGTGCTCCTGCTGCATCCCGTGCGCGAGGCTCAGTTCTTTGCCGCTCTCGACAAGATGAAGTCGCTGCCCGAGGTGCAGGGCGAGTCCGCTTTCATCCGCATCGAGGGCGAGACCTGAGCGTGAAGGAGACAGTCATGGACAAGGGCAAGAAGGGGCGCATCGGCATCCTCACCGGCGGCGGCGACGTGCCGGGCCTCAACCCGGCCATTCGCGGGGTCACGCAGCGGGCGCTGCACGAGGGTTTCGACGTCGTCGGCATCCGCCGCGGGTGGGCCGGCCTCGTGGAGCTGCGCCGCGAAGCCGCGGCCGACAACTCGGAGTGGGTCGTGCCGCTCACCGCGGAGCTCGTCGATCGCCACGCCTACACCGGCGGCACGTTCCTCCACTCGTCGCGCACACGGCCCAGTGCCGTGCCGGCGAAGGACGTCCCCGAGCATCTGAAGAGCAAGTATGCGGCCGAGAAGAACGACCTCACCGACGAGGTGCTTGCCAACCTCGAGTTCCTTGGGGTCGACTACCTCGTCCCGGCGGGCGGCGACGACACGCTGAGCTACGGCGTCGAGCTCGGCCGCCGCGGCTTTCCCGTGGTGGCGCTGCCCAAGACCATGGACAACGACGTGCCCGGCACCGACTACTGCATGGGCTTCGGCACCTGCGTGAGCCGCACCGTGCAGCTCGCCCGCCAGGTCACGAGCTCGGCAGCCTCGCACGAACGCATCGTGGTGCTCGAGGTCTTCGGGCGCTACGCGGGCTTCACGGCGCTGCTGCCGACGTTCGCGGGTGCCGCTCAGCGCTGCCTCATCCCCGAGCACGAGTTCGACGTGGAACTCCTCGCCGAGCTGCTCGTCGCCGACCGCAACGCGCACCCGGAGCGCCTCTCCGTCTGTCTGGTCAGCGAAGGCGCCCTGCCGGCCGGCGGCGAGATGGTCTTCGCGGGCGGCGAGAAGGACCAGTACGGGCACGCCAAGCTCGGCGGCATCGGCCAGCGTGTGAGTGCCAGGATCAAGGAGCTGGCGCCGCGTTTCAACGGCGGCCGCAAGATCGACATGATCAGCATGAACCTGGGTTACCTGGTGCGTAGCGGGGCGCCCGACGCAATCGACTGCGTCGTGCCGACCGCCTACGGCAATCTCGCCGTCGACCTCATCCTGCGCGGCGAGACCGGGCGCATGGTCGCGCTCACCGACGGCAAGTACGGGTCGGTGCCCATCGGCGAGGTGGTGGCCACCAAGAAAGTGGTCGACGTCGCGCGCTGCTACGACACGGAGCGGTATCGCCCCAAGTACGACGGCCTCGCGGGACTCCCGATGATGGTCCTCGGCGGGGCCGTCTGATGCCGGCCGCGAGGCCGACGGAAGGCCGCTGACGTGATGCGCAAACGCATCCTCCTCGTGCCCGACGGCATGGCCGACGAGCCGCAGGCGGCGCTCGGCGGGCGCACGCCGCTCGAGGCCGCCAGCACGCCGTGCATGGACGGGCTGGCACGCGGCGGCGTCGTCGGCCTTGTGCAGACCGTCCCGGCAGGCATGGCGGCCGGCAGCGACGTCGCCAACCTGGCCGTGCTGGGCTACGACCCGGCGGCCGTGTTCAGCGGGCGCAGCCCGCTCGAGGCCGCCAGCATCGGCGTCGCGCTCGGCTCCGACGACGTCTCGTATCGCTGCAACCTTGTGACCGTCACGGACGGCGTGATGAAAGACCACACGGCTGGGAGCATCAGCGGCGACGACGCGCGCCGCTGCGTCGCGGCCTTGCAGGCCACGCTGGGCGGCGGGCCCTTCGAGTTCCACGCCGGCGTCAGCTATCGCAACCTCCTCGTATGGCGCGGCGGCGAGCTCGTGCCCTGCACCCCGCCGCACGACATCCTCGACCGTCCGGTGGCGGGGTACCTGCCGGGCACGGCCGCCGGCCAGGCTGGCTCTGCGGCGGCCGCGGCGCTCGTCGCTTTGCAGCGCCGCGCCGACGAGGTGCTCGCCGTCGTGCGCCCGGGCACGAGCGTCTGGTTCTGGGGCGAAGGCAGGGCGCCGCGCATGTCGCGCTGGAGCGACCTGTACGGACTCAGCGGCGCCGTCGTCGGGGCCGTGGACCTGGTGCGCGGCATCGGCCGGCTGGCCGGCCTCGACGTGATCGACGTGCCGGGCGCCACCGGCGATCTCGACACCGACTACGGCGCCAAGGCGCGGGCCGTCGTCGCGGCCCTCGACGACCACGATTTCGTGTGGGTGCACGTCGAGGCCCCGGACGAGGCTTCGCACATGGGCGACCTGCGTGCCAAGGTGCGCGCCATCGAACGCGTCGACGCTGAGGTGCTCGCCCCTATCATGTCGTCGCCGGCCTGGCCGGCCGCCATGGTGCTGCCCGATCATCAAACGACCCTCGCCACGCGCACCCACGCCGACCCGCCCGTGCCGTTCGTCATCAGCGAGCCGCTCCCCGGTTCGGGCGGCGGCGGCGCCATGACCTTCGGAGAGTCCGACGCCGCCGCGACCGGCCTCGTGGTGGCCAGCGGCGCCGAGCTCATGCGCCTGTTCCTCGAGGCCACGGGGTAAGAGCTCCGCGTCGCCCGCGGGCCTTGACGGGCCGCCGGCGAGGAGCCGACCTCACGTCAGCGAAGCACGAGAGCGAGCCATGACCACGCCGTCATCACGACCCGAACGACACACCGCGGGCCAGGAGCGGTTCACCGCCGCCGCGGCAGAGCCCGTGGTCACGACGACCGCCGAGCGCTACGTGATGAGCGGCGGGCGCACCCCGCGCCTGGCGATCAAGGAAGGCGACCTCTTCCTGTACAGCGACGCGCTCGGCCAGGCGCCCGGCAGCGAGAACTCGGTGCTCGGCCTGTACTACCACGACACGCGTTACCTGAGCCGGCACGAGCTCACGATCGCCGGTCGCCAGCCGGTGCTCCTCTCCTCGACGGCCGAGCGTGGCTACGCGGCCACCGTCGAGCTCACCAACCTCGAGGCGCGCACCCCGGACGGGCACACGCTGCCGCAGGCGAGCGTGCACGTGCGGCGCACGCGCTTCCTCGCCGACCGCCTGCACGAGCTGCTGCGCGTGCGCAATTTCCATCACGACGACGTCGAGCTCGTGCTCGACCTGTACTTCGACGCCGACTTCGCCGACCTCTTTGAGGTCCGCGGCCTGCGGCGTCGCAAGCGCGGGACGCGGCTGGCGCCGAAGGTCGAGGGCGACACGCTGACGCTCAGCTACCTTGGCCTGGACGACGTCCTGCGCGAGACCGTCGTCAGCTTTACCGACCCTCCAGAGTCAGTGAAGCAGGGCCGGGCGCGCTTTCGCCTGCGGCTGGCGCCTGGGGAGCGCGCCGTCCTGCGCTACGAGGTGCGCGTGGTGGCGCCCGACGCCCCCGAGCCGCGCGAGGGCGACTTCAATGCCAAGCTGGGCGCCCTGCGCCGCGAGCACGAGCGCTGGGACTCCGGCGCCACCGACATCTTCACCGACAACGAGCAGGTGAACCAGGTGCTGCGCCGCGGCCAGGACGATCTGAGCATGCTGGCCGCCACCGTGAGCGGCGAACGTATCGCGTTGTCCGGCATCCCCTGGTTTGTGGCGCCCTTCGGCCGCGAGCTGCTGCTGGTCGGCCTCGAGACCCTGCTCCTCGACCTGCGCTGGTCGCAGGCGGCGGTGGACTTCCTGGGCCGTGCCCAAGGCACCCACGACAGCGTCTTTCGCGAGGAGCAGCCCGGCAAGATCATGCACGAGCTGCGGCGCGGCGAGCTGGCCAACCTCCGCGCGATCCCGCACACGCCGTACTTCGGTTCGGTCGACGCGACGCCGCTGTGGCTGCTGCTGGTCGCCGAGCTCACGATGTGGACCGGCGACCTCGACGGCTTCGATTTTCGCCGTGACGCCGTGGACGCCGCGCTCGCCTGGCTGGACCAGTACGGCGACTTCGACGGCGACGGGTTCGTCGAGTACGAGCGCCGCTCGCGGGTCGGCCTGCGCAATCAGGGCTGGCGCGACGCCGGCGACGCCGTCCTTCACGCCGACGGCTCGCAGGCCGCGGGCCCTATCGCTCTGGCGGAGACCCAAGGCTACGTGTACTACGCGAAGCGCCGCCTCGCCGCCCTTTACGGGCAGCTCGGCGACGTGCAGCGCGCCGAGCGCCTCGCGCACGAGGCGGCGGACCTCAAGCGGCGCTTCAACGAGCGCTTCTGGATGGAGGACGAAGGGTTCTTCGCGATGGCGCTCGACGGCGAGAAGAAGCAGGTGAGGACCGTGTGCTCGACGATCGGTCACGCGCTGTGGTCGCGCATTATCGCCGACGAGCACGTGGCCGCCGTCGTGAAGCGCCTCATGGCGCCCGACATGTTCACGGGCTGGGGCGTGCGCACCTTCAGCAAGGACGCGAAGGGCTACAACCCCGTGAGCTTCTACAACGGCAGTGTGTGGCCCTACGACACCGCGATCATCGCCAACGGCATGAAGAAGCAGGGCTACGTGCAGGAGTCCAACCGTCTGGCCTGGGGCCTCGTGGAGGCCGCCGTGGCGCACGAGTATTCGCGTCTGCCGGAGATGTTCTGCGGCTTCACGCGGCAGTCGATCAACCGGCCCGTGTCGTTCCCCATGGCCTGCTCGCCCGACGCCTGTTCGGCGGGCGCCCTGTTTCTCATCCTCCAGTCGATGGTGGGCATCTACGCGCAGGCCGAGGAGAACATCGTGTACGTCCACGACCCGGAGCTGCCCAAGTGGCTCGGCGAGGTGACGCTGTCCAACCTCAAGGTGGGTCGCACGACCATGCGCCTGCGCTTCCGCCGCGAGGGTAGCCAGACCACGTTCTCCGTTCTCGACAAACAGGGTCCGGGGCGTATCGTGGTCGTAGAATGACCATGGCGCTGACCATCGCCCACATCTCCGATCTGCACGCCGGCTCGCCGTACTTCGTGCCCACCCTCATGGACCGCGTGGTCGTCGAGCTCAACGAGCTGCACCCCGACATCGTTCTCTGCACCGGCGACCTCACCGAGATGGGCTTCCGCCAGGACTATCTCGTGGCGCGGGAGTACCTGGAGCGCATCGAATGCCCGCGGCTCGTCGTGATCCCCGGCAACCACGATGCCCGCAACGTCGGCTACGTGCACTTCGAGGATCTCATCGGCCCCCGCTGGCAGACGCTGCGCTTCGACGAGGTCACCATCGTGGCCGTCGACTCCAGCGAGCCGGACCTCGACCACGGGCAGATCGGCCGGGCGCGCTACGATTGGCTCAAGGACAAGTTTGCGCCGCCGGCGACCTTCCGCATCTTCATGCTGCACCATCACCTGCTGCCGGTGCCCGGCACGGGGCGCGAGCGCAACATCGTCTACGACGCCGGCGACCTGCTCGAGGTGCTGCAGGAGTGCCGCGTCAACCTCGTCCTCGGCGGGCACAAGCACGTGCCCTACGCCTGGCGCCTCGAGCGCCTGTTCGTGGTCAACGCGGGGACGTGCAGCTCGCAACGCCTGCGTGGCCACACCAAGGCCTGCTACAACATCGTGCGCCTCGACGGCGACCGCGTGGAGGTGGTGCGCAAGTACCCCTTCCACGGCACCGAGACGCTCATCGATTTCGTGCCGTCCACGGCGTCGTTCGAGAAGTACATCTGTCCCGTTCCCGAGGAGGCTGGGCGATAGGGGAGACCCTGCCGCGCGCCGTCGTCGTGATCGACGGCGAACACTATCCGCCCGTGGTGGCCGCCGCGCTCGATGGGTTGCGGCGGCGCTACGATGTGGTCGCCGGCATCTTCGCCGGAGGCCGCGAGAAGCTGCGCGGCGGCTTCGCCGCCGCGCCGGGCCTCGCGGCCGCGCCCGGCGCCGGCCCCGACGGTCTGGCGCGCGAGCTCGGCCTGTCGCGGCTTGCGGCCATCGAGCCGGGCGGCGGCGACGTCGCCGCCGTGCTCGAGGCGGTGCGGGCGATGCTCCGCGAGGTGCGCGCCGAGGCCCTCGTTGACCTCTCCGACGAGCCCGTGATCGGCTACCGCGAACGCTTCCTCCTGATGAGCGCCGCGCTGGCCGAGGGCGCGCGCTACGTGGCCGCGGATGCTGAGGTCAGGCCGCAGCGCTTCGCGCGCCTGGACGCCATGCCCGCGCTGGGCGTGATCGGCACGGGCAAGCGCGTCGGGAAGACGGCGGTGAGCGGCTGGCTCGCGCGGCGGCTCGACGGCCGGCTCGCGGGCCGCGGCGGCGTCGTGGTCGTCGCCATGGGCCGCGGCGGGCCGCCGGAGCCCGAGCTCGTGCGCGGCGGTGACGGCCTGGGACCGGCCGAGCTTCTGGCGGCCTCACGTGCCGGCCGCCATGCCGCCAGCGACTGCTACGAAGATGCCGTCCTGGCCGGCGTGACCACCATTGGCTGCCGCCGCTGCGGCGGCGGCCTGGCCGGAGCGCCGTTCAACGACAACGTGCGTGAGGCGCTGCCGCTCCTGGCGAGCAGCGGCGCTGCCCTGGCGGTGTTCGAAGGCAGCGGCGCCGTGGTGCCGCCTGTGGCCTGCGACGCCACGGTCTGCGTGGCCGCGGCCGGCCAGCCGCTCGAGTACGTGGCCGGCTACCTTGGCACCTATCGGCTGCTGCTCAGCGACGCGCTTGTGCTGACGCAATGCGAGCCGCCGTTCGCCGCGGCCGCCGACGTGGCGGCGCTGGCCACCGCGGCGGCGGCCGTCAAGCCCGGTCTGCGCATCGTGCAGACGGTGTTCCGGCCGCGGCCGGCGCAGACCATCCGCGGCCGCAAAGTAGCCTTCTTCACGACGGCGCCGGAGGGCGCCGTGCCGCGCCTCGCGCGGGCGCTCGCCGACGACCACGGCGCCGACGTCGTCCTCGTCTCGACCGGCCTTGCCGACCGCCGCAGGCTCGCGCTCGACGTGGCGCGCGCCGCGAAAGAGGCCGACGTCTTTCTCACGGAGATCAAGGCGGCGGCTGTGGACGTCGTCGCCGAGGCCGCCGCTGCGGCCGGTCGCGAGCTCGTGTTCTGCGACAACGAGCCGGTCGCCGGCGACGGCGATCTGGGCGCCCTCGTGGACGAGCTCGAGCGGCTGGCCGTCGCTCGTTTCGCGGCGCGTTCCGGCGCGGCTGGGCGCGCGGATGGCGGCTCAGGCGGGGAGGTCTGACGATGCCCGACGACCGTGACGTGCGACTCATCGACGAGGGCGAGCGGGCGCCGTTCAGCAAAGGCCTCATGGCGCAGACGCTCATGGCGACCGGCCTCGCCCCCGAGCAGGCCTACGGCGTGGCGGCCGCCGTGGAGCGGCGCCTGCGGCGCCGCGGGCCGGCGGCCCTCACCCTCTTCGACCTGGGCAAGATCGCGCGCGAGCAGCTCGGTGCCCCGGAGGGCGACATCCTCATCCAGCGTTTTCGTCAGTGGCGTACCTTGCGCCGCCTTGAGACGCCGCTGATCGTCCTCATTGGCGGCGCCACCGGCGTCGGCAAGAGCACGCTGGCCACCGAGCTCGCCCACCGCCTCGGCATCACGCGCGTGATCAGCACCGACATGGTGCGTCAGACGATGCGGGCCTTCTTCGCGCCCGAGCTCATGCCGGCGATCCACACATCCTCGTTCGACGCGGCGACCGCGGTGCGCGTGCCCGTGCCGCGCGAGACCGACCTCAGCAAGGTCGGGTTCATGGAGCAGACGAAGGCCGTCTCGGTGGGCATCGAGGCGATCGTCGCCCGGGGCATCGACGAGGCGCAGCGCATGGTCATCGAGGGCGTGCACATCGTGCCCGGCTTCCTCGAGCGCTCCCGCTGGCGTGAGGCCCTGGTGCTCGAATTCGTGCTCGCCGTGCAGGACAGTGCCCGTCATCGTGCCAACTTCTCGGTGCGCGAGTGGGAGACCGGCGGCATCCGGCCGCTGCGCCGCTACCTCGACCATTTCGCCCAGATCCGCCGCATCCAGAAGTACATCGTCGGCCGCGCCGTGGCTCTGGGCGTCCCGGTGGTGGACAATCCCAGCCTCGAAGAGAACCTCAGCGAGGTCCTCGGAGCCATCCTGCAGCGCGTCGAGGAACAGAGCGCGGCGGCCGGCGATTGACCGCCGCCGCTGCCTCGCGGCGCCTCCCGTATGCCCTGCATCCCCCGCCCGGCCTCTCTTCCCGCCGGGCGCCCCGGGTGCCTGCCGGGTCAGGGCGTCCCGCAGCGATCCAATGCCCTCAGCGGCCGCTCGTCACGGAGAGCGCGCGTGGCTTGTCGCCCGGCCGTCGCCCGAGGTGAGTGGGAATCTCTTGCGCGGTGTGACATACTCTGCACCGGAGTCCGCACGGACCCAACCTTCCATCGCATCATCCACCTCTACTCGTTCGACATCTCCCAGGCGATACGGCTGCGTGCCGCGCGGGGCGATGTCAGAGGTCCCGGGAGCCCATGAGCACTGACGAACACACAGACCAGATGACCGTACCCACCGAGCCGGCGGTGCCGGCGATGGAGTCCTCGCCGGCGGCGCCGTCGCGGGCCGCCGTCGTCGCCAGGCCGGCTGCCAAGCCCGCCCGGCCGCCGAGGGCCGCGAAGGCCGCTAAGGCGGCGGCGGCCGACGTGCCGCCCGCGGAGGTGGCTGCGCCGTCCGCGCCCACGCCGTCCGCGCCCCCCGCCGAGTCGGTCGCGCCCACGCCGTCCGGCGCCTCCGCCGGTAACGGGCAGGCGGCGGCGCCCGTCGCTCCGCCGGCAGATCGTCCGCCCGGCGATGCCCCCGCGCCAGATGCACCGGCCGCGCCGCCCTCCGAGCCTTTCGCCGGCGACGGTGAGCGGCCCTCCGGCCAGGCGTCCGGCCGCCCGGGCCAGTATGGCCAGCAGGGGTCGCAGCGCCCGCAGCAGGGCGGAGGCAAAGGCAAGAACCGCCGCGGCCGAGACCGCGATCGCGAGAAGCCGCGGCAGGAGCCGCACGACGACCGCCCGTCCATCCCGTGCACCGGCATCCTCGACGTGCTGCCGGACGGGTTCGGCTTCTTGCGCACCAACGGCTTCACCCAGGGCGACCGCGATGTGTACGTGTCGCTCAGCCAGATCCGCCGCTTCGGCCTGCGCCGCGGCGACGAGATCCTCGGCCAGGTGCGCGAGCCCAAAGACAACGAGAAGTACAACGCTCTCCTCAAGATCGACGGCGTCAACGGCGTCGACCCCGAGGTGGCGCGCAAGCGCCCCATGTTCGAGCAGCTCACGCCGCTCTTCCCCGAGGAGCGCCTGCGCCTCGAGACCGAGGAGCACGACACGGCGGCGCGCATCATGGATCTTCTCTGCCCCATCGGCAAGGGCCAGCGCGGCCTCATCGTCTCGCCGCCGAAGGCCGGCAAGACCACGATCCTCAAGAAGCTGGCCAACTCGATCGCCGCCAACAATCCCGACGTCGACCTCTTCGTGCTGCTCGTCGACGAGCGCCCCGAAGAGGTCACCGACATGCAGCGTTCGGTGGTCGGCACCGTGGTGTCGAGCACCTTCGATCAGCCCAGCGAGAACCACGTGCAGGTCACCGAGCTCGTGCTCGACCGCGTCAAGCGTCTCGTCGAGATGGGCCGCGACGTCGTCGTGCTGCTCGACTCCATCACGCGCATGGCGCGCGCCTTCAACCTCAACACGCCGGCCAGCGGCCGCATCCTCTCGGGCGGCGTCGACTCCACAGCCCTGTACCCGCCGAAGAAATTCTTCGGGGCGGCGCGCAACATCGAGGAGGGCGGCTCGCTCACCATCCTCGCCACGGCCCTGGTCGACACCGGCTCGCGCATGGACGAGGTCATCTTTGAGGAGTTCAAGGGCACCGGCAACATGGAGATCCGCCTCGACCGGCGCCTCGCCGACAAACGCATCTTCCCGGCCATCGACATCGAGATGACCGGCACGCGCAAAGAGGAGCTGCTCATGGAGCCCGCCGAGGCGGCGGCCGTATGGAAGCTTCGCGGCGTGCTGCACAGCCTCGAGCCGGCGGCCGCCATCGAGCTGCTCATCAAGAAGGTCCGCGAGACCGGCAGCAACGCCGAGTTTCTCAGCGCGCTGCAGAAGAACTCGCGCTGAGGGCCGGGCCGGCGTGCCTCGCCGGCCCGCGTTTGAAGCCGCAACGATTTCTGCCGCGACGGCGTTCCGTGCTATCATGCCGGTTCGGCCCGTGTGGGCCGTCCGCGAGTAATCCGGGTTTGCTCCCAGAAGGGATCCGTTGCCATGAAGAAAGACATCCACCCGAAGTACGAAGAAGCGACCGTGCACTGCTCCTGCGGCAACACGTTCACGACGCGCAGCACCAAGTCGGAGCTGCACGTCGAACTGTGCTCGCAGTGCCATCCGTTCTACACGGGCAAGCAGAAGCTGGTCGACTCCGGCGGCCGCGTCGAGCGCTTCAAGCGGCGCTACGACAAGAAGGCGGAGCCAGCCAAGGCCGTGGCCGCTGTGGCCGCGCCCGTGAAGGCCGAGGCCGCCGTGGCGGCGCCCGTCAAGGCGGAAGCCGAGACAACGGCCTGACAGGAGCACTGCGGTGAGCGCTGAGCTCCGCGTCACGCTCCTCCAGCACACGCCCGACCCCGACCGCGCCGTCGCGATCGCGGGTCGGCTCTGCTATGCGCCCGTGTCGGCGGCCGACCTCCAGCGCGAGATGGGCGCCGACGACGTCGCCAGGCTCGTGCGCCTCCTCGTGCGTTCCGGTCACCATTCCGCCCTCGAGCACGCCTCCGTCAGCTTCGCCGTCGACGGCGTGTCCCGGGCGCTCACCCACCAGCTTGTGCGCCACCGCGTGGCCAGCTACAACCAGCAGTCGCAGCGGTACGTGAGCTTCGGGGCGGGCGACAGTTTCATCGTCCCGCCCTCCGTATCAGCCGACTCCGAAGCCGAGGCGGTGTTCCTGGAGGCCATGGAGCACGCGCGCCACGCCTACGACAGGCTCGTCGAGCTGGGCCTCGCCGAAGGCCGCACCCGCGAGAGCGTGCAAGAAGACGCGCGCTTCGTGCTTCCCAACGCCGCCGAGACGAAGATCGTCGTCACCATGAACGCCCGGGAGCTGCGCCATTTCTTTCGCCTGCGCTGCTGCAATCGCGCGCAGTGGGAGATCAGGGCGCTGGCCTGGGAGATGCGCGGCATGGTCAGGGAACTGGCGCCCAACCTCTTCGAGGGCAGCGGCCCCGGCTGCCTCTACGGTAGCTGCGCCGAGGGCAAGATGACCTGCGGCAAACCGTACAGGCGAGAAGACGTCGACGGGCCGGCCGCCGAGGGCGCTTGAGCGCCTCTCGCGCGGCTCGCGCCTCCGTCTTCGCCATGACCACGCGCCTCACCCGTAACGCGCTCGCGGTGCTGACGCTGGCCGCCCTGTGGGCGCGCCGCGCCCAGGTCGGCGGCCAGGCCGTCATCGAGGGCGTCATGATGCGCGGCGTCGACCATTGGTCGCTGGCCGTGCGCCGCCCCGACGAGACGATCGGCGTCCACGAGTTTCCTCTGGTCAGCTGGATGACGCGCCGTCCGATCCTCAAGACACCCGTCGTGCGCGGCGTCGTGGCGCTCGTCGAGTCGCTGGTCATCGGCGTCCGTGCCCTCACGATGTCGGCCAACGAGTCCATCGGCGAGGAGGAGCAGCAGCTCAGCCGCAAGGAGATCGGCGGCACGCTCATCATCGCCCTCGCCTTCGCCGTCGGCCTCTTCTTCGTGGCGCCGCTCTTCCTCACCGGGCTGTTCAAGCACTGGATCGGTGGCGGCTACCTGTTTTGGGCGGTCGAGGGCTGCGTGCGCGTCGGCATCTTCCTCGTCTATCTCGCCGTCATCACGCAGATCAAGGACCTCCGCCGCGTCTTCGAGTACCACGGCGCCGAGCACATGAGCATCCACGCGCTCGAGCACGGCGACGAGCTCACCGTCGAGAACGTCGAGCACTACGGCACGCTGCACCTGCGCTGCGGCACGTCGTTCCTGCTCATCGTGATGGTGGTCGCGATCTTCGTGTTCGCCCTCGTCGGCCGGCCGGCGTGGTACTTGCTCATCCTCAGCCGCGTCATCCTTGTGCCGCTCATCGCCGGCGTCAGCTACGAGATCATCAAGTTCGCCGGCCGGCACGAGGACAACTTCATCGTGCGGGCCATCATGGCGCCCGGCCTGGCCCTGCAGTGGATGACCACGAAGCAGCCCGACAGCGCCCAGGTCGAGGTCGCCATCGCTGCGCTCGAGAAGATCATCGAGCTCGAGCCCCAGGACCGCCCGCCGGTGAAAGGCGTGGAGGTCATGGCGTAAGCTCTTCGCATGGCCGCCATCGACAACCTCATCGACGAGATCGAGCGCTCCTACGAGGAGCTCAACGCGCAGCTCGCCGACCCCGAGGTGCTGGGCGACCGTTCGCGCTACGCGGGCATCGCCCGCAAGCACGCCGAGCTGCAGCAGGTCTACGACCTGGCGCGCCGCTTCCGCGAGGCGGAGCGCACGGTGGCCGACGCCGAAGGCCTCCTCGGCGACGACGCTTCCGACGCCGAGATGCGCGACTTCGCGCAGGAGGAGCTCGGCGACGGCCGCCGCCGGCTCGAGGCGCTCGGCGAGGAGATCCGCGTGCGCATGCTCACGGGCGACCCCAACGACGCCAAGGATGTGATCATCGAGATCCGCGCCGGCACCGGTGGCGACGAAGCGTCGCTGTTCGCCGGCGACCTGGCGCGCATGTACACGCGCTACGCGCAGGCGAAGGGCTTCGAGGTCGACGTCCTCAGCGCCAACGAGAACGACAACGGCGGCTACAAGGAGGTCACCCTCGAGGTCAAGGGTCAGGGCGCCTTCTCGGCGCTCAAGTACGAGAGCGGCGTGCACCGCGTGCAGCGCGTCCCGGCCACCGAGGCCGCGGGGCGCATCCACACCTCCACCGCCACCGTCGCCGTTCTGCCCGAGGCCGAGGACATCGAGATCGCGATCGGCCCGAACGACCTGCGCGTCGACATCTTTCGCGCCCGCGGGCCCGGCGGGCAGAGCGTCAACACCACCGATTCCGCGGTCCGGCTCACGCACGTGCCGACCGGCGTCACCGTGAGCTGCCAGGACGAGAAGAGCCAGCTCCAGAACAAGGAGCGCGCCCTGCGCATCCTGCGGGCGCGCCTCTTTGAGCTCGAGCAGGCGAAGCAGGACGAGGAGCGCGGCGCGGCGCGCCGGACCATGGTCGGCAGCGGCGACCGTGCCCAGAAGGTCCGCACCTACAACTTCCAGCAGAACCGCGTGAGCGACCACCGCATCGGGCTCACCAGCCACCGCATCGCCGAGGTGATGGAGGGCGAGCTCGACGAGTTCACCGAAGCCCTGGCTTCCGAGGACCGGCGCAAGCAGCTGGCGGCGGCCGGCGGGGGGTGACGCTGGGGGCAGCGTCGGGGCAGACCGCGATCGGCGCCCCTTGCGCATTCCACTCTTCCGGGCGATACTCAAATAGACTAGTCGCAGACCAGTCTTGACGCGGAGGAGGTGGCTGGTGGCTACCGTTGGCGCCTACGAAGCGAAGACCAAGCTCTCCGAACTGCTGAAGCGCGTCGAGCTCGGCGAACACATCACCATCGCCCGGCACGGGACTCCCGTGGCCGTGCTCATACCCATCGGCGAGTACCCTCGCCGCGATCCCAAGGCGGCGGTCGAGGCGCTCAAGGAGTTCGCCAAAGGTCGGCACCTGGGCGACCTGGACATCTGCCGGATGATCGACGAAGGTCGGCGGTACTGATCGTGTTCGTCCTTGACTCTTCGGTGACCATGGCCTGGGCCTTCGACGACGAGGATGTGCCGCGCGCGGCAGGCATACGGGACCGCCTCGGTGCGGACCTGGCCGTCGTCCCTGCCATCTGGTCGCTCGAAGTGGGCAACGCGCTGCTCGTGGCTGAGCGGCGCAAGCGCATCAGCCGCGCCGAGTCCGCGCGTTTCGTCGAGATCCTGCGCGCCTTGCCCATCGATGTCGACGCCGCACCGGTTCTGAGCGCGCTGGGCAGCCTGCTGTCGCTGGCGCATCAGACCGGTGTGTCTGTGTACGACGCCTGTTACCTCGACCTGGCTGCCGCTCACGGGCTCCCGCTGGCGACGCTCGACAAGGCTCTGGGGCAAGCTGCGCGGCAGATCGGTGTCGCGCTCCTGGAGTAGGCGACGTGCGCATCGCCCAGGTGCAAGGATGACGCGGCCGGCGAGCGTGGGCGAGGCGCTCCGCGCAGCCACGGAGCGGCTGCGCGCCGGCGGGTCGCGCTCGCCGCGTCTCGACGCTGAGCTGCTGCTGGCCACCGCCCTGGGCGTGGACCGCGCCGAGCTCTTCCGCGCGCCGGAGCGCGTGCTCACGTGCGGCGAGGAGCGGCGCTTCGACAGCTACGTCGTGAGGCGCCAGGCCCGCGAGCCCGTCGCTTACATCCGCGGGCGCCGCGCCTTTCGCACCATCGAGCTCGAGGTCACGCCCGCGGTGCTGATCCCGCGCCCCGAGACCGAGACGCTGGTGGACGTGGCGCTTGAGGCGCTGGCCGCGGCGCCCGCAGGGAGCGACGCGGCCGGCGGCGCTCCGGCCCCCAGCCCCTACGAGCCTTGGGCGCTCGATGTGGGCACCGGCTCCGGCTGCATCGCGCTGGCCTTGGCGGCCGAGAACCCGTTCGTGCATCTGGTGGCCACCGACGTGAGCGCGGCCGCCGTGGAGGTGGCGCGCCGCAACGCGGCGCGCCTCGGCCTCGGTGGCCGCGTCGACATCTGCCGCGGCGACCTGCTCGACGATCTGCCCCCGCGCACGCGTTTCGACCTCATCGTCTCCAACCCGCCGTACATCCCCACGGCCGAGCACCGGGCGCTTGAGCCGAACGTGCGCGACTACGAGCCGCGCCTCGCGCTTTACGGCGGCAAGGACGGGCTTGACGTCTATCGCCGGCTGATCCCGGCCGCCGCCGGGCGCCTTCGTCCCTGCGGCGTGCTGGCCGTCGAGGTCGGAGCGGGGCAGGCCGCCGCCGTGAGGGCGCTGTTCGCGGCGGCCGGAGCGTTTGCCCCAACGCGGGAACGCACCGACCTCGCCGGCATCCCTCGCGTCGTCTTCGCCCGTCTCTCGCCGCGCCACGCCGGGGGCTGACGGTGCGCAGCGAGAAGGCGCGCGCCATCGTCCTCAACTCGCGGCCCCTGGGCGAAGCCGACCGGATCCTGCGCCTGTTCACGCGCGAGCTGGGGCGCGTCGACGCGGTGGTCAAGGGGGTGCGTAAGACCACGTCCCGGTGGGGCGGCCGGCTGGAGCCGTACAACGTCTGCGACCTCGTGCTCTATCAGGGGCGCACCCTGTACACGGTGACGCAGGCCCACCTCGTGGACGTCTTTCTCAGGCTGCGCGACGATCGTGAGGCCCTCACCGCGGCGGCGGTGGTCTGCGAAGCCGTCGCCGGCCTGACCCCCGAGCACGAGCCCGAGGAGCGTGTGTTTGCGCTGCTGCGCAACACGCTGAGGGAGCTCGACACGGGCCTGAACGGGCCGGCCCTGGAGGCGCCGCTGGTGCTGGGCGCGCTGCTCAAGCTTCTGTTCGAGGCCGGCTACATGCCGGTTCTCGACCACTGCACCGCGTGCGGCGGCGGCGAACGCGCCCTGGGGTTCTCGGCGGCGCGCGGCGGCCTCGTCTGCGAGAAGTGCCTGGAGGACGCGGTGCCGATCACGCCCGCGGCGATCGAGGCGCTGCGCGAGGCCCTGGGACGGCCGCTGGCCGAGCTCCGCGCGGCGGCGCCCACGGCGGCCGTCGCCGAGGCGCTGCGCGACGTCCACGACCTGTACAGCTATCACACGGGCTCGCAGCTGCGCGCCGTGCGCTTCGCGCGCGCCGCGGGATGAGCGCGCTTGCCGCCACCCCCCGAGGGCAAGAAAAGCGGCGCGGCGCTCGCGTCGCCGTCGCATCCGTGACCGGATGCTCGCGTCGCCGTCGCGCCGCCCCGCACGGATGGTGCTTACGCCCCTTCCGTCAGCGCACACTGTACTCGCGGCTGGCAACGGTGGCGATGGAACACTCGTCCATGCCGGCGCGCCGGGCATCCGCTCCCCCGTTGGCCCGCCGCCGACGGCCCTGCTAGAATCTGCGCTTCCGACCGAAAGGACACGTGACCGACCACGCCCCGGGTGAAGCCGTCATGCGCGGGCTTCCCACGTTTCAGCAGATCATCGGCCGGCTGCAGGCCTATTGGGAGCAGCAGGGCTGCGTCGTCCTGCAGCCGTATCACACCGAGGTCGGGGCTGGCACGTTCAACCCGGCGACCTTCCTGCGCTGCCTCGACGCGCGTCCGTGGCGCGCGGCCTACGTCGAGCCGTCCCTGCGCCCCACCGACGGGCGCTACGGCGAGAACCCTTATCGCCTGGGTCACTACTACCAGTACCAGGTCGTCATCAAGCCGTCGCCGCCCGACGTCCAGGACGTGTACCTGCAATCGCTCGTGGCTCTGGGCATCGACCTGGCCGAGCACGACGTGCGCTTCGTCGAGGACAACTGGGAGGGCCCCACCCTGGGCGCCTGGGGTCAGGGCTGGGAGGTCTGGATCGACGGCATGGAAGCCACCCAGTTCACCTACTTCCAGCAGCTCGGCGGCTTTGACCTCGACCCGATCACCGTCGAGCTCACCTACGGCCTCGAGCGCCTGGCCATGTACCTGCAGGGCGTGGACAGCGTCTACGACCTCGTGTGGTCGCGGTGGGACGAAGCCGGTGAGACGGTGACCGTGACCTACGGCGACGTCTATCGGGAGAACGAGCGCGAGTTCAGCCGCTACAGTTTCGAGGTCGCCGACACCGACATGCTGTTCCGGCATTTTCGCGAGCACGAGCACGAGGCCGGGCGCTGTCTCGACGCGCGTCTGCCGGTGCCCGCCTACGACCACGTGCTCAAGTGCAGCCACGCCTTCAACATGCTCGACGCCCGCGGCGCGATCAGCGTCACCGATCGCACGATGCACATCGGGCGCGTGCGCGACCTGGCGCGCAGGGTCGCCGGCCAGTACCTCGAGGTGGTCGGCGCCGGCGACGAAGCCGCTCCGGCGACGGAGGGCGGCGCATGAGCACCCTGCTCATCGAGATCGGCTGCGAAGAGCTGCCGTACAAGGTCTGCGAGTCGGTCGTCCGCCAGCTCGAAGACACTCCGGAGGCACCGGGGCTCGCGCACAGGCTCCTCGTGGCCGAGCGCCTGCTCGAGGGCGGCGCCCCCGGCCTCAGGGTGCTGGTGTCCCCGCGGCGCATCGCCGTTCTCGTCGAGGGCGTGCCCGAGCGTCAGACCGCGAAGACCGACGACTACCGCGGCCCCAAGGCAGAGATCGCCTACGACGCCGCGGGCGGCCTCACGAAAGCCGGGCTGGGGTTCGCGCGCTCGCGCGGCGCCCGGCCCGAGGATGTGCGCCGCGAGATGGTCGACGGTACCGAGTTCGCCGTCGTCCGCGTCGAGGCCGAGCGTCGCGACGCGGCCGACGTGCTTCCCGGCGTCATTCCGGCTTTGATCACGGGCCTGCAGATACCGCGGGGGATGCGCTGGGGCCGCCGGCCCGCCGGCGCGGCCGACTACCTGCGCTTCTCCCGGCCGATCCGCTGGCTGGTCTGCAAGCTCGGCGGCACGACGATCCAGGCGGCGTTCTACGGCCTGGAGTGTGGCGACGTGACGCAGGGCCACCGGGTGCTCGGCGCGCCCGTCATCATCGACGCGGCGGGGCACTACGAGAAGCACCTGACCGAGCAGAAGGTGATCGTCTCGCAGCACGAGCGTCGGCGCCTGATCAGCGAAGGCCTCGACGCGCGCGCCGCCGAGCTCGACGGCGAGTGGTCCGACCCGGGCGACGTCCTCGCCGAGGCGGTCTACCTGGCCGAGTGGCCGAGCGTCGCCCGCGGCGCGTTCGCCGCCGGGCACCTCCGCCTGCCCGCCCCGGTGCTCATCACGGCCATGCAGAGCCACCAGCGCTACTTCCCGGTGCGCGACGGCGAGGGCCGTCTGCTGCCCGCCTTCCTGTACGTCAGCAACGCCGATCCGCGGGCGGCCGGCCTCGTCACGCGCGGCAACGAGCGCGTGCTCGAAGGCCGGCTGGACGACGCCGAGTTCGCCTACGACCGCGACGTCGCCGAGGGCCTCGACACCATGGCCGACCGCCTCGGCGCCGTGGTCTTCCACGAGAAGCTCGGCTCCCTGGCCGACAAGGCGCAGCGCCTGCAGGGGCTTGTGGCCGGCCTGGCGGCCGGGCCCGGCGCCGCCGGCGCCCCCCACGGCGGCAACGGCTCGTCGGCGCCGCTCGCCGAGACGCTGCGCATGGCCGCGCGGCTGGCCAAGGCCGACCTCGTGAGCCAGGTGGTCATCGAGCTCCCCGTGCTGCAGGGCGTCATGGGCGGCATCTATGCGGAGTCGGGCGGGCACGGCGATGCGATCGCCAAGGCCGTGGGCGAGCACTACCGCCCGCTGTCGGCCACGGCGCCACTGCCGGGCACGCTGGCCGGCGCGCTCCTCGCCGTCGCCGACAAGGCCGACAACATCGTCGGCGCGTGGGTCGCCGGCCAGAAGCCGTCCGGCTCGCGCGACCCGTACGGTCTGCGGCGCGCCGCCATGGGCATCGTGCGCATCGCCCTCGAGTACAGCCTGCGCTTCCCGCTCGCCGGTCTGCTGGCTTCGGCCGTAGACCAGTTCGAGCTGCAAGGCGCCGAGGGGCTGGGCGACGAACGGCGCGCCGTCATCGTCGCCGAGACGGCGGCGTTCGTGCGCGAGCGCCTCCAGGTGCTGCTGCTCGACGAAGGACTGCCGTTCCCCAGCGTCGAGGCGGCGCTGGCCGCGCCGGCCGGCGACGTGCCGGCTCTGGCGGCGCGGGCGCGCATCTTCGCCGCCCTCGCCGGGCGCGACTTCTTCGAAGATGCCGTGACCGCCTACAACCGTTGCGCGGCGCTGGCCGCCAAGGACGCGGCGGCCGGGTCCCGCTCCGTCGACCCGGCGCTCTTCGAGGACGATGCCGAGCGCGAGCTGGCCGCGGCCTACGACGCGGCGCGCGGGCCGCTGCTCGAGGCGCTCGCTCACCTGGAGCTCGAGAGCGCCGTGAAAGAAGCGGCCGGCCTGCGGCCGGCCGTCGACCGCTACTTCGACGCCGTGATGGTCATGACCGACGACGCTGCCGTGCGCGGCAACCGGCTGGCGCAGCTGGCCGCCGTTGCGGCGCTGATCGGCCGCCTCGGCGAGCTCAGCCGCCTGCCGCTGGCGCAGGCGTGAAGAAGATCCCTATCCCGAGGAGCGATTGATGTCGAGCAAGTGGGTCTACCAGTTCAACGAGGGCGACAAGAGCATGAAAAACCTGCTCGGCGGCAAAGGCGCCAACCTCGCCGAGATGACCAGCATCGGCCTGCCGGTGCCGCCCGGCTTCACGATCACCACCGAGGTCTGCAATCACTACTCGGCCAACACCGCCTACCCGGAGGGCGTCGAGGAGCAGGTGGCCGCCGCGCTCACCGCCCTCGAGACCGACACGGGCAAGGGTTTCGGCGACGCCGCCGACCCGCTGCTGATCAGTGTGCGCTCCGGCGCCCGCGCCTCCATGCCGGGCATGATGGACACCATCCTCAACCTTGGCCTCAACGACATCACGGTGGAGGGCGTTATCGCCACCACCCGCAACCCGCGCTTCGCCTACGACTGCTACCGGCGCTTCGTCAGCATGTACGGCGACGTGGTGCTCGGCTGCAAGCCCGAGCATGAGGACGAGCGCGACCCCTTCGAGGAGATCCTCGAGGCGGCCAAGGAGGCCAAGGGCATCCAGTACGACACCGAGCTCGATGAGGGCGACCTCAAGGACCTCGTGGTCAAGTTCAAGGCGGCCGTCAAGCAGCGCACCGGCCACGACTTCCCCGATGACCCATGGCAGCAGCTCTGGGGCGCGATCACTGCGGTGTTCGGGAGCTGGAACAACGACCGCGCCGTAGCCTATCGGCGCCTCTACGACATCCCCGACACGTGGGGCACCGCCGTCAACGTGCAGACCATGGTGTACGGCAACACCGGCGAGGAGTCCGGCACCGGCGTCGCTTTCACCCGCGACCCCGCCACCGGTGAGGATGTCTTCTACGGCGAGTTCCTCGTCAACGCCCAAGGCGAAGACGTGGTCGCCGGGGTACGCACGCCGCGCCCGGTGAGTGAGCTCGCCGAGGTCTTCCCGCCCGCCTACGAGCAGCTTCTCGAGGTGCGCCAGACCCTGGAGCGCGAGCTGCGCGACATGCAGGACTTCGAGTTCACCGTCGAGAAGGGCCGCCTCTTCATGCTGCAGACGCGCAACGGCAAGCGCACCGGCCTGGCCGCCATCCGCATCGCCGTCGACATGTGCGAGGCGGGCATGATCACGCCGCAGGAGGCGATCATGCGCGTCGAGCCGGAGCAGCTTAACCAGTTGCTGCGGCCTATCTTCTCGCCCGAGAGCCGGCGCGTCGCCGTTGGGGAGGGCCGGGTCCTGGCCAAGGGCCTGGCCGCCGGCCCCGGCGCCGCCGCCGGCCAGGTGGCCTTCAACGCCGGCGACGCCGATGCCATGAAGACCGCCGGCAAGCAGGTACTGCTGGTGCGCGTCGAGACGAGCCCCGACGACATCCGCGGCATGACCGTCAGCGAGGGCATCCTCACGGCGCGCGGCGGCATGACCAGCCACGCCGCGCTGGTCGCGCGCCAGATGGGCAAGGTCTGCGTCGTAGGCTGCGAGGCACTCGACATCGACTACAAGGCGCGCACGATCACCGTCGGCGACAAGGTGGTCAAGGAGGGCGACTGGCTCTCCATCGACGGCTTCACCGGTGAGGTCATCGTCGGCCGCCTCGAGACGCGTCCCAGCGAGGTGCTGCAGGTGCTCCTCGAGGGCACGCTCAAGCCCGAGGACTCGCAGACCTTCAAGTACTACGACGACATGATGAAGTGGGCCGACGCCGAGCGCCGGCTGCTGGTGCGCGCCAACGCCGACCAGCCCGACCAGAGCGCCAACGCCGTCAAGTTCGGCGCCCAGGGCATCGGTCTGTGCCGCACCGAGCACATGTTCTTCGGCGGCGAGCGCATCACGGCGGTGCGCGAGATGATCCTCGCGGACACCGTCGCCGAGCGCGAAAAGGCGCTTGCCAAGCTCGAGCCGATGCAGCGCGAGGACTTCGCCGGCATCTTCCGCGTGATGGGGGAGCGCCCGGTGACCGTGCGCGCCCTCGATCCGCCGCTGCACGAGTTCATGCCGCACACCGCCGCCGAGCAGCAGCAGGTCGCGGCGTCCCTGGGCATCACGGCCGAGCAGGTTGCGGCCAAGGTCGAGGATCTCAAAGAAGCCAACCCCATGCTCGGCCACCGCGGCTGCCGCCTGGGCGTCGCCTATCCCGAGATCACGGCCATGCAGGCGCGCGCCATCCTCGAGGCCGCCTGCATCGTCAAGAAGGAGGGCGTGGACGTCCACCCCGAGATCATGATCCCGCTGGTCGGCGTCAAGAAGGAGCTCGAGGACCAGGCGGCCGTCGTGCGCCGCGTGGCTGCCGAGGTCTTCGCCGAGCAGGGCGTGACCGTCGACTACCTGGTCGGCACGATGATCGAGATCCCGCGCGCGGCGCTCACCGCCGACAAGATCGCCGAGGTCGCCGAGTTCTTCAGCTTCGGCACCAACGACCTTACCCAGATGACCTTCGGCGTGAGCCGCGACGACGCCGGCAAGTTCCTGCCGCTGTACGTCTCCGAGGAGAAGGAGATCTGGCCGTCCGACCCGTTCGCGACCCTCGACCAGGAGGGCGTCGGCCAGCTCGTCGAGCTGGGCATCGAGCGCGGCCGCCGCACCCGTCCCGACCTCAAGGTCGGCATCTGCGGCGAGCACGGCGGCGATCCCGAGAGCGTCAAGTTCTGCCATCGCGCCGGCATGAACTACGTGAGCTGCTCGCCGTTTCGCATCCCCGTGGCGCGGCTCGCCGCGGCGCAGGCCGCCATTGAAGAGCGCGGCGAGCTCATGCTCGAGAAGTAGGCGGGGCGCCGCGTGGCCAGGCTGGGCGGAGAGATCGCGGCGACGCTGGCGGACGGGCGTGAGCTGCGCGTGCGAGACGCACGCGCACGGGACGCCCGGCCGCTGGCACGCCTGCTCGACGCCGTGGCCGCCGAGCCGCAGACCACGTTGCTCATGATCCCCGGGCAGTTCGGGGCCGGCGTCTGGCGGCGGCGCATCGCCGACAACCTCGCCGATCCGCGCTGCCTGCTGCTCGCGGCCGAACTCGACGGCGAGCTCGTCGGCAACCTCGGCCTGCACCCCGACCCGCACCCGTGCTCGGGGCACGCCGCCGTGGTCGGGATGTCAGTCGGTGAGCGCTGGCGCGGCCTGGGGATCGGCGGCGCGCTCCTCGAGGCCTCCGCCACCTGGGCCGCGGCGCATGCGGTGCGCAAACTGGCGCTCGGGGTCTTCCCCGAGAACCGTCGCGCCGTCGGCTTCTACGAACGGCACGGGTTCGTGCGCGAGGGGCTGCGCCGCGCGCAATACGAACGTGCCGGGCGGTATCACGACGAGGTGCTCATGGCGCGCTTCCTTGCTCCTGTCTCCTGAGGCGATGGACCGCACTCGCCTGCTCACCAGCCTCGCTACGGTGGCCGCCGTCATTCTGGCCGCGCTGCCCGCGGCCCTCGTGTTCGGCCTCGGGTGGCTTACGCTGGGGCATCCCAGTGTGCCCTCCGGCGGCACCGTCCCTCCAGACACCACGTCGCCCGAGGCGTGGGTACTGTTCGCCCTGTTCTACGTCGCCTGGATGCTCGGACTGATGGTGCTGCTCATCTGGACCTATGACCGTCTCGGGCGCTACTGGCACAGCTGGGACAGGGCGCCGCGCCGCGAGAAGAAGCGGCGGCGCCGGCTCAGCGCCGGCCTGAGCTACCTGGAAGGGCAGGAGAAGGCGCGGCGCGCGGGCAAGAAGGGCGGCTCCTGAGGTGCCGCTCATCGCCCGCACCAGCATCGACCAGGTGCAGGCCGCCGCCGACATCGTCGAGATCGTCGGCCAGTACACCGAGCTGCGCAAGGCCGGCGCCAATTTCAGCGGCCGCTGCCCGTTTCACGAGGAGCGCACGCCGTCGTTCTCGGTGAATCCCACGGAGAAGCTTTACTACTGCTTCGGCTGCGGCGCCGGCGGCAACCTCTTCCGCTTCGTACAGGAGAAGGAGAGCCTCGATTTCGCGGAGGCCGTCGAGTACCTGGCCGACCGCTACGGCATCGCGCTGGAGTACGACGAGTCGAGCGCTCGCGGCGACGCGGAGCGCCATCGCCGCGAGCGCCTGCGCGCCCTTCTGGAGCAAGCGACGGTCTACTACGAGCGGGTGCTGCACGACGCGGGCGCCGCGGCGCCGGCCCGCGCCTACCTCGAGCAGCGCGGTCTCGGCGACGACGTCTGCCGCCAGTTTCGCGTGGGCTTCAGCCTCGCCGGCTATGACAAGCTGCGCGAGGCGGCGCGCGCCAAGAAGTTCAGCGACCAGGACCTGCTGGACGCCGGCCTGGTCGTGCCCGGCAAGAGCGGGCGCCCCTACGACCGCTTTCGCGGGCGCATCATGTTCCCGCTCGCCGACGACCGCGGCCGCACGCTGGGCTTCGGCGCCCGCACCATGGGCGATGAGAAGCCCAAGTACCTCAACTCTCCCGAGACGCCGCTGTACCACAAGAGCGAGGCGGTCTTCGGTCTGCGCGCCGCCAAGGCGGCGGCGGGGCGCGAGGACCGCGTGTACGTCGTGGAGGGCTACACCGACGTCCTCGCCCTGGTGCAGGCCGGCGTGCCCAACGTTGTCGCCAGCATGGGCACCGCGCTCACCGAGCAGCAGCTTGCGCGTCTCGCGCGCGTCACCAGGAATCTCTATCTGTGCTTCGACGCCGACGCCGCCGGCCTCGGCGCGATGAGCCGGGCGCTCACCCTGGGTCGCAAGATCGGCCTCAGCCTGCACGTGGTCCGCATTCCGGATGGTCTCGACCCGGCCGACTACGTGCTTTCCGGCGCCGGCGGCGACGGTTTTCGCGCGCTTGCCGCCGAAGCGCAGACGTTGCTACAATTCCACGTCCGCGTGGCGCTCTCTACCCACGATCTCGACAAGCCTGACGGCCGGGCAGGCGCGTTTGCGCAGCTCAAGGGGGTCCTCCGCGAGGCAGCGACGCCGATCGAGCGCGACGAAGAGCTGCGGTACGTCGCAGACAGACTGCAGCTCTCGGCAGAGAGCGTGCGCTACCTGCTCGCAGGAAGCGGGCGCTCACCCGAAGACGGAGACGCCGCCGGGGAGCGCCGCCAGGCGCCGCAGAGCGGCGGCACGGCGGCCGCTGCCGGCGGCGCCCATGAGCTCGAAGTGCGCTTCCTCGCCGGCTGCCTGGCGCGGCCTCAGAAGGGCCGCGCGGTGCTGGCCGGCGTCGATGAGAGCTTCTTCGCCACGGCCGAGACGCGCGCCGCGCTGCGCGTCGTGAAGGCGCGATTGGAGCGTGAGACAGTGGGGAACACAACGCAGACCGTCGCGACAGCCACTGAAGAGGGCGACGACGGCGAGGCCCTCGCCGAGGTCGTCGTCAGGGCCGGCCGGGAGAGGTTTACGGCGACTGTCGTGGACGAGCTCTTCCTCAGGGTGCAGGAAGCCCACGTGAGCCGTATCATCGCGAAGCTCAAGGTCACGGCGAAGACCGACGAAAGCGGGAAGCAGGGCGCGGAGCTGATGCGGCTGCAGGCAGTGCGCCGCACGCTCCGCGAGGCGATCCGCACGATCCCGGTGGACGAGGAGTCCGACCAAGGCTAGGGGACGACACACTTGACCGATTTCGCAGAAGATCGCAGCAAACCGACGGAGGCCGCCGAGCTCGCCATCGATGAGGTCCGCTTGCTCGTGGATGAGGGTCGCGAGCAGGGCTACCTCGCCAGCGACCACATCGCCGATGTGCTGCAGGACGTGGAGCTCACGCTCGACCAGATCGACGGCATCTACAACCTGTTCGCCGACCTCGGCATCGACATCATCGAGGGCGACGTGGTGGCCGGCGAAGAAGGCGCCGAGGTCAAGCCCGACGAAGGGGTCATCCCCAAGCTCGACCTCTCGGTGAAGACGCCCACCAACGACCCGGTGCGCATGTACCTCAAAGAGATCGGCAAGGTACCGCTGCTCACCGCCGAAGAGGAGGTGTCGCTGGCCAAGCGTATCGAGCGCCGCGACATGGACGCCAAGCGCAAGCTCATCGAAGCCAACCTGCGCCTCGTGGTCTCCATCGCCAAGCGGTACGTCGGCCGAGGCATGTTGTTCCTGGACCTGATCCAGGAAGGCAACCTCGGCCTCATCCGCGCCGTCGAGAAGTTCGACTACCGCAAGGGCTACAAGTTCAGCACCTACGCCACCTGGTGGATCCGCCAGGCGATCACGCGCGCCATCGCCGACCAGGCGCGCACGATCCGCATCCCGGTGCACATGGTCGAAACCATCAACAAGCTCATCCGCGTGCAGCGCCAGCTCCTGCAGGACATCGGCCGCGAGCCCACGCCCGAGGAGATCGCCGCGGAGATGGGCACCACCGCGCAGAAGGTCCGCGAGATCCTCAAGATCAGCCAGGAGCCGGTGAGCCTCGAGACGCCGATCGGCGAGGAAGAAGACTCGCAGCTCGGCGACTTCATCGAGGACGAAGACGCGACCATGCCGGTCGAGGCCGTCAGCGAGATCATGCAGAAGGAGGAGCTCAACATGGTGCTCGGCACGCTCACGCACCGCGAGCGCAAGGTCATCGAGCTGCGCTTCGGCCTCAAGGGTGAGCACCCGCGGACCCTCGAAGAGGTCGGTCAGAAGTTCGGCGTCACGCGCGAACGCATCCGCCAGATCGAGGCCAAGACGCTGGCCAAGCTCAAGGCGTACCGTGACTCGCAGCGTCTGCGGGACTTCCTCGATTGAGCACCGCCGTCGACTCGACGAGTGGGGCGCCGGAGGCGGATCGCTCTGCAGCCGCCTGCGCGCCGAACGCGCGCGTCCTGCTGGTATTCCCGGGGTCGCTCTACGGCGGCCGCTGGGCCGATGGCCCGCGCGTCAAGCCCGAGCTGGTCACCATGTCGACCGAGCTGCGCCACGCGGGCTTCGCCGTCGACGTGCTCGACCTCGAGGCCGAGTGCGGCAACCCCGGCGACGACGCGGCGCGCGAGGCGTTCCTCGCGCGCGCCGACGAGCTGCTAGGCGGCCGGCAGGCCGATCTCGTCGTGATCTCGTGCTGGTCGGCGCTGCAGTACGCGGCCGCCGTGGCCGCCGCGGAGCGCGTGCGGCGGCTGCATCCGGCGGCCGTAATCGCCGCCTTCGGGTACCACGTCTCGGTGCGCCCGGACGACTTCGACGAAGCGGCCGGTCTGTTCGACTGGCTGATCGTCGGAGAGGCCGAGGCGGCGATCGTCACGGTGGCGGCCGCCGTCGCCGGCGGCGATCGCGAGACCGGCGCCTGCCGCTCGCTGGAGGGCAGGCCCCTGCCGCTCGACGCCGGGCACGCCCCGGACTATGCCGCCTACCCGTACGCCGGCCGCGACTTGCCGGAGCTCGGCGTCTTCTTGAGCCGCGGCTGCCCCTACAACGCTCCGGCATGCCTGCTGCGTCCGGGCGGCGGCGGCTGGCACGCGTACCCGCCGCACGTCGCCGTGGCCATTCTCAGCGGCCTCTCCGAGCTCGCCCCCGCGCGCCTCGATGTGCTCGACCCCGCATTCGGGTACGACCCGGTCTGGCGTCGCGCCGTCCTCGAAGGCCTGGCCTCGGCCGACCGCCGCGACCTGGCGATCACCGTCGCCGGCCGGCCGGCCGACCTGACGCGCGGGGATATCGACAGGCTGTACGAAGCGCGCCTGCGTCTGCGCCTCGACGTGGGCACGCTTTCCCCCGCGCTGCTGTCGCGCACGGGGCAGGCTCCGCTGCCCGCGAAGGCCGTTGCGCATGCCCTCGACCTGCTCGCCTACGCCAACGCCAAGGGCCTCGCCACGGTCGCCTCCTTCACGTTCAACCAGCCCGGCGAGTCGCGGGCGTCGGCGGCCGAGACTCTCGGCGCCCTGCAGGGCTTCGTTGCGGCTGCGCCCAACACGTCCGTCTTCGTCCAGGCGCAGTCCTGGGCGTTTTTGCCCGCCGCCGACCCCGCTGCCGACATCGAGACGCCGGCGGCGCGCTTCGGCACGCGCATCGCGCGGCCGCAGTGGTGGAAAGAACGGGCGCCGGCGGAGGCCGCCGCCAAGGAGGTCGTGGCCAGCCACGAGCTCGCCGACCTGCCGGCCGGCGACGAGAGCTACTGGCGGCCGCGCTTCGACGAGCTGCGCGGGCGCCTCGACGCCAAGCTCACCGCCGAGGCGCGGCGTGGCCTGCGCAGCCACGAGGGTGTCGGCTCGGCCGCCGCGGGCGTGCCGCACGGCTGGTGGGTCGAGGCGCGCTGGCACTGAGGCCGGCGGGCGCGGCGTGTTTGTCCGGGGCCGTGCCCTGGCCTATACTCGGTCCTCCACAGCGGTCCTCGGTAGCTCAATCGGTAGAGCATTCGGCTGTTAACCGAAGGGTTGTAGGTTCGAGTCCTACCCGAGGAGCCACTTTTCCTGCAAGTGGCCACTTTCCCCCGCTCCCGCGAACGGCCCGCAGCGGCCCCGTGTCCTCCGTTTGTCCTCCTTGCTTCCACAACTACCCCTCGCTGCCGTCCACGATCGAGGCAACGAGCTCGGCCGCCGACTCCTGCATGTCGGGCATGACGTGCGAGTAGAGGTCCATCGTGATCGAGATATTCTTGTGCCCGAGCCGCTCCTGGACCACCTTGGGATGGACGCCGGCCCTCAGCGCCAAGGTCGCCCACGTGTGCCTCAGATCGTGAAGCCGGATGCGAGGCACCGGCGCCGCCTTCACCGCTTCCTCAAAGAGCTTGCTGACCCGGTCGGGATGCCAAGGCGCACCGTCTTCGCGCACGAACACGTGGCCCGTCGCCTGCCACGCCCCGCCCCACTGGGCGGCGTCGTCGAGCTGCCGCTGGAGCTGCGCGCGCAGAGTGCCCACCGTGCCGCTGTCGATGCTGATCGAGCGGCGCGCGTCGGACTTGAGCGGTCCCTCCTGGACCGCGTAGCCGTCCTGCTTGCGCTGCCGCCTGATCATCACCTTGCCGGCGTCGAGGTCCAGCGAGTCCAGCATGAGCCCGAGCGCCTCACCGCGACGCAGTCCCGTCTGCGCGAGGAAGCGCCACACGGGGTACAGCCGCGTGTCCTTCGTGATCTCGAGGAAGGTGTGGAGCTGTCCCGCGCTCCACGTCTGCATCTCGCGTTTGTGCACCCTCGGCCGCTTCACGCCGTGGGCGGCGTTGGTGCTCACGAGCCCGTCGCGAACGGCGGCGCCCAGCGCCTTGTGGAGCGTTACCAGCGTCTGCTTGCGGGTCTGAGCGGAGGGGATGCCCCCCCGCGTGCCCTCGTGCGTCGCCATGTGCGTCCTCAGCCGCTTCACGTCGCGTGAACTGAGCTTCTGCAGAGGCACGGTGCCGAGCACCGGCACGATCCGCTCCCTGACGTGCGTCGCGTAGACGCGGATGGTGCCGGCCGTCAGTTCCTCGCCGGCGAGCGAGGGCAGCCATTCGTCGTTGATGTAGGCGCCCAAGCTGAGCTTGGAGGGCTCCACGAAGCCGCCCAGGGCATCGGCTTGCTTCTCCGCTGTGAGCCGCGCATCTGCCTCCGTCTTCAGGCGGAAACGGTCGGGCAGCACGATCTGTCGACGGCGCTCGACATCCTCGAGGTCGCCGCCACAGACCGGGCAGGCATCGCGTTGTTCGTCGTCGGCCCAGAGCAGGCGGCCGGCGCCCCGGCCACGCTTCGCCGCGCAGGACGGGCACCGCTGAGCCGTCTGCGTGCCCAGCTCGAGCACGACCTCCCACACGTTGCCGCGTTTGCGGACGTGGCCGGTCATCGCTTGCCTCCCCATGTTTCCGAGCCCGTGAGTCGCCGCCAAGAGGCGCGCGCCTGATTGGAAAAGGACTTCGCATACGGGTCGTCCTTGACCCGGAAGCGCCACGAGCGAGGTTGTGCCTGGCCGTCGCAACGCGCGTTCCACTCGCCGCGCCGGTCCGGCCAGCTACCATCCTCACCCCGCCAGCGGTCCGCCAGCAGAGCGAGCGCGATGCCCCGTTCCTTCATCGGCTTGTCGCGCCCCGGGTTTGGCCCGCGCGCCCAGTTGTACTCCCGGCTCACCTCTTCGGCGGAGGCTCTCCAGTTGGCGTCAAGCGAAATGCGCCACAGAGACGGCATCCCGTGCCCCGTCACGGATACCCGAATCCTCGGAATGAACGGAGTCACGCCGCACAGCGCCCACGTCGTGGCCCACTCTGGGCCAGCCTCGGCCAACGGCTGCGGGCCAACGTCGTCGACCGCGAGGCGCCTCACTAAGCGGTGCAGGCTCAGCAGCGGCCCATAGGTCGGCACCGGCACTCCCCCTGAGCTGCCGTCGCGCCGCACGTAGCGCAGTCTGAGCCGCTCCCACCCAACGTGGTCGGGATCGTCGGCAATCGGCTCGCTCTCGGCGAGGCTCGCCAGCCGGGCGAGGCGTTCGCTGAGCCCGAGCTTCATCAAGGCTTCGGCCTGCACGTCCGTCGCGTAGCGCCGCTGGGTGAAGATCGCGAGAGTGGGCTCGCCCGGCTTCGGCGCGCGCGCCGAGATCCACGACTCCAGATCATCCCACTCGACGAGGCGGCCGCCGAGAACGTCACGACGGAACGCCTGGGCGGCCGGGTCGCGCGCCGCGCGCTCGGCCAGCAACCGCGATAGACCCTCGAGGCGCGCATCGGGCGGCGTGGTCCGCTCGCGACTCTGCAGAGGCCGCTTCGGTGCCCCGGTCGGGAAGCTGGCGTCTATCTCCTGGTATTCGCTCAGCAACTTGCCGTAGGCAGCGGCAGGATTCTTGCGCGCCAGCGCCACGACGCCGCGCCTCGCGAGCTCCTGCCAAACGTCTTCACGAATCCGCCTGCCGATGTCGCTCTGCAGGCGTTCGCGCAGAGCGTCCGTGGTCATACCCGTAAGGCCCGTGCTTCGCGTATTTGCCATACTCCAAAGTGTACTAGAGCGCGAGCGCGGCGTCAATGCTGGCGCCCGTCAACGGAGGGATGGTGACCTGACGAATGGCCGAATTTCTACAACGAAAGCTTGTCATTACGAGAGAGCGCGAGGCGGCCAACATGAACAAGCGCCAGCTCGGCGCGAATTCGGATCTTCACCCGTCACGAATCAGCGTGATTGAGAACGGCCGAGCGATTCCCTACGACGTGGAACTCGCGCGCATCGCCGCGGCCCTCGCCTGGCCCGGCGACCCGGCCGCCCTGCTGGAAGAGGTGGACCGTGAAGGCGTCCGCTGAGCCGATCGACCTCGACGATCTGCCGCTGGCGCTCAGCGTCAAGACTGTAGCGGCCCTCTGGAGCATGTCGACCGACGCGCTGTACGAGAGCATCGCCGCCGGTACTTGTCCCTGGCCGGTGCTCCGAGTCGGCCGCGTGATCCGCATCCCGCGGGCGGCCGTCCTGGCATCACTGGGCATCGCTGACCCGCCGCCCGCCGACGGTGCCGGGAGGTGCTCATCGTGACGTGGACCTACTGGCGCGTTTCCCCCCGCATCTGGTACGAGCCCTGGAGCGACGACGCCCGACTCCTCAGCTTCTATCTGCTGACCTGCAAGCATCGTGAGGCTGAAGGACTGTTTCGGCTTCCCAAGGCATACATGCACGACGATCTGAAGTGGTCGCCGGAACGGTTGGCCGTCGCCTTGGACGAACTGTTGCGAGCTGGTTTCGTCGAGTACGACGAGGGCGCGTCCGTGATCCTCATCACAAAGGCCCTCAAGTACCAGTCGCCGGCGAACCCGAACCAAGTGAAGCACGCAATCGGCAAGCTCGAGGACCTGCCGGAAACGGCTCTTTTCGCAGGACTTCTGCGCAGCGCCGAACGGTATGCCAAAGGGTTTGCGGAACGGTTGCGGGAAGGGTTGCCGACACGGTTCGGCAACGGTTCCTATGCTACAGCTCTTCCTCCAGCTCCAACTACAGCTCCAACTACAGCTCCAAAAGAACCATGTCCGCCTGAAGATCCGGCGGACGTGCTGTGCGGCGAGCTCGTCACCACTGCCAGCAACAACGGCGACACCTTCGAGCTCTTCTGGGCCGCATACCCTCGCAAGGAGACGAGGCCGCGAGCGGCGAGCCTCTTCGCACACCTGAAACCGGGCGAGCAGGTGAGAGCCCTGGCCGCTGGCCGCCAGTACGGCGCGTGGGCCGCTCGGCACACCGACGCAGAGCTCATGCTGCCGAGCACCTTCCTCTCGAAGACTGGTCGCAGGTGGGAGGAGTGGGCGGACGGCCCGCCCCTTGGCCGCGACCGCGGCAGCGCGCCGGCCCAGAACAGCTATCAGGGCGAGCGCACCGCCGCCGATCGCGAGTTCTTCACCAACGTCCCCGAGGCAGAGGAGGTAGCGCCGTGACCGACCACGCGACCTGCCGAGAATGCGGCGAGCGGTTCGACTTCGAGCGCCCTGAGCGCCCCCCGCCGGCCCCCGACGCCGACCGCAGCATCTTCGACGTTGCCCGCTTCACGCCGACCGTCTGCACCGCCTGCGAGAGCACCGCGGCGCAGCTGCAGGCCGTGGAGGCCCGCGAGGCCGCGCGTATCGAGCGCAACGTGCCGCTGCGCTACCGCGACGCGGACTTTGACAGCTTCCGCGCCGCCACGCCCACGCAGAGGCTTGCCCTCGAGGCCGTTCGCGACCATGCCGGCGAGGGAGTCTTTCTGCTGGGGCCGCCCGGCTGCGGGAAGACCCACCTCGTGTGCTGCGCCGTCCTGGGCGGGCCGGACGGGTCCCTATTCGTCTCCTCAACCGACCTGCTCGACGACATCCGCGCCGGTTTCGACGGTGACGGGCAGGGCTTCTTCGCTCGCGCCAAGCTTGCGCCGCTGCTGGCACTTGACGACCTCGGCAGTGAGAACCCCAAGGACTGGGTTCGCGACCGCCTGTACACCCTGCTCAACGCCCGCTGGAACGCGAACATGCCGTTACTCGTCACGACGAACTGCACGCCGCAGGTGATCGCTGAGCGCATCGGCGCCGCCGGCGTCTCCCGCCTCAGTGGGCTCTGTCGCCGTCGCATCGACATGGAAGGTCGCGATGGGCGCCGCGGCTGACGTCCCCACCGCGCTCGGCATCTCCACCCGTGAGTGGGTGGACGACCGGCCTTGAGAACCTCGGACTCTATGGCCGCGCCGAGCGTCATCTCCCCGGCGATGACCTTTTCCGCCAGCCCCGGCGCCTCGCGCTTCACTTCGGCGGCCCGCTGGACGCTGGCGCGGGAGACTTGCAGGAGGTCGGCGGCGTCGGCCTGCGAGACGGCTGATGCCTCAAATGAAGCATCAGCCTTGTGGACATGCTTCGGCAGATTCGCCAGTTCCACCGCCACCATCGCGCGCTGTGACGTCGTCAGGTGCCGACGCTCCAATCCTGACGTGCGCGAGCTGGCGGCAGAGGCCCTCCTGGGCGCCTCCCAGGCGTTGCGCCCACACCACCCTTCGTGACCGCAGAATCGGCCCGTCGGGCCGCCGAGGAACTGAGGAGACGATGACGAAGAAGCGTTCGACCACGACTCACCTGCGCATCCTGCGCGCCACCTCCGCCGATGCCTTCCCAGCGCTCGAGATCGAAGCCGCGGCGCCCGCGCGCCTCGTCGACACCAA
>CAIOZS010000035.1 GCA_903862845.1 uncultured Thermoleophilia bacterium
CGAAGGACTCCCCGGCGTATGGGGCACGGAACGTTCAGAAGGTGGCGGCGGGAACTGGGGAGGCCCTCCCCGGCCCGGTGGTCTTTGCGTGACCTGCCGCCGGAAGCGTCGCGCCCTATAACCGGTTCACGCCGGGAAGTGGGTGGGGAGCCGGGAGGGCGTCGGAGGCGGCCGTAGTACCGCTTGAGCCGGACGGACAACACAACCGCCGGTAAAGGGAAGGGCCGCTGCTTCGTCGATGCGCCTTGAGTGCAGGGAAGGGCTGGTGAGTGCCCCCGTGGCTAGTCCCACCGAACAAGACAAGGTCCAAGCCCTGCAACGGGCGCTGTACCGGGCGGCCAAGGCCGACCCTGAACGACGGTTCCATGCGCTCTATGACAAGGTCCATCGCAGGGACATTCTGGAGCGTGCGTGGGTGCGGGTGCGGGCCAATCAGGGCGCACCCGGCATCGACCGGACCACCATCGCCGATGCGGAAGCATACGGAGTCTCCCGGCTGCTCGAAGAGCTGTCGGCGGACGTGAGGGGAGAGCAGTGGCGGCCGCTTCCGGCGCGCCGGGTGTGGATACCAAAGCCCGGCAGCTCCGAGCAGCGTCCGCTCTCGATTCCCGCCGTGCGCGACCGCATCGTGCAGGCGGCGGCGAAGATCGTCATCGAGCCGATCTTTGAGGCCGACTTCGTGACCGATAGCTTCGGCTTCCGGCCCAAGCGCTCGGCGCACGACGCCCTGCAGGTGCTCATCGACGAGGCCTGGCAGGGACGACGGTGGGTGGTGGAGACGGACATCGCCTCGTGCTTCGAGGCGATCCCGCACGAGCGGTTGATGCAAGCGATCGAGGAACGGATCTGTGACCGCCGGGTTCTCAAGCTCCTGCGCGCGATGCTCGGCGCCGGGGTCATGGAGGACGGCGTGGTACGCGGCGCGGCCACCGGCACTCCCCAAGGAGGGGTCATCTCTCCGCTGCTGTGCAACGTCTACCTGCACCGGCTTGACCGGGCATGGCAAGCACAGCGCTACGGGCGGCTGGTGCGTTACGCCGACGACCTGGTGGTGATGTGCGTAAGTCGCCAGCAAGCCACAGGCGCCCTCGCGGCCCTGACGGCGATGCTGGCCGAGATCGGTCTGGCGCCCAAGGCGTCCAAGACCCGGATCGTGCACCTGAAGGAGGGTGGCGAGGGCTTTGACTTCCTCGGTTTCCACCACCGCTGGGTGCGGGCTCGCTCGCAACAGCACCGTCATGTGCTCTTCCTTGCTCGCTGGCCTTCGGAGAAGGCGATGCGGCAGGTCCGGGATCGGGTGCGTGAGCTCACGGCCCGACGACGCCTGCTGTTGCCGGTCGAGGTAATCGTGGAGGACGTGAATCGCGTCTTGCGCGGCTGGTCCGCCTACTTCCGCTATGGAAACTCGGCGCACCACTTCGACAAGATCAGGAACCATGCGTTGGAGCGACTGGCTCTGGTGATCGCCAAACACCATCACCGCACACGGGCGTACGGCCTTTCGGTCGTCGCCTGCCAGTCAGCCGACCAGCTCGGCCTGATCGATCTCAACGGAATCGTTGTTGCCCCCAGACCCGGCAGGGACTGGCGGGGAAAGCCGAATGCCGGCGGTGAACGACGTCGGTGAGCCGTGTGCGGGAGAACCGCACGCACGGTTCGATGAGGCGGGCGCTGGAAACGGAGCATCAACGACCCACGGTGACGGGTTGAGCCCCCGGCGGGAAACCACGGGACGCACGGCAGCCGGGCCTTCAGGTTGAGATGCCACCGCGCCAGCGCCCGACCCTACACGAACACCTTCGGGTTCGCCCTTGAGGGTTGTTGCTGGCCCCCTCGCACCCTGAAGTGCGCCCCTGAGCGCCGCCGCGGGCGCGGCAGCGGCCTCGCGGTGCCCGCGGCGGTCCCGGCGCCCTCCGCAGCCCGAGCGAAGGCATGCTGCGGCCAGCCTTGGAGCGCCCCCTGCGTCTGTCGCGGCGGCCGTCCGTCGCTCAGCCTGAGGGTAGGGCTTTGAGGCGCGTGAAGGCGCTCACGAGCGTCTGCGCCCAGGGCCAGGAGGGCGAGAGGCGCAGGCTCAGGCTGCGCGCGTGGCGCACGAGGCGCCCGGCGACGTGCAGGAGGCGGTACCTGAGGCTCTTCGGCTCGCAGGCCGCGAGAGGCGTGCCGACGAGCAGCAGCCGCCTCATCCAGGCGAGCAGGTCGATGCCGATGAGCACGAGCTCGAGCCAGGCCGCGTTCATGCTGTAGGCGCGGAAGGGCAGGTTGCGCAGCCCCGAGGCCTTCCCGCAGCGGATCGAGTCCTCAATCGCGGCGCGCTGCCGGTGCACCTGCTCGAGGCGCGCGACGTGCTTGCCCTTCTGGTTCGTGAGGATCACCTGGAAGCGGTGCCCGCCTGCGTCGCTGAAGGAGAGCTGCGCCCCGGGGTGGGGACGCTCGCGGCGGCAGATGGCGCGCGTGCCCTGCGGCCAGGCGGAGAGGTCGAGGGGCAGCTCGGCGACCCAGGCGCCCTCACGCTCGCAGCCCTCGCTGTCGAGGGCCCGCTCCCAGGCGCTCTCGCGCAGCGCCAGTATCGCCGCGCGCACGCGTTCGGTGAGATCGAGGCCCACGGAGAAGGAGAGGTCAAGGGCGCTCACCACGTCGAGGAAGCCGTGCGTGGCCCCGGCTGAGTCGCAGCGCACGAGGGTGCCGCGGTTCAGCATTAATAAGCCCAATCGGCGGCGGCGCGCGGGTGCTCGTGCAGAATCGAGGCTAGTGTTGCATATCTTAAATGTCTTGTAGTAGGATTCCCTCATCCGGTGGCATCACCGAAGGAGGCCGTCCATGGCTACAGCGCGGAAGATCGAGCTGACGACGGAGGAGGAGCAGA
>CAIOZS010000036.1 GCA_903862845.1 uncultured Thermoleophilia bacterium
CCGTGGCCAGCTCGGAGACGCGGCGCTCGTGGCCGGCGGTGTAGGGGTCGCGGGTCTCGACGACGTGGCTCATGGCGAGCACGGCGCCTTCGACGGTGCGCCGCAGCTGCTCGGCCTGGCGGCGCACCTCTTCTTCGGCCTCGTACTGCTCGGTGACATCGATGGCGATGCCGCCGACCAGCGGGCGCTTGCCGGCGCGAGGGATCGGGAAGTAGATCGAGTGGAGGTACTCGTGGACACCGGGCGGCATCCACGGTTCGACGACGTCGAGCACCTCGCCGTCCAGGGCGCGCTGGACCTTGATCTCTTCCCGCAGCGCGTCCTCGCCCTCCCACACCTGCGACGGCGTCTTGCCGAACCATTCTCCCCGGGGCACGTCGCCGTCCTTCTCGTCAAGCCTGTTCACGTACACGTAGCGGCGCTCCTCGTCTTGCATGAACAGATAGCCGGGAAAGTGGTCCGCGAACTCCTCAAAGCGCTCCTCGCTTTCGCGGAGCGCCTCCTCGGTGCGCTTGCGCTCGGTGACGTCGGTGCACATCGCGAACGCGCCCAGGAGCTCCCCCTCCGGCCCCAACTCGGCCACCGAAGAGACGTGCATCCATACCTCGCCACCGTCCTTGGACCTGAAGCGACACTCGTAGACGCCCGGCAGCCCCTTCTCACGAGCCCGGCCCTGAGCCTCCAGGAGCGGCATGTCCTCCTCGAACACGAAGTCGCTGTCCAGACGGCCGACCATCTCGCCGGGCTCGTAGCCGAGCATGCGCGACATCTGCGCGTTGACGAAAGTGGTGCGGAACTCACCGTCCATCGCCCAGATGCCCTCTGAGGCCATCTCGACGATGCGGCGGTAGAGCGCCTCGCTCTCGTGCGCCTGCTCCTCGGCCAGCCGCCTGCCGGTGATGTCCCGGCCGTAGCTGATGAGGCAGTCCGCGCCATCCAGGTAGTTTGCCGTGACGTCGAGGACGCTGCGCCGCCCGTCGCTCCTCACGCGGTCGATCTCGAACTCCATGACGCGGCTCTCCTTGAAAGCCTCCCATTGCGCGGACCACGCCGCCGCGGAGACGCCCACGTCGTAGGCCCAGATCTTGGCGCCGACGAGGTCCTCGCGGCGGGCGCCGAAGTCGTCGCAGGCGAAATCGTTCGCGTAGATGATCGTGCCGTCGGCGGTCACCGTGACGATAGACAACGAGGCGTGGTCGACGGCGAAGAGCGCGAGGCGCGCCGCCTCGGCGGCTCTGCGGTGGGCGCGCCACAGTTCGGCGCCCTCCACGGCGCGCCGTGCGGCAGGCGCCAGGCGCGTGAGGTTGTCTTTGAGGACGTAGTCCACCGCTCCGGCGGTGATGGTGGCCACAGCCGTCTCTTCGCTGATCGCCCCGGAGACCGTGATGACCGGGGTGCCGGGGGCCAGCTCGGCAAGCACGGCGAGCGCCTGGAGGCCGCCGAAGCCGGGCAGATTGAAGTCGACCAGGGCGAGCTCCCAACGCTCGGCGGCGAGGGCCGTGCGCAGCGCGGCTTCGCTGTCCACGCGGTCCCAGACTGGCGCGAAGCCTGCCTCGCGCAGACGTCTGAGCATAAGCTCGACGTCGTCGGCGCTGTCTTCGACGAACAGGACGCGCAGGTTCACTCAGCCTCCCCCGGCCACGGTCGTGGCTCCTCGATGAGCATATGCCCGGGGAGCCTCTGGCGTCGAGGACGCGCCCGGCCTCAGCCGGCCAGAAACGCCTGCGCCTTCTCCATCCAGCCGCTGACGGCGATGCCCTGCGGGCACGCGCCTTCGCACTCCCCGCAGGCGGTGCACCGGTCGGCACGCTCCGCTTCGCCCAGCCACGTGTAAAAGAAACGCTGACGCGCCACGTCGCCGTACATGTGCCCGTCGTTGTAGAGCTCGAGGATGTCGGGGATGGCCACGCCCTGCGGGCACGGCATGCAGTAGCGGCAGGCCGTGCACGGGATCGGGCTGAGCTCGCGGTAGAGCTCGCGCACCCGCGCGACCAGCGCGAGCTCCTCGGCGGTGAGCAGCCCGGGCCGCGAGCGCGCCGCGTACTCCAGGTCTTCCTCGACGTGCTGCATCGTGCTCATCCCGCTGAGCACGAACGACACCTCGGGGATGCTCCACACCCACTGCAGCGCCCATTCGGCCGGGGTCCGAGGCACCGTGGCCTCGGCCCAAACCGCCTCGACCTGCGGCGGCAAGTTGCGCGCCAGCATGCCGCCGCGGATGGGCTCCATGACGATCACGCCGAGCTCTTTGCCGGCCGCCAGCTCGAGGCCGCGGCGGCCGGCCGAATACTCCTCGTCCATGTAGTTGAGCTGGATCTGGCAGAGCTCCCAGAGGTCCGTGGCGGCGAGCACCTCTTCAAACAGGTCGTACGTACCGTGGAAGCTGAAGCCGAGGTGGGCGATGCGGCCGTCGGCGAGAGCCCTTTCGGCGGCGGCGAGCTGGCCCAGCTCGACGACGCTCCGCCAATGCGCCTCGTCGAGGCTGTGCAGCAGGTAGAAGTCGATGCAGTCGGTCTGCAGGCGCTCGAGCTGCGCCGCGAGAAAGCGGTCGAAGTCGCCCGGACCTTCGACCTTCCAGACGGGCATCTTGGTGGCCACCTTCACCTTGTCGCGATAGCCGCCCTTGAGGGCTTCGCCGAGCCAGGGCTCGCACTCCTCTTCGTGGTAGACCCAGGCAGTGTCGACGTAGTTCACACCGCTGTCGATGGCGTGCCGGAGCATCGCCGTGGCCTGCGGGTAGTCGATCTGCTTGAAGTCCGGCTTGCCGTCGGCGCCTGCCAGGACGGGCAGGCGCATCGCGCCGAAGCCGAGAGCCGAAGGCTTGAAGTCGAGCTTGCCGAAGGTGCGGTACTGCATTGCCGCATGCTACCGCCGCGTCGGCGCCGGCGCGAGCGGGCGGCCCCGGGATGCCGCGCCCGCCGGCTCGCGATACACTCGCGCGACCATGACCGCGAAACAGCATCCCGAGATCATCATCCAGGCGCGGCGCGGCGGAACCGTGGAGAGCGTGCACCACGCGGTGGCCGCCCTCGCCGGGCCCGACGGCGAGATCGTCGAACGCTGGGGCGACCCCGGCATGGTGACGTTCTGGCGCTCGTCGGCAAAGCCGTTCCAGGCGCAGGCCTGGCTCACCGACGGCACCGTGACGCAGTTCGGCTGGGGTGCCGAGCAGCTCGCCATCATGAGCTCCTCGCACGACGGTCTCGACTTCCAGGCCGGCTTGGTGCGGAGCATGCTCGCCGACCTCGGGCTCTCCGAAGCCGACCTGCGCTGCGATGCCAAGCTCAAGGCGCAGCACAACTGCTCCGGCAACCACACGGGGTTTCTCGCCGCCTGCGTAAACCACGGCTGGGACGTCCCCACCTACCAGCAGCCCGGCCACCCCGCGCAGGAGGCGGCGCTGCAGATGTTCGCCGCCTGCGTGGGCCTCGACGCGCGGCAGATCCCCACCGGCGTCGATGGCTGCGGCATCGTTTGCTACGCGACGCCAATCACCGTCGCCGCCGCGACCTTCGCGCTCCTGCCCGAGCTGCTGCCCGAGATCGGCGCCGCGATGCGCGCCCACCCCACGCTGGTCGAGGGACCAGGCTGGATCGACACGCTCGTCATGCAGACGATCCCCGGCGCCACCAGCAAATGCGGCGCCGAGGGCCTCAGCTGCGTGTCGCTGCCCGACGGCCGCGGCCTGGCCGTCAAGGTCGTCGACGGCGCCGACCGCGCCTCCGACCCCGCAACAGTGACCGCCCTTGCGGCGGTGCTCGGCGCCGACGCCATCGCCGCGCCGCTACGCGCCAAGGGCCGGCCGCCAATCACCAACGACGCCGGTGACGTGGTCGGCGAGCTGCTCGGCGTCGCCCCGGCCTGAGACTGAGGCCGGCCTTCACGGCCGCCAGGTCTCAGCCCTCTTCAACCCTCGGCTTGCGGCGCAGGAGCAGCACCACGATGCCGACGACCACGAGGGCCGCGATGATGACGCCTACGATGAGGCCGGTGCTCGTGCCGCCGCTCGACGACGAGGTCGTGGTGGTCACGGCCTTCGGCCCGACTTTGTAGTAGTTGCTCACGTTGTCGCTGATGAAGGCGACGGCGCCGTTGGGCTGCGGGATGCGCTGCCAGCCTTGCCACCGCGACGTGTTCCAGGCTTCGAGGAGCTTGGGGTACGTGAGCGTGATGTAGGGTGACTCCTCGTAAATGATCTGCTGCATCTTGTAGGCGATTTCCTTGCGCTTCTGCTGGTCGAGCTCCCTTGCCTGCTGCTGCCAGAGCTTGTCGTACGTGGGGTTCGACCAGCAGGCGTCGTTCTGGTTTTCGATCTGGTCGGTGCGCAGGTAGCCCAACCGGCGGCCGGGGTCGGAGCCGCTGGGCGCCCACGACCAGATGTAGATGTCGTAGTCGGGCTTGAACGTGTCGCCGACGTAATTGTAGCCGCCGTCGATGAGGACGCTCTCGTCCTCCACGGAGTAGTTGATGTCGAGGCCGAGGGCCTGCCACCAGCCGGCGATGAGCTTACCCATGGCCTGGCTCTGCGGCGACTGCACGCGCGACCAGAGCCGCAGGTTGATGTTCTTGTCGCCGTTGTGGGGATCGTTGAGGATCCCGTCGCCGTCGGTGTCCTTGTAGCCCGCGTCGGCGAGGAGCTGCTTGGCCTTGGCCGGGTCGAACTGGTACTCGACGTCGGCCGGCGGCTGCCAGTGCCAGTCGAGGTTGGGATCGTAGAAGTTCACTTCGAAGATCGAGGTCCCCGGGTCGGCGTACCCCTGATAGGCCAGCTCGGTCATCTTGTTCTTGTCGATGCCCCAGTTCAGGGCTTGGCGGAACTTCACGTCACGTAGCACTGGATTGCCCAGCGACGGACCCTTGTAGCAGTTGAACGAGAGATAGTCGAAGGCCTTCGCCGAGCAGGCCTGCGAGTCCAGGCTGGCGTCTCTCTTGAGCGCCGCGACCTGAGCTGGGGGAATGTTGATGGCGAGGTCGATGGTGCCCAGCTTGAGATCCTGCGCCAGCGTGTCCTGGTTCGTGTAGAGCTGGAAGAACACCTCGTCAGCCTTCGGAACGCCGCCCCAGTACTGTTTGTTCGCGACGCAGCGCACGTACTTGCCCTTCTGCCACTCGATCACCTGGAAGGGGCCGGAGCCGACGATGGGCGGCTTGTTCAGAAAGGCCTTGGCGTCGTCGGCGGTCTTGAACTGGCTCCAGATGTGCTCCGGCAGGATCGGGCACCACATGGAGAGGATGTCCGCCTTGGGCCGTGAGCACGTGATGACCAGGGTCGCGTCGTCCGGGGCGCTGGCGCTCTCGATGCCGTCGAGCGCCGAGAGGAAGGCCTGCAGCTGCAGCTTGATCTCCCAGTTGTAGGTGAAGGCGATGTCTTTGGCGGTGAGCGGCACGCCGTCGCTCCACATCACGCCCGAACGGATCTTGAAGGTCCACGTGAGGCCGTCCGGGCTGCTCGTCCAGCTTTCGGCCAGCCCCGGCTGCGTCTCGAGGTACTGGTCGCCGTAGTTGGTCAGGAAGTCGTAGCTGACGTGCCAGAGCTCGTAGGACGACTGCTGGACGCCGACGAACGGGTTGAGGTTGTCCGGGTCGGGCGACCAGCCCACCTTGAGAACTACTTTCGCGGCGCCCGGCGAAGCGCCGGCGCCGCTCGGCGTCGGTGTCGGGCTGGCGCTGCCGGCGGCGGCGGCGGCGACGCTCCAGAGGAGCCCGGCGCTGAGCACTGCCGCGAGCAGAAGCAGGAAGAGCCTGGTGGTGTACCGTGAGCCAGCAGTCATGGGACCATCCTTTGATGCGCCGACGAGCTGAGGCGGCCGCCCCCGGGTAGGCCGCACGGCGCCTCCGGCGCCGTGCGGCGAGCCTACTCAAAGCGGCAGTCCGGGCGCAAGAGCGGCGGCGGCGCCGAGGGCGCACGCGCGCCGAGAGCACTTGCGCGTGCACGCGGAACCGCCGTACTCTACGTGCAAGGGAGCGCGCTGGCCGGCTGTGCCACGCGCCCCTCCCGAGAGTCACACGCCGAACCGGAGGGGGTTCCATGGCAGCGGACGACCGGGCGCGTTCATTCGAGCGCGCCCTTCTCGCGATGGACCGCGTGGGGGCGCGCGACACCCTGCTTGTCGCGGCCGAGGGCGCAGACACGCTGGCCGTCGCCGAGTCGGTCGTGGCGCCGGCTCTCGAGCGCATCGGCGACGACTGGGAGCGCGGCGCGGTTTCCCTCGCCCAGCTCTACATGGCCGGCCGCATCGCCGAGCAGATCGTCAGCGAGGTGCTCCCACAGGTCCGGCCCGCCGACGGCGAGCGCCCCCTTCTGGCGATCGCCGTCCTCGAGGACCATCATGCCCTCGGCAAGCGGCTCGTGCTCTCGGCTCTGCGCTCCTCCGGGCACGCAGTCGCCGACTACGGCCACGGCGTGACCGTCGAGCGCCTGGTGCAGCGCTGCCGCGAAGACGGGCCGCGCGTCCTCCTGATCTCCACGCTGATGCTCCCTGCCGCGCTGCGTGTGCGCGAGGTCGTGGACCGGCTGGCGCTGCCCGGCCCGCCGCCCGTCGTGATCGTCGGCGGCGCCCCCTTCCGCCTCGACCCGGAGCTCTGGCGCGAGGTCGGCGCCGACGCCGCCGGGGCGAACTCGGCCGAAGCCATCGAGCTTGTCGACCGCTTCATGGGAGGTGCGCGATGACAGGCGAGATGACGTCTCTGGAACGTGTCCTCACGACTCTGGGTCACAAGGAGCCCGACCGCGTCCCTCTCTTTCTTCTGGTCACCATGCACGGCGCCAAGGAGCTCGGCATGGGGCTGCAGGAGTACTTCTCGCGCGGCGAGAACGTCGCCGAGGGTCAGTTGCGCTTGCGCGCGAAATACGGGCACGACTGCCTCTACGGCATCCTCTACGCCGCGCTCGAGGTCGAGGCCTGGGGCGGCGAGGTGATCTTCCGCGACGACGGACCCACCAATTCCGGCGAGCCGATGATCCAGGACGTCGAGCAGATCCGCTCTCTGGAGCCGCCCGACGTCGCCACGAGCCCGGTGCTCGCCCGCACCCTGCGCGCAATCGAGATCCTCAAACGGGACTCCCGCGACGTGCCTATCGTCGGCGCCGTCATGTCGCCGTTCTCGCTGCCCGTCATGCAGCTCGGCTTTGAGGCGTACCTCGATCTCGTGTTCGAGCGCCCGGACCTCTTCGACCGACTGATGGCGGTCAACGAGGAGCTCTGCGTGGCGTGGGCCAACGCCCAGCTCGCGGCCGGCGCCACGGCGATCGGCTACTTTGACCCTGTCTCGTCCACTACGGTCGTCACGCCGCAGGCGTATCTCGAGACGGGCTTCAAAGTGGCGCAGCGCACGATCGCCCGGATCAAGGGACCGACGGCCACGCACTTCGCCTCCGGGCTGTGCGCCGGCATCCTCGACGATCTGGCTCAGACCGGCACGGCGATCGTCGGCGTGAGCGGCGAGGAGGACCTCGCGGCGCTCAAGCGGGCCGTCGCCGGCAAGCTCACGCTTCTGGGCAACCTCAACGGCATCACCATGCGCCGCTGGTCGGCCGACCAGGCCGAGGCCGAGGTCAAGGCGGCCATCGCCGCGGGCGCTCCCGGCGGCGGCTTCATCCTTGCCGACAACCACGGCGAGATTCCCTTCCAGGTGCCGGACGATGTGCTGCATGCTATCGCCGCGGCCACGCGCCGCTGGGGGCGCTATCCGCTCGACTGGCTCGATGCGTGAGGCCACGCTGAGGATCCACGTTTGCGCGAACTTCGCGCCGGACGTGCGCGCGGCGCTCCCGGCATACCTGCAGGAAAGCGTCGAGGTGGTCGAGCTCGCCGCGGCCTGCGCCGGCCCGCAGGCGCGCTGCCGAGAGCTCTGCGAGGGCGTGCACGCGGCGGGCGCCGCGCGCACCGTGCTCATGGCCGGCGAGAGCCCGGTGAGCGTCTCACAGGCGCCGGGCGGGGACGATGTCTGCGCGCTTCAGTGCTCCGGCCCTTCGGGCTACCCGCTCATCAACCGCGAGCTCGCCGAGCAGCTCATCGCGGATGGCGCCTACCTGCTCACGCCCGGCTGGGCGCGCCACTGGAAGAGCTACTTGCGCGCCCAAGGCTTCAACCAGACCCTGGGGCGGCAGTACTTTCGCGAGTTTGCCTCGCAACTCGTGCTGCTCGACACCGGCACCGATCCGCAGGCGATGCTGCGCCTCCACGAGATGGGCGTCTATCTCGATCTGCCCACGCGGCGGCTGCCCTGCGGCCTCGACTATCTTCGCCTCTTTCTCGCCGGCCTGGTGCTCGAGTGGCGGCTGCGCGCACGGGATGCGGCTCGCGACACGGCGGACGACCCCGCCGGCTCCCGGCAGGCCGAGTACGCCGTCACGCTCGACATGCTGGGCACGCTCACCGGTATCACAGACGAGGGCGCGGTCGCGGAGCGCGTCCTCGACCTCATCACGCTGCTCTTCGCGCCTGGCCGTCTGCATCTTCTCGCCATCGAGGACGGGCACCCTCAGGGGCTGCGCTCGCGGCCGCCGGTGCCGCCCGCCGCGGCGGCCGCGGTCACGGCTCGCCTTGCCGGCCTGGCCGCCGACTACAAGCACACCGAAGACGGCTTTCTGCTGCTCGTGGGTCACGACGACAGCCGCGCCGCCGTCGAGCTCGGCGCCTTCGCCCTGCCCGGGAAGCGCGACGACTATCTCAACCTCGCGCTCACCATCGCCGGCGCCTTCGACCTGGCCCTGGCCAACGCTCGCAGCTTCGCGCGCCTCGACCGCACCCGCCAGGAGCTGCGCGCCTCCGACGAGCGGTACCGCGCCCTCATGGACCAGGCCGGCGACGCGATTGTCCTCGTCGACGTGCGCGGCGCCGTCCTCGAGGCCAACGGCCAGGCTCTGCGCCTGATGGGTCTGAGCCGCGACGAGGTCGTGGGCCGCGGCATCGACGACATTCATGACGCCGCGATCCAGCAGGCCGCTCACGCCGGCTTCGACGAGATCCTGCGCAGCGGCACGACCTCGATCGCCGGCATCCACCTCACCGGTCCGGGCGGCGAAGATGTGGTCATCGACGCCAACTTCTCGCTGGTCGAGGTCGCCGGGCGGCGCATCATCCAGGGCATCTTCCGCGACGTCAGCGAGCGCGAGCGCGCGGCCCGCGAGCTTGAGGCGCTGTCACTCGCGGACGCGCTCACCGGACTGCGCAACCGCCGCGGCTTCACGATGCTGGCGGAGCAGCAGCTCAAGACGGCGAATCGCCTGGGCCGGCCGCTGCTGCTGCTCTTCGCCGACATCGACGGCCTCAAGCCCGTCAACGACGTCCACGGGCACGCCGCCGGCGACGCGCTCCTGCGCGCGGCAGCCCAGGTGCTCGCGGGCTGCTTCCGCGACATGGACATCGTGGCCCGCATGGGCGGCGACGAGTTCGCGGTGCTGCAGATCGACGCCGCCGCCCAGGAAGAGGGAGCGGCCCTGCGGCGGCTCGAAGCGGCCATGGCCGCCGCCAATGCGGAGCCCGGCCGCGGCGGCGCGCTTTCGCTGTCCCTCGGCGCCGCCGCTTTCGACCCGGCGGCGCCCCGCACGCTCGACCAGCTTCTGCAGCTCGCCGACGAACGCATGTACGCGGCCAAGCGCGAGCGCCGGGCGGCGCGAGCGGCGCCGGGTGAGGCGCGGGAGGGCGCGCGCCCGCAGGGCCCCGCCGCGCCTACTCGCTGAACGCGAACCCGGCCGCGAACACCTGCGCGCAGGCCGCCGCGACGTCGGCGTCGTAGAGCCGGCCGGCGCCCTCCCGGATCTCGGCCAGAGCGGCCGCGATCCCCAGCGCCGGCCGGTACGGCCGGTGCGACGCCATCGCCTCCACCACGTCGGCCACGGCGATGATGCGCGCCTCGCGGGGGATCGCCTCGCCGGCAAGACCGTCCGGGTAGCCTGATCCGTCAAAGCGCTCATGGTGCCAGCGCACGATGTCGGCCACCGGCGCGCCGAGCTCCACCGGCGCGAGAATGTCCGCGCCGGCGAGCGGGTGCACCTTGATGAGCGCGAACTCGTTCTCCGAAAGGCGTCCCGGCCTGGTGAGGATCTCGGCCGGCACCGCGACCTTGCCGATGTCGTGGACTTCGGCGGCGAGGCGCAGGGTCTCGAGCGCCGCGCCCTCAATGCCCAGCTCAATGGCGAGCGCCACGGCAAGCTGCGTCACGCGGCGCTGGTGCCCGGCCGTGTACGGGTCGCGCGTCTCCACAACGGCGCTCATGGCAGTGACCGTGCCGTCGACCACGCGGCGCAGGCGCGCCGCCGCCTCGACGGCGGCGCGCTCCGCGGCCTTGAGCTCGGTCACGTCCTGGAGCGCGCCCACGATGCTCGCCGGCGCGCCGTCGTCGGCGCAGACGAGCTCTGCCCTCGAGTGCACGACGCGCACCTGCCCGTCGTCCGCACGCTTGATCTCGAACTGCTCGTCGTACCCGCCGCGCCCCGCGGTCGTCCGCCGAAGTGCCTCGTCCAGGCGCTCGCGATACTCCGGGAGAACCGCGGCCTGCACCAGCTCAAGAGACATGGTCGGCGCCGTGTGCTCAAGGCCGTAGATGCGGAACGCCTCCTCGGAGGCCCACATCGTCCGTGTCTGCAGCTCGAGCTCCCAGTTGCCCACATGCGCGATGCTCTGCGCGCGGATCAGACGCTGTTCGTTCTGCCGCAAGGAATCCTCGGCGCGTCTGCGCGCCCTGATATCGCGCACCGTCTCGATGACGCCGACGATCTCTCCGCTCGCACTTCTCAGCGGCGCCGTAGTGTCCGAGACCCAGCCGGAGCGACTTGATCCGGGGATCTTGAAGAAGACGTCAAGCGGTCCGCACCTCTCTCCTGTCAGCGACTTCCGCAACATCTCCGTAACCCCCGCCGGCCCCAGAAACGGGAAGGCCTCGCGGGCCGGGCGACCCAGGACTTCGGCGGCCGGGATGCCCGTCAAGCGCTCCATGAAGGGGTTCCATGCCTCGAACCGCAATTCGCGGTCGTAGACGATGATGCCGTCCTGGGCGCCGGCGATGATCTGGCGGCTGAATTGGTCCGCTTGCCGACCCCTCTCCAAGGCCTCCCTCTCCCTCAGCCGCTCCAGCGCCATGCTCGCAAAGATCTCGGCGAGCTTTTTCATGACCGCGAGATACCGGTCGAACTCGTCCTGCGTGAGCACCGGAACGCGCTGCACGGCAGACAGGTAGGCATCCTCATCGAACCCGTATTTCGCCGCCTGGCCACGGAAGAACGCGAGGTCCGGCGGCTCGAGAAGGAACTGCCCCACGAACACGTTGCCGAGATGCCGACCGCCCACCAGGATCGGCGTCGCCGCATCGACCATGCCGTGCGGGCAACGGTAGACGACCGACGGATCGGCCTCGCCCATGTGAGTCAGGATGTAGCGGTCGCTCTCACGGCACACCTGCTCACTGGCCGGATCGACGCGATGGAACCTCGTGCAGATGTCCTGCCAGGCGGTCGCCGTGAGGATGTTGCCGTCATTGTCGATGATCGCCGAGGGAAAGGGGAACGCGTCGTTCAGGCCGTCGAACAGCTCCTGGAGCCTGGGGATGTCCAGAAGATCTTCGAGCTTGTAGCCCTCAGAGGCAGCCACGATGCCCTCCCGGCGACGCTGCGACGCCTGAGCATAGCGCATCCCGCCCTCGCCGTGCGGCGAGCGGAGAACCGCTGCGCCGGCCGACCGCCTCGCTACCGGAGAAGCTCATGTGCCGCGGGCGCGCTGCCGAAGATAGCCGCGGGAGCATGACGACGAGGGAGCACCGCATGGACGAGCTCATCGTCACGAGCGTGAGGCGGCAGTGGCTTCTGCTGTCGGTCGTTGCCGTGGGTGCATTCATGGCCAACCTCGACACCTGCATCGTCAACGTGTGTCTGCCGACCATCGCCCGCGAGTACGAGGCGAGCCCGAGCGCCGTCTCATTGGTCGTCCTCTCGTACCTGCTCTGCGAGGTCAGCTTTCTGCTGCTCTTCGGCAAGCTCGGCCAGATCTGGGGCATCTCGCGCATCTTCTTGCTCGGCTTTGCGACCTTCACCGTCGGCTCGCTCCTCTGCGGCCTCTCGCCCAGCCTCGTCCATCTGGTCGGCTGGCGCGCCCTGCAGGGTGTCGGCGGCTCGATGATCTTCGCCGTCATGCTCGTCTTCCCGGGGCTGTACCTGCCGGCCGGCAAGCGCGCCGCGGCCATGGGCGTGCTCACCACGGCATCCGCGCTCGGCGTGGCCGCCGGCCCGCCGCTCGGCGGCCTGCTCACGTCCACCGTCGGCTGGCACTGGATCTTCTTCGTCAACCTCCCGATCGGCGCCGCGGCGCTGGCCGCTGGAGCGGTGTGGCTGCCGCGGCGGCAGCCGGCCTGCGCCGACAGACATCTCGACGTGCCCGGCGCGGCGCTCTCCTTCCTGGCGCTTCTCTTCCTCTTGCTGCCCCTCAACATGGGGCGCGAGTGGGGCTGGCTTTCGACAATGACCCTGGGGACGCTCGCCGTAGGCCTGGGCTGCGCGCTCGCCTTCGTGCTGCGCGAGTGGCGCACCCGGCATCCTTTGCTCGACCTGCGCCTGTTCCGCCACCGCAACTTCTCCCTCGCGGCCACGGCTTTCTTGATCGCCATGGCCACCACCGGAGGAGTGCTGTTCCTCTTCCCCTTCTACCTGCAGGTCCAGCGCGGGCTCGCGCCCTTCGCCTCCGGCGGCGTGCTGATGGTGATCGCCGCCGGTCAGCTCCTGGGCCCCTGGGCGGGGGGGCTCGCCGATCGCTATGGGGGGCGCTCGGTGTGCAGCGCCGGGCTCGTGCTCTCGGCGCTGGCCTTCGCCCTGTTCTGCCTGCTGAATGACCTCACCCCGATCTGGTTCATCGTCCTCGCCCTGAGCCTCTTCGGCCTCTCGCAGGGCCTCAACAAGGCGCCCAACATCAACTTGGCGCTGGAAGACGTGCCGGCGCTCGACAAGCCTCTGGCCGGCAGCGTGATCGCCGTGGCCCGCAGCCTCGGCCTCGCCGTAGGCGTGGTTGCCTTCGAAACGGTGTTCTCGGATCAGATCCCACACAACGTGTCCGTCGAGGACGTGAGCGAACAGGCCGCCCATGTCGCTCCCGGCCTGCTCCAGCACGGATTCACCACGGCCTTCCTTCTTGGGGTCGCGCTGAGCTTCCTGGCGCTGTTCCTCACGCTGCGCGTGCGGCGCGCCCCCCGCGCCCTGGAGCAGTTCGACGCCGCGGGCAAGACCGCGGGCGCGGCCTGAAGACGGCCGCGCGCCGCTCACGCGCCATCGGCGGCGCCGCATACTCTCACGCGCCCGCTGCGCCCGGCGCCTCGCCGGCGCGCTCCGCCGCGCGGCGTCTGTGGAGGCACTCGTCGAGCTCCAGCCCGTACAGGAGGGCCAGGTTCACCAGCCACAGCCAGGTGAGCACCATGACGACGCTCCCGAGGAACCCGTACACGCGTCCGTAGTCCGCGAAATAGCGCACCCACACGGAGAAGCCGATGGAGACGGCGAGGGCCGAGAGGCTCCCCACGAAGCTGCCCCACGACACGAGACGGGCGAGGGGCCGCGTCGACCCCGGCGCCGATGCGTAGAGCACCGCGAGGATGACCGTGCCGCAGACCAGAAACAGCGCCCAGGCGACTGCCGACCAGAGAACCTGAGCGGCGTCGCCGAGATCGAACACGTCGCCGAGGAGCCGGGTCACGTTGGAGCTCACGCCGAAGACAACCACCATCAGCACCATGAGCAGGAGGATCACGAGACCGACGAACAGCTGGCGTGGCAGCCGCCGCAAGTAGCCGTCCGGCTGGGCAATGCCGCGCATCGTCGCGGCGGCAAAGGTGAAGCCGCCCACGTAGCGGCTCAGACCATAGGCGGCGAACGCGAAGCCGGTCACGATGGCGATCCAGCCCGGGGTCCGGGCGGCGGCGGCCTGCACGCCCTGCTGGGCGGCATCGAACAGGGCGCCGGCGCCCCGGCCATCGAGGCCGGCCGCTCGGGCGGCGCTGAGGTCGGCGTGCTGTCCGAGCAGATCGGCGGCGGCAGCGACGGCCACCGCCGCCGGGAACGCCACGAGCATGACGTAGTAGGCGAGCGACGCCGCGCTCGTCGTGAGCCGGTCGCGGCCGCCGCGCACGACGACGTCACGAAGGAGGGCCGGCAGGCCGCGCTCCCAGCGCGGCCCGGACCAGAAGGCGGGCAGAGGACGCTCACCGGGGCGCACCAGATCGGACGGCTGAGGATGGTCGGCGGCCATGATGTAGCCTACCGTGCCGACGCCCCCTGGGCGAAGCGGCGGGCGGAGTCGGCTACCGCGCGCTCAGCCCGGCCAGAGCGGCCTTCGCGGCCGGAACGCTGAGCCTCGCGTACTTGCCCTGCAGCTCGTGGGCCGTCACGGGCAGCCAGAGGGAGCCATCGCGACCGTCGCCGAGCGACGTCGCGAGGCCCTGGACGAAGCGCCAGGCCGTGAACGCCGCCATGAGGGCGTCGAGCGAGTCGTGGTCGTAGTAGTCGTCCCACTGCAAGCCGAGACGCCTCAGGGTGAGCACGCGCAGGCGCAGCCCCTGGCGCGTGCTCTTGGGTGGCGGCGTGCCTCCGAGCAGCGTCACGAAGCCGGCGTGGGGATAGACCTCGAGGACCGCCGGCGCCTGGCCGAGCTCGCCGGGCAACGATCCCGGGGCCGGCGGCTCGTAGCCGCGCCGGCCCAGCTCCTTGAAGTACGCCCAGCCGGTGTGCATCCAGGCGTAGCGCCGAGCCTTGGCCTCGGCTTCCGCCCGCGTGGGGACCTGGTACACGGAGATGCGCCGGCGCAGCAGCTCGGCGTCGCAGACGCGAGAGTGCGCGGCGGCGGGGAGCGCCCGTTTGGGCCGCTGCGGAGCGTCGACGCCGATGACGCCCGGCCGCAGCGCGGCGGCCCAGGCGAGCATCCGTCCGCGGTCGCCGGGCTCGCGCTCGTCGGCCTCGCGCCACTCCACCGCCTCGAGCGTGCGCCCGCAGCGCACCGCCACGGCCACGCAGGGACGGCTGGCGGCGATGTCGATGCCGATGACGAGCGGTGCGGCGTCCATGCCGCAGACTCTACCAGACGAAAAACGATCTCAGGCCGGCAGCGCCCGCGACCCCGTTTCCGCGAGCCCCGGCGGGCCCGTCAGCTCACGGCTTGACGAGGGTGACGTCGCGCACGCCCCAGCGCTCCCAGCTCGGCGCGTCGCCGCGCGCCACGAAGCCGATCACGTTGCGACCCTTGGCGTTCAGCATGCTCGCCGGGATGGCGATGGAGCGCACCCCGCTCCACTTCCCTTTGGGGCCGGCGTCCAGCGGCCCGGCGTCCTGCCAGTTGACCACCAGCCTGACCTCATCGGTCTGCACGTCCCAGAGGCGAAAATGGAGGATCCGCTCGCCGTCCTGCTTCAGCGCCTGGTAGAAGACCTCTTTGGGATGCGAGACGTCGCCGGGGCAGTTGCCCAGCGGGGCCGCGTAGCCGACGTCCACGGGGAGCGCCGGCGCCTGGACCGGGTTGAAGCGCACGCCGGCCAGCGGCGCCCAGTCCGCGGCGTCGGTGGTCGCCCAGTCGTACATGCTGCCGCCGAGGCACCCGGTCTCGCGCAGGGCGCGCACGAAGGCCGTGGTCTCGCTGCCCGACGACTTGTCTCCGACGCCCGCGATCACGTGGATGGGGATCGTCGGCCGGCCGGTCTCTTCGCGCACGATGCTGACGTTCTCGAGGGTCTCGTTGTAGGCGTGAGCGTAGCCGTCGCCGTGGTAGGTGTAGTAGCCCATCGCCACGATGACGTCATACACGGCGGCGACGTCTTTGTACGGGAAGTTCGGCCAGAAGCTGGAGTTGATCTTCATGCCGGCCGGCGACGGCGTGATGCCGCCCAGGGGATAGGCGTCGCCGACGGCCTTGCGGATCTGCGCCGAGAGGGTCTTGAGCCGAGCGCTGCGCGTGCTCGCCGGCTTGACGGTGCTGTCCTCGATATCGAGGGCGAACGAGTCGAACTTCTGGCCGTCGGCGGTACGGAAGTCGATGGCCGCCATGCTGCGCTTGTAGTCCTTGTCGAGGTCCTTGAAGCTCGGGAGGTACCAGGCCACGATCTTGAGCCCGCGCGCGTGGCACTCCTTGATGAAGGCGCTCAGAGCGGACGGCCTGAACAGGGACGCCGACGTCGGATTGTGGTAGTTGGCCGTCTCGATGTACAGCGTGCGCACGCCGTGCGAGGCCATGTCGCCGACCGCCGCGGCGGGGTCGTTCCAGGCCGCCGAATCGTACATGTCGACCCAGGTGCCGAGGCCGCGGTAGGAGGTCACGGGGGCCGCGCCGGCGGCGACGGACGCCGGCGGCCGCGCCGCCGCCACGGCGAGGCCGACGAGAACGCTGAGCCCGGCGATGAGGAGCATGAGGCCGGGCCGTCTGAACCAGCCTGAGAGAGTGTGGCAGGAGCGCAGCGTCACGCGTGGACCCCCTGGGTGGCCGTCGCTTTCGTCCCCCAGTATACGACGGCGGCGGCGGGCGGGCCTGCCCGCCCTTCCCGCCGCCCTCGTGCGCGGCCCGCCGTCCGGCCGGCGCCGGCCGGCGTGGCGTTACGGCGCCCGACCTTCGTGGTAGGTTGCAGCCGACACGACCGCGACGGAGGTGGCGCATGAGCGTGCAGTACCTGAGCCAGCAGCTTGGGGCCAACGAGAAGATCGTCTACACCGAGCGCCACCACTGGATCTTCCCCATTGCCGAGATGATCAAGTGGATCATCTTCGCCGCGGCGGTCCTCGCAATCATCATCTTTCTGAAGTCATGGCAGCCGGATTGGCGCTGGGTCAACTGGCTCTTCATCGCGTTCATCGTGCCGGCGTTCCGCATCGTCTGGGGCTTCATCTCCTGGCGGATGAACGTGTACGCGCTCACCAACCGGCGCGTGGTCGAGGTTACCGGCGTGGTCAACAAGACGGTCGCCGACTCATCACTGGAGAAGCTCACCGACGTGGTGCTCAGGCAATCTTTGCTCGGACGCATTCTCGGCTACGGCGACATCGAAGTGCTCACGGCCGCGGCCGGCGCGGGCATTAACTATCTCAAGCAGATCCGCAAGCCCATGCAGTTCAAGCAGGCCATGGTCAACGCCAAAGAGGACCTCGAGCACGAGATGGGCCAAAGCCACTGACGTGCCCGGCCGGGCCGGCCGCGCAGGGCGCGGCCCCGCCGGCCTCAGGCGCAGCGCACAATCCCTCGCGCCCACAGGCAGTCGCCGCACACCGGGTGCGGATTGCCGAAGCAGTCCTCCTCGTTGCCCTCGGCCAGTTCGCATCCACAGTCCGTGCACGGCGGGAAGTCGAAGCGCCGCAGGCGCTCGCGGAAGGCGGCGTAGGCGGGCTTCGCCCAGATCGCCGCGAGAGGCTCTTCGGGCAGGCGCCCGACTTCCCAGCGCGTCATGCGCTTCTCGCGCCCGCGCACGAAACACGTGTACGTGTGCAGGAGCGGCGGGCAGGGGCTCACGCCGCCGTGCCAGGCAACGGCGCAGGCATCGGCTTGCACGAAGGGGCAGCGACTTTTGGTGGCGCTCGCGTCGCCGGCCGCGAAGTCGACCGGACCCGAACGCGCGAGCGCCTTTCCGAGCGCCGCGCCGAGCGCCTCGTCCCAGTCGAATGTCGGCAATTGCCAGCGCGGCGCCGCGGTCGTCTCCGCGCCCTCACTGGCCGTCACCCGGTGGTCGTAGAGCGTCTCGTTCCGCAGCTCCGGCGTATAGGCCAGCACGTTGCTGACGATGATGAAGGTGGCGCCGAGCTGGGCGGCGAGCCGGCCCAGCCCCGGCAGCTCCGCGACATTGGAGCGCATCGCCACGAACTCGATGCCGATGCGCATGCCGGGCCCGTAGTTGGGGCCGTGCCGGTCATGCAGGCGACGGACGTTCTCCACGACCTTGCCCAGCGAGGCGCCGGAGCGCACGCGGCCGAAGGCCTCGGCGGAGGCGCCGTCGATGCTCACGACGAGCTGGTCGAGGCCGGCCTGCAGCAGGCCGCCGGCCACCTCGTCGTCGAGCAGCAGCGCGTTGGTCGTCACCTCGGCGCGCAGTCCGCGGCTCTTGACCAGCCGCACCATGTCGAGGAAGCGCGGGTGCAGCAGCGGCTCGCCGAGCCCCATGAACGAGATGGTGCGGGCGGCGTGCGGACCTGCGGCCGCGCCGCCTTCGCCGTCGCGGCCGCCCTCGCCCACCGCCTCCGCAAGCCCGTTCACCACGGCCGCGAACGTCGCCCACTCCATGAACCCTTCGGGCTCGTCCCAGGCGTGACGCACGCAGGTACTGCAGCTCAGATTACAGGCGTTCGTAGGCTCAACGTAGATCTTGCGCAGGTCGTCAGCGGGGACCGGCGCCGCGCGCGCCTCAGCCCTGGCCGACCGCGGATCCGGCGACCCGGCGCCGGCGCTCACGGGCGCGGACGTGCCTTGCGCAGCTCTTCGAGCGACGGGAACGTGATGGCGCCGGCCTCGCAGAGACCCGCACAGTGCGAGCAGCCGACCATGCAGGCAGTGCGCCGCACCACGCGCACCCTGCCGTCGACCAGGTCGTACACGCCCTGCCGGCAAAAGTCGAGGCACACGCGACAACCATCGCGGCACGCCGCCTCATCGATGGTCGGTCCCCAGTCGATCTCTTCGCGCGGAATCTCGTCAAACCACGCCACGTCTGCTCCTCGTGCGCATCGCGATCCGGCGGAGGACGCTCGTCCACCGTCCGGGCCCGGCGCCCGTCGGCCGAGCACTCCGTTCTCAGTGTACGTGAGGGAGCGGAGTAGTGCAGCCCGGGCCGGTGCCACCGGATCAGTGCGCCGACGCCGTCGTAGCTGCAAGGACGCCCAGGCCTTAGGCTCGCGCACGGCCGTCCGCAGGCTCGATCACTGAACGGGATGATGATGAGGACCCGCCGTTCTTATCTTCCCTCGCAGCAGCACCCCGCCGCGGCGGCCGACCTCGCTCTCAGCGCTCCTCTTTACCGGCCGCGCGTCGCGCTTGCCGCGGGGCAAACTGAGGCGATTTCGCAGCGCCGCGCCGCCGTCACGCTACAATGGCAGCCGACGAGGCCCAGCCTGACGGGAGGCAGTCATGGCACCGAACATCGAGGTCGACCACGAGCGCATCGCGGCGTTCTGCCGACGCAACCATATCGCACGACTGTCGTTCTTCGGTTCGGTGCTGCGCGACGACTTCACCTCAGAGAGCGACGTGGACGTCTTGGCGGCGTTCGAGCCGGGGTGCATGCCCAGTCTGTTCGGCCTAGCCCGCATGCAACGTGAGCTGGCCGAGATCATCGGCCGCATCGTCGACTTCAAGACCGCAGGCTTTCTGAGCCGCTACATCAGGGATGAGGTTCTCGCCGAGGCGCAGGAAGAGTATGTCGCGTAGCGACGATTCCATGCGGCTGCGTCACATCCTCGATGCGCGCTGATCTCGATCCTCCGGGCGGCCGCTGAGGTCCGTCGCGCGCAGAACGCAGTCCGGCGATCCGTCGCTGCCGCGGCGCGACCGTCAAGCACGGATCAGCCGCTCTCCAGCCCCAACCCAGAGCAGATCGAGAGCAGCGCATCCTTGAGGTCGCCGCGATCGCCTTGGAACACAGGCAGGCACCTCTGAGGCTCGGCGTCACCGCGCCACACCGCCCAGGCGAAGGCCATGCACGTGGGCTCGCCGCAGTCCTTGCAGTTGGTGCCCGGCAGGCGCTTGTAGACCTCCAGGGCCGGCGGCCGGCGGCGCAGCTCAAAGCACGGCGTGATCGACGCGCGACGCGCCCACACGTCGTTCACCAGGCAGCGCAGACGTTCCAGACTGGCCCACGCATCGACGATGTCGTCCGCCTTGGCGATCCCGATGCGATCGCGAAACAGTGACAGCATGCGGTGACCATCCATGAAGGTGAACACCGGAAGCGCCTCGACGTAGGACCCCTGAGGCAGCTCGGCGTTGAGGTACGGCAGGACCTCCGCGACATCCCCGGACAGGTGCGCCGTGAGGCGCAGCCGGTCGCGGTCCGCGACGCAGGTGGCGAGGACCACGATGGCCGCGCGGCCAAAGACGTCCTCGGCGAAGTCCGGCGAAGCATCGTCGGGCACGGAGAGCGCCGGAGGCCGGGCATCCACCCAGCCGGCGCTCACGATGTCGACCCCGCCGCAGTCCAGGAAGCGCGCTCGGGCATCGCCCGAGAGCGCCAGCGCCGAGCATCCGACGCGGTCGTAGGCCGGCTCCGGGGAGATCAACGCGTACTCGATGCCGAGCCGGCGCAGCAGCGCGACAGCGCGCTCGAGCTCACGCCGGTCGGTGAAGGTGGTCAGGGCGTCCACGCGCAGAGCCCGCCTACAAGACCGCGTTGAACAGGAAGCCCACGAACATGATGCCAACCGCGACGACGCCCAAGAAGGTGAAGATGAGCGGCCACTTCAGGACCTTACGCAGGATGATCGTCTCGGGCAGCGACAGCGCGATGACGGCCATCATGAAGGCCAGCACGGTACCCAGCGCCGCGCCTTTCTCGAGCAGCGCCTGAACGATGGGGATGATGCCCGCCGCGTTGGAGTACATGGGAACGCCGAGCACCACCGCGGCCGGCACGCTCCACCAGGAGTCCGCGCCCATGATGCCCGCCAAGGCGTCCGCGGGCACGTAGCCGTGGATGGCAGCGCCGACAGCGATGCCGGCGACCACGTAAGGCCACACCTTGCCGACGATGTCCTTGACCGCCTGCCACGCGTAGGCCACGCGCTCGTTCCAGTCGAGAGCCTGCGCGTCCTCGGCGTCGCCCATGCGGATCGCACGCACCCAGCCTTCGATGAAGCGCTCCATCTTGAGACGCCCGATCACCCAGCCGGCGACCATGGCGATCACGAGGCCCGTGACGAGATAGAGCGTGGCCACCGCCCAGCCGAAAAGGCCGTAGAGCAGGACGAGCGCGACCTCGTTGACCATGGGCGCGGCGATCAGAAACGAGAACGTCACGCCCAGTGGGATGCCGGCCTCGACGAAGCCGATGAACAGCGGCACTGCCGAGCAGCTGCAGAACGGAGTGACGATGCCGAGGCTCGCGGCCATCACGTTGCCGGTCGCCTCGCGGCGCCCATGGAGCAGGGCGCGTGTGCGCTGCGGGCTGAAGAACGAGCGCACCATGCCGACGCCGAAGACGACGATCGTGAGCAGCATCAGCACTTTGACCGTGTCGTAGACGAAAAACTCGAGGGCCGCGGCGAAGCGGCCGTCGCCGAGCCGGAGCACGTCCTGAAACAGCCACGTGGCCAGAGGCAGCCAGTAGTGATAGACGAGCGCCCAGAGGGCGACCCCCGCCGCGACGCGCGCCCACAGCGGCAGGCGCGCGAACCAGCGCGCGAAAACCTTGTGCGGCGCGCGACGGCGAGGCGCGTCGGGAGCCGGGGTCGAAGCGGCCTCCGGCTCCGCGACATAGGCGGCCGGCGGGGTGCCGCATTCGCACATGGGCAGCGCGCGCGCCGGCTCCTGAGCGTCCTCGGTGACCGGCGGCGCAGAGTCGATCGTCTGCTGCGTCATGAAGGCTTCATCCTTCGCGGACGTCCGGCGGCGCAGCGTAGCTCGTGATCAGCGGCGTCGCCGCCAGGTCGGCAAGTAGCCGCTCGAAGTCGTAGGGCACGCGCACGAGCTCGACCAGGTCCTCGCCCTCGCGCAGCCGGGCCGGGTCGATGAGCGCGTAGCACACACGCCAGTCGCCGTCCTTAGGGCGTCCGGCGCTGCCCACGTTAGCGAAGACGGCGTCGCCCACCCGGCGCGTGTACGGCACGTGCGTGTGCCCGAAGAGGATCGTCGGGTACGGATAGTCCCGCGCCATGCGCTCCATGGCGGAGGTTGGCCGATCCTCGAAGAGGTACTCGTTGATGCGCCGCGGGCTGCCATGAACGGCGAGGATGTCGCCGCCGGGGGCGCGGAGCACGAAGTGGTCCTCGAGGGTGCGGAGGTACGCCTTGACCTCCGCGGTGACCACGTTCTGCGTCCACGCCAGCGACGCCGCGCCTTCGGCGCGCTGCACGTCGGTCTTGTACACGCAGCCGCAGTCGCCGGTCTCAAAGCCGATGCCCTGGTCGTAGTTGCCCACGAGCGTCGGGATGCCGGCATCGCGAACCAGCAAGGCGACCTCGTTGGGCGAGGGTCCGTAGCCGACGAGGTCGCCCAGACAGAACGTGCGTGCGACTCCGCGGCGCTCGATGTCGGCAAGGACGGCCGCGAGCGCCGGCAGGTTGCCGTGCACGTCGGAGAAGACGGCGAACGGCTGGTCGATCTGCATGGTCTTCACGCTGGCTTGCCTCCCCGCGCCGGCGCGCCGGCCGCTGGTCGCGCACGACACTTCATGCCACATTGTTTATATCAAGCTACCTTGACCATAAACGAATGTCAATGTAGTGTCCCCGGTATCCGTCCACGCCGGCGCCGCCAAGGAGACGACCGCAATGGCACAAGGCACGATCAAGCGACTCTCGTTCCTCGACCGCTACCTCACCGGCTGGATCTTCCTGGCCATGGCGATCGGCGTGTTTCTGGGCTGGGCCTTTGCCGGGGTCCCCGACTTCATCAACCGGTTCAATGTCGGAACGACCAACATCCCCATCGCCATCGGCCTCATCGTGATGATGTATCCGCCCCTCGCCAAGGTGAAGTACGAGGAGCTCGGCGACGTCTTTCACGACTACAAGATCCTCGGGCTCTCGCTGCTGCAGAACTGGGTCATCGGGCCGCTCCTCATGTTCTTCCTGGCCATCATCTTTCTGCACAACTACCCGGAGTACATGGTCGGCCTCATCATGATCGGCCTGGCACGCTGCATCGCCATGGTGATCGTCTGGAATCAGCTCGCCAGGGGCGATACCGAGTACGCCGCCGGCCTGGTGGCCTTCAACAGCGTCTTCCAGGTGCTTTTCTACAGCCTCTTCGCCTGGATCTTCGTCACCAAGCTGCCGCCGCTCTTCGGCCTCGAGGGTAGCGTCGTGAACGTGAGCATTGGGCAGATCGCCCAGAGCGTGGCCATCTACCTCGGCATCCCCTTCTTCGCCGGCATGCTGACGCGTTACCTCGGGCTCAAGTACAAGGGCCGCGAATGGTACGAGCAGAAGTTCATCCCGCGCATCAGCCCACTCACGCTCATCGCCCTGTTGTTCACGATCCTCGTGATGTTCAGTCTCAAGGGCGACCTCATCGTGCAGCTGCCGCTCGACGTGGTCCGCATCGCCATCCCGCTGCTCATCTACTTCGTCGTCATGTTCTTCATGAGCTTCTACCTGGGGCGCAAGATCGGCGCCGACTACTCCAAGACGGCGACCCTGTCGTTCACCGCCGCCAGCAACAACTTCGAGCTCGCCATCGCCGTGAGCGTGGCCGTGTTCGGCATCGGCTCCGGCGTCGCCTTCGCAGCCGTGATCGGGCCGCTGGTCGAGGTGCCGGTGCTCATCGGGCTGGTCAATGTGGCCCTGTGGATGGGCCGCAAGTACTGGGGCATGAGCGACGAACCTGTGCCGGCGGCGGTCGCCGCCGGCGTCGACGAGGTCGCTTGCGACCCACCGAGGAGCTGACATGAAGATCGCGACAGACCCGGCGGAAGCCGGCGGCATGGTCGACTTCGTCCCGTTCTTCAAGGCGTTCTGCAACTCGACGCGCGCCCAGATCATCGAGTTCCTGCTGGGCGGCGAGCGCTGCGTCTGCGAGATGACGGGGCCGCTCGACCAGAGCCAGCCGCTGGTCTCGCACCACCTCGCCCTGCTGCGCGACGCCGGGCTGGTGCGCATGCGCAGCGAGGGCACGCGCACCTACTACTCCATCGATTGGGAGCGCTTCGACGGCGACCTCACAGGCTTTCTGGACTACGTCGAACGCCTGCGCAGCGCCCCGCCGGCGCTCGGCGATGCTGCCGGCGCCTGCGCGGCCGGCGCCGAGGCCGCGAAGAAACGCAACGCGTCATGACCGCCACGAGAAGGAGAGTCACATGAAGCTCGAGATCCTGGGTTCAGGCTGCGCCAACTGCAAGAAGCTCATGGCGGTCACCGAGGCAGCCGTGCGCGACCTCGGCATCGAGGACGCCGAGCTCATCAAGGTGGAGGACTTCCCCACGATCATGGCCTACGGCGTCATGTCGACGCCTGCCCTGGCCATCGACGGCAAGCTGGTGATGAGCGGCAAGGTGCCGTCGCAGGCCGAGGTCGGCACCCTGATCACGACGGCGCTGGCCGCGCAGGGATGAGCGCGGGTCGCACCTTCCTTCGTCGTCTTCCGGCTGCGCTCGCCTGACGGCGGCGCCACCACTCTCGCTCTCAAGCTCCCTGCACGTGTTGCCGATAGCGGTTACATGCAGGCGCCCTGGATGAAGGACCCAGGCGCAGGGCGCGCGATACGGGCAGAGTTGAGGTGACGGCGGGCTGTCGTCACCACGCTCAGTGAGAGGATCGCATGCCAGGCAGGCGCACGAGGCAGCACGGCTTCACACTCATCGAGCTGCTCATCGTGATCATCATCATCGGCATCCTCGCGGCCATCGCCATCCCCCTGTACATCAGCCAGCGCGACAAGGCCAAGGTGGCGGCGCTCAAGAACAACGCCCACAACGTGCACATCGCCGCCCTGGGCTGCGTGCTCGACGACAGCCTGGTGTCGCCGACAGGCGATGTCATGACGTACACGCAGAACAAACCGCCCGTCGGCGGGAACAACTACAAGAAATGGGCAAAGGAGTACGTCAGCAGTGCTCTTGAGGCCGCCCTCGGGGGCGCAGGCGTGATCGCCTCCAGCAACACCTTCGGCAGCCAGAACAACGCCGATCACTACGTCAACCCTTACTCAGGCAAGGAGTGCATCGTCAACAAACCCGTCGCGGGATACTGGACAGACCTCATGCCGCCGGCCGTGCTCATCACCGACGATGCCACCTGCAGATATGAAGGCGTCCTCAACTCGACCGGCAAGGTAGTCCTTCGCGGAGCCGTTGTCGTCTGCTGGAACACGGCCGCCACGGTCCCCGCCATCCAGATCTACTACGTAAAGGGAGACGGCACGAAAGGACCGCTCCTGTACAGCATCCCGCTCGACCAGTGAGGGCTCAGCAGACGGAGGCGGTCATGCGCCAAGGCGCATCGTCACCCCGGACAAAGCCAATCGCACGTCGTGCCGATGAGGGTTCCGTGCGGGCGCCCTGGACGAATGTCCCGGGTGCCGGGCGCGCGAGACGGGCAGAGTGAGTGTGACGGCGGGCTGTCGCCACCCACTCCCCAGAGAGGATCGCATGCCAGGCAGACGTAAGTGCCAGCACGGCTTCTCGCTCGTCGAGCTGCTCATCGTGATCATCATCGTCGGCATCCTCGCCGCCATCGCCATCCCCATGTACCTCGTCCAGCGCGACAAGGCCAAAGAAGCGGCGCTGGAGACCACGGCGCACTACGTCCTCGTCGCAACCGAGGACTACGCCGGCTCGGGCCTCATTCTCTCTCCCTACCACGGCTTCGAGAACACCGCCGCGCTGGAGGCCGCCGCGGCGGCGACCTACGTGAGCAGCGCCCTCGAGGTGAGCATCAAGAACGCTTTCGGCGCCAACCGGGACGGCATATACACCAACCCGTATTCGGGCAAGAAGGCGGTCCTCAACACCTCCATCACATACCTCACCAACGCGGGCTACGCCAAGTACGACCCGCCGGCCGTGTTCATCACCAACGAGCCCAGTTGTCGGTATGCAAGCTTCCAGGCCGCGAGCAACGACTACTTCCGTAACCTCCTGAGAGGCACCGTCATCGCCTGCTGGAACAACGCGAACACGGTCAATGCGGTCGAGATCTACTACGTCAACGGCGTCGGGGCGAAGTCGGAGACCGTCTCTCGCATCCCCTTCTGACGGAGGCGAGCGGCCGGCGCCGGCTCAGCCCTTCGCCTCGTACTCCTTGCCCACGCTCCAGCACTTGGCGATGGGCTCGCCCAGGCTCCAGTACTTCTTGCTCGCCATGTCGAAGAGCAGAGGCCTGAGCTTGGCGATGTCGACGACGCCGTTGGTGAGCACCCCGATGTCGGCATAGGTGCCGACGATCTCGCCGACGAAGAGGTCGTGCGTGGGCAGCTCCACGTGCTCGATCAGGCGACACTCCATGGTGACCTTGCACTGCTCGATCATCGGCGCCGTATCGAGCTCCCCGTAGAAGAGGTCGAAGATGCCGCTCTTGTCCACCTTGCGGCCGCTGACCATGCCCACGTGGTCGGTGACCACGACCATATCCTCCGACGGCAGGTTGACGCTGAACGTGCGGTTCGCCTTGATCCCCTCGTTGGTGAGGTGGATCCTGCCCATTCCCAGCGTGATGCCCTTGAGATTGGCGATGCCCACGTGAGCGATCGTGGCGAAATCGGGCTTGCCGTCGATGGTGGCGCCGACGATGGCGGTGACGAGCGGGTAGAGCGCGTTGGTGGCGCCGAGCTTTTCCTTCACGGGGGACCTCGCTGATCGCAGTTGGGTGGGCCGTGCCGATTGCATACCCAAGGATGCCGCGCAGGCAACCCGCGCCCGCCGACGCGCAGCTCGCGGCCGGTTTCACAGGCGGCCGCCCAGGCGTCATGATGAACGCGTGGCGACTCACGAAGAAGAAGACGGCGGCGACGTCGAGGCTCGGCGGGCGACGCACCGGCGCCCGCGCCGGCGGCGGCTGCCGCCCCTCGTCATCATCGTCGTCGTCGGCCTCGCCGCCCTGGCCATCGCCTTCGCGCTCGCCGGCGTTTTCGCGGACGAGCGCCCCAGCGGCCCCTACCTCATCGGCGCCTGGACCTTCGGCGACCGCGGCTCGCTGGAGCGCGCGGTCGCTGCCGGCGCCCTCGACGAGGTGAGCGTCGACTGGCTGCAGTCGCGCGCCGACGGCAGCGTGGCGGCGCCGAAGTTCGAGGCGAGCTTCATCGCGGAGGCGCGGAAGGACCATTGCCGCGTGATCGTCACGCTCACCGACTACGACGAGGCGACCTACCGGTTCGACCCGGCGATCTCGGCCGCCATATTGGCGACGGCGGACACCCGCCGTCGCCACGTCGCGGCCGTCGCCGAGTGGTGCCGCGCCAACCACGTGGACGGCGTCGACGTCGACTGGGAGGCGCTCACGGCCGGGCAGCGCGGCGACTACGCGACGTTCGTCGAAGAGCTCGCCGCCCGCCTGCATCGCGACGGCCGCCTCATCGCCGTCGACGTGTACCCCAAGACCAGTGAGCCCGGTGGCTGGGCCGGGCCGCGGGCGCAGGACTGGCAGCGCCTGGGCCGGGCCGTCGACCAGTTTCGCATCATGACCTACAACTACTCGGGGTCCTGGTCCGGGCCCGGCCCGCTCTCGCCGCCGGCGTGGATGGACAAGGTGCTCGACTTCGCCGAGACGCAGGTCAAGTCGCGCAAGATCGTCATGGGCATCGGCTTCTACGGCCGTGACTGGCGCGGCGCCCAGACCACCGATCTGACGTGGGCGGACGTGCAGCGGATCCGCGCGGCCGACAAGCCGCGCGCTACGCGCGGCCCGTCGGCCGAGCTCACGCTCTTCTACAGCCGGGACGGCGCCGCGCACACGGCTTTCTTCCCCGACGCCAAGGCGATCGACGCCAAGCTGCTGATGATGCTGACGCAGCATCCCCACATTCGCGGCGTGTACTGCTGGATCATGGGTCAGGAAGACCCCGCGGCGTGGAAGGTGCTGCGCAAACGCCTGCGCTGAAGCGCGCGCGGAGCAGGCGCACAGCGTCGCCCGCCGCGCGCCTCAGCGCACGGGCGGCTCGTTGTCCCAGTAGCCGCACAGCTCGAGTCGCCCCGTGACGCCGAGGCCGCGAAAGCGCACCTTGCCCGAGCGCGGGTAATACGTCATCTCGTCGCTGCGTCGCTCGCCGTAGGCCAGGAGGGTGAGCCCAAGGGCGTGGGCGAGGAAGGCGTGGGCGATCCCGCTGCCGGCAGGGCGCACCAGCAGGTCGCCGGCGCTGACCAGCGACAGTAGCGGCGGTGCCTGCGGCCGCGTGTCGCAATCGTACATGAGCAGGTTGCCCTCCCCCTTCAGCACGACGAAGATCTCCTCTTCTGCGGCGTGAACATGCGGCGGGCAGCTATAGCGGTTGGGCGCGATCACCACATGATTGAGCCCCGTGGCGCGCGATCCGCCGGCGCGGCCGAGGGCGCGCACCGTGCGATGCGTATCCCCGTGGGCGATCACTTCTTCCTCGACCTCAGCACCCCATACCACGTTCGCCGGCCGCGCGCCGGGCTCGGGGCAAAGAAGCTCTCCGGCAGCGACCTCGCGGCCCCACGGATGCGGCTCACCGCCGATCGCGACCCAGCTGCTCCCGAGCCACGCCACGCCGGCGCGGGGCAGGCGCGCCACCGGCGCGGCGCGGCGCGTGCCAAAGGCGAGGACGTCCATGCCCTGCTCCCCGGCGATCAGCGTGTGCGCGGCGCCGCCGGCCACCTGGACGATGCAGTCGCCGGCGGTCACCGTGCAGGTCTCCCCGTCCTGCCAGCTGAGACCGTCGCCGCCGAGGACGTAGAAGATCTCCTCCTCGGCGTCGTGCACGTGCGCCGGCGTCGAGCGCCGGCCCGGCTCGATCTGGATGCGTTTGAGGCCGGTGGCGACGCTGCCGCCGGCCTGGCCCAGGTCGGTCCAGGTGGCACACATCGGTCCCGCCTCGACTCTCCTGCCCGGGACCTCCTCCCAGCGCACGAGCCCATCCGCCGCCATCACGTCTCCTGTCCGCCGGGCACGTGCCTACCTCACGATGAGGTCGTTCGCCCCGGCCTTCCGCTGCGCGTTGCCGGCGAGATCAGTCGCCATGACGCGGTACCTGTAGTGCCCTTGCGGCAGCCTCACCGCGAGGCTCCTCGACACGGCCCTCCCCGTCGGGACCTCGCCGAGCTTCACGACGCTCACGGTCTTGCCGGCC
>CAIOZS010000037.1 GCA_903862845.1 uncultured Thermoleophilia bacterium
AGCGCTACATCTTCACCTTCAGGCCCTGCGCGCCAGTTGTCTGCGACGAACTGAACGTCCAAGCGTCGAGCACGAGCAGCAGCGCTGGGCATGAGCCCAGCCGTGAGTGGCGTGCAGGGCATTACCTGCTACCCCGCGTACTCCCCACCGCGTCGTCACGGCCAAGCAGGCAACGAACCGCTCGTCAACCCGTGCTTTCCGCTCCCGTCGGCCTTCATGAGCCAGACACCGCTCTCATTCTTCGTGTAGGCGATCCAAGTGCCGTCGGCTGAAAAGCACGCCTGCCTGACGCTCGGGGCAGCGTTCCAGCCGCCGCCCCTCGCGAGAGTGCGGACGACCGTGCCGTCGGGTCGTGCGAGCAGGATTCGAGAGCGGCTCTGGATGAATGTCGAGACGAGGATGGACGTGCCGTCCGGGGACCAGGCGGCATCCGACGCATCGGCGATGGACAGCTTGCGAAGGCTCTGATCAGCAAGCGGGAAGAGCCGCGTCTGGCCGCCCTCCGCGTCCAGCCCGCCTTGTGAGATGAGCAGCGTCGTGCCGTCGGGAGACCATGAGAGGCCCCGGCCCCAGGAGGCGTCGAGGGTGCCGAATCCGTTGGAGCGCTCCAGGAGGACTGTCGTCTCGCGGGTCGCCAGGTCGATGCTGTTGACCCGGCTGTGCTGGGTGTTGTTGGAGGTGCTGCCGTAGGTGTCCGAGAACGCCAGCCGTTTGCCGTCGGGCGCGAAGGCGAGGTCGCCGACGTAGGAGTAGTCCGCGCCGGGGATGGTGTCGCGGAGGAGCCTGCCCACCTTGCCGCCCCTCGCGGGAACGAGGCAGATCGCAGGCTTCTGGCCCGGTTCCGTGCTGCGCACGAAGGCGATCGTGTTGCCGTCCGGAGCCCAAGTCGGCAGGTTGTCCTGGGCGCTGCCGTGAGTGAGCTGCAAGGGGCGACTGCCGTCGGCGGCGATGGTCCAGATGTCGTCGTCCCTGACGAAGGCGAGGCGGGTCACCGCGATGGCCGCGGGGAGCGGGACCTCAGCCTGCGGCGCCGGCCACACCATCGTGCCGGTCTCGTCGATGTAGCCTGACTCGCCGTTCAGCTCGACCTCGGCGAGTCCATTGGAGAAGTTCGACGCGTAGGAGAATCGCGGTTCGATCACCATGGTGCCGCTCTTGTCGATGAAGCCCCACCCGCCGCCGCCGTCACCCCAGACGGCCGCGAGGCCCTCGGAGAAGCTGGAGGCGCCGCCGAACTGCGGCTCGATCACCATGGTGCCGCTCTTGTCGATGAAGCCCCACCCGCCGTCACCCGAGACCGCCGCGAGACCGTCGGAGAAGCCCTGGGCCTCGTCGAACTGCTGCGCAATCACCATCTTGCCGCTCGCGTCTATGAAGCCCCACCCGCGGCGGCTCCAGACGGCTGCGAGACCCCGGAGAAGCCGGCCTGGTCCTCGTCCAGGAACCGCGGCTCGATCACTCGCGTGCCGCTCGCGTCGATGAAGCCCCACCTGTCGTGGACCGAGACGGCCGCGAGGCCCTCGGAGAAGGTGAAGGCCTCGTCGAGCTGCGGCTTGATCAGCATGGCACCCGAGGCGTCGATGTAGCCGTACTTGGCGCTCACCTTCGCGGGAAAGAGGGCGACCGGCTCGACGGGCACCGGACTGCTCGCGACCGCGGTTGGCGCGCTGCCTCTGCCTGACTCGGCGCCAGACCCACCACCGCCGGCACAGGCGCCGCCGGCCAGCATCACGACGAGCAGCACGATGATGGCGGCGCAGGCGGTCGAGCAACGCCCAGGTGACGCCTTTGCCGTGTCACCACGAGAACGTGAGCGTGTCATGCTGCCCCCTCCCGTGTCCTTCAATTGGCCGGACCCAAGACCCGACCCATGCCTGGAACAAAGCGGCGGACGCCTGCGATCACGTCGCGTCCCTCGAGCCCTTCGCCGCTACCAGCTCTTGGCCCCTATCGCTTCACCGTGAAGCCCACGGCGTTGCTCGTGCCGAGCGCGGTCGTCACCGTGACCTTGACCCTGCCGTACTTGGTCGTCGCCGGCACTCTGCACTTGATCCTGGCGTCGTTCCAGGAGACGTACCCGGCACACGCCCTACCATCGAGATTCACCGAGCTGCTGCCGCGCTGCGCGCCAAAGCCACCGCCACTGATGGTCAGAAGTGCGCCGCGCTTGCCGGAGGTGGGCTTGAGCTTGACGATGCAGCCCGGGCTCTGCCTGTTCCATGTGACGCCGCCGTCGACGGTGGCGAGGATGGCGCCGCCATCACCGACGGCCCAGCCGTGAGAGGCGTCGGGGAAGGCGGCGGCGCGAAGCGGTCCGGTGGTGCCCGAGCGCTGCTTGTTCCAGGTGGCGCCACCGTCGGTTGTGGCGAAGATGTCGCCGCTCCAAGCGACGACCCAGCCGTGAGCAGCGTCGCTGACGGCAACCCCTTGGAGGTATGGGTCGAACACCGAAGCCTGCGAGAACCAAGTGGCGCCACCGTCGGTGGTGGCGAGGATGGTTTCCTCGCCCACCGCCCAACCGTGGGAGGCGTCGCTGAATGCGACGTCCCAGAACGTGTCCTTCGTTCCCAAGATCTGTGCGCTCCAGGTGGAGCCGCCATTGGTGGTGGCGAGGATGACGTCGTTCTCGCTGACCGCCCAGCCGCTGGCGGAGTCGCTGCAGGCAACGGCGGTGAGGTATTCAACGCTCCCCACGCTCTGCTTGCTCCACGTGGCGCCGCCGTCCACGGTGGCGAGGACTACGCCTGCCCCTGTGTCATCGTTGCTGCCCACCGCCCAGCCGTGGGTGGCATCACTGAAGGCGACGCCGGAGAGTCTCGCGTTGCTCCCTGGGTCCTGCGCCCTCCAGGTTGCGCCGCCGTCTGTGGTGGCGAGGATCGCAGCCGACTCTGAGTCCCAGTCGTAGCCCACCGCCCAGCCGTGATCGGCGTCGGGGAAGGCGATGCCGTCGAGATCCGTGGTGCTACCCGGCCTCTGCGCGCTCCAGGTGGCGCCGCCGTCTGTGGTGGCGAGGATGGTGCCGCCGGTGCCCACCACCCACGTGTGAGCGGCGTCGGTGGAGGTGACGTCGGTGAGCACTTCCTTGATCCACGAACTCTGCGCGCGCCAGTTGGCGCCGCCCGCGGGCCGGTAGGCAGAGGCGCCGGCAGGCAGCGCCAAGGCCGCTATCGCCAGGACGAGCACCAAGCCGAGAAGCATGCGTGAGCGCCGCTGCGCGGCCGGATTGTCGGTGCGAATTGCAGTCTGTCTCATGAGGTACCTCCACTTGAAGGCGTCACGCGTCACGTCACGCCGTTGCCTCAGCCACACCGTCCCGCTGCGCAGCTGTTCCGTTACTTGCACGAACCGGTCGCTCCCATCATCCTCGGTGCCAGAGACGAAAGGCTCGAATCGACGGCCGCCGGACAAGCCGAATGCGACCGCTGAACGGCTCCTCCGCTGCAATCAACCCGCTGACGCCCGGGTACGCGGGCAGCCTCCGCCGACACGCCCTATTGCTTCACCCTGAAGCCCACGGCGCTGCTCGTGCCACCCTCGGTCATTACCGTGACCTTGACCTTGCCGTAGCTGGCCTCAGCGGGAACTTTGCACTTGATCTGCGTATCGCTCCAGGAGAGGTACTTGCTGCACATCTTGTTGCCGAACTTCACGGAGCTCGCGCCGCGCGGGGCGCCGAAGCCGCTG
>CAIOZS010000038.1 GCA_903862845.1 uncultured Thermoleophilia bacterium
CGGCAGGCATCGTCGGTGCAGGTCACGTACTGTACGCGGCCGCTGTCCTTGAGGTAGCTGTGCTCGGGGCCGACGCCGGGGTAGTCGAGGCCGCTGGCGCACGAATACACCGGGGCCGGCTCGCCGTCCTCATCCTGCAACAGGTAGCACTTGAACCCGTGGATGATGCCCTCGCGGCCGTAGGTCATGGTCGCGGCGTTTTCACCGACGCCCTCGCCGCGGCCCAGCGGCTCCACGCCGATCAGCTCGCAGGGGTCGTCGAGGAAGGCCGTGAAGATGCCGATCGCGTTGGAGCCGCCACCGACGCACGCCTCCACCACGTCGGGGAGGTTGCCGGTCATGTCCTGGAACTGCTCGCGGGCCTCGATGCCGACGACGCGCTGGAAGTCGCGCACCATGAGCGGGAAGGGATGCGGCCCGACGACCGAACCGATGCAGTAGATGGAATTCTCGTAGTCGGCGAGATACGCCTCGAAGGCCGAGTCGACGGCCTCCTTGAGCGTCTTGAGGCCGTGGGAGACGGGGACGACGGTGGCGCCCAGGAGCTGCATGCGGCTGACGTTGGGCGCCTGCTTTACGATGTCGACCTCGCCCATGTGGATCTCGCACTCGAGGCCGAAGTGAGCGGCGGCCGTGGCCAAGGCCACGCCGTGCTGGCCGGCGCCGGTCTCGGCGATGACCTTTGTCTTGCCCATGTACTTGGCCAGCAGGGCCTCGCCCATGCAGTGATTGAGCTTGTGCGCGCCGGTGTGGTTCAAGTCCTCGCGCTTCAGGTAGATCTGCGCGCCGCCGTTGGCCAGCGAGAGCGTGCGCGCGTGGTAGACCGGCGTCGGTCGTCCCTGGAAGTGCTTACGCAGGTAGCGCAGCTCGGCGATGAACGACGCGTCGTTCTCGATCTCGTGGTAGGCCTTCGTGATCTCGGCGAAGGGCGCCTCGAGCTGCGGCGGCAGAAACTGCCCGCCGTACTCGCCGAAGAACCCGCGCTCGTCGGGCAACGCCTGCCGCCCGGCTCTCTGCTGCTGCGTGGCTTGCTCAGTCATTCGTTACCTCTCGGACACCGGTGCGTGGGATGGGCCGCCGCCCAGTCTATGGGATGCGGCGGCGGCCTGTCGGCGAGACAGCCGCCCACTTCACTTCCCGTACAGATTCCCGATGAGCATCGTGGCGAGCTTCACGCCCAGCTCGGTCTGATCCCACTTCGCGTAGTACGCAGGATCCCAGAGGATACGCATGCACACGTCGCCCCTGCGCACGAGGAGGGCGACGAGCTTCTCGCCGGCGTCGGGCATGTCGCCGAAGATCGCCTGGTCCCACAGATCGCCGCTCACCGGCGTCGCGTTCTCGACGAAGTCGGCGACGCGATCGTACTCCGCCTGGCCGTCCTTCGTGTACACGAGGAAGTTGATCTTCGAGACGGGCCCCTCATCCGTGGCGTAGCTGCCTTGGGGCTTGCCCGCGGCCGCGTCGCTGAGCGTCTCGCTCCACGGCTTGTACCCGGACGCGCCGACAACGGCCTCCACGTCGGCGACGCTCACAGCGTCGAGCATCTCCCACCCGTCGGGCAGGACGATCGTGTCGCTGAGGTCCGACCCGCCAGAGCTGCCGCCAGAGTTGCCGCCAGAGCTGCCGCCCGAACCGCCGCCCCCGCAGGCCGCCACAGCAACGAGCATGAGAAGCACCACCGAGAGCACGGCCAGGACGCGGATCTTCATGTCGCCACCCTTTCGTGTCGTCTGTCGCGATCGCCGGCCCGACTGTATCGAAGGATGTTCCACGTGTCACGGGCCGCGCTTCGCCCCGGGTGGAGAGACGGTCGCGCTCCGCGCCGCGCGCGCCACCCGTGCTGACAGCCCCGAGGGCGAAGCGCATCGGGTCGGTCCCGTCGTCAGAACCGTTCCCTGCCGACCTCATCGTCGCGCAAGAGCCGGCTGCCGTGGCGGACCGCACTCACTGCTTGCGTCGACGTGCTTGAGGGGTCTCGGCCTGAGGCCGGGCAGGGCGCTCGGCGCTGCAGCGGCGCCCGCAGGCAGTCCGCTGGAGCAAGGGGTTTGACTTCGTGTCACGCGTTCCTGGAATGACGCGCAACGTACTGGCGGAGCACTCCATCCATACGCGACTGCCAACCCCTGCCGGTGGACCTGAAGTACTCAACGACCTCGGGGCTGTAGCGCACCGACACGAGCACCTTCTTGCTTGCTGATCTCGGACGACCGCGCACTACTCGCAACGGGACCATGGCCTTCAGCTGCGTAGACGTGAGCGGCTGCGCATCAGGATCGGCCTTGGCCGCAGCCGTAATGGCTTTGTCTTCTTCTGCTGTAGGAATGACGACAGCAGGCCGACTAGGCGTTTTCGACATAGTGTCTCACCTCGCGACGATTGGCGCGGCGCAGGCTGATGATTCTTCGCGCTTCGCCACGTTCCACAAAGGCCACGTAATACAGGACCGCGGCCTGCGGAGCGAGTGCGATCATGCGCGTCTCGTTGTACTCGAGCCGCTCATCTACCCATACCAGCGCAGCTTCCCAGTCGAGCTCGCCTGCCAAAACAAGGGAGACACCATGCTTCTCCCGATTCGTCGTGTCCTTGGCTGGGTCGAACTCGACCTGCATGCCTTATTGTAGCTACAGAAAAGACGCTTGTCAAAACGGATATGCGGCGCAGACCCGTGAGGCCAAACGCAGCCGATCTCGGCGGCTGATCATCGGCCTCCGCCTGCGCGGAGTGCCGGCGGCCGGACTGCGCGCACCGCGCCGGCCCGCCTGTCGCTGACACCGTTCGTGCGGCATGGGAACCGTTGGCCCACGGCGAAACGGCGCTCATGCCGGCGAGGGGGGCTCACATGAAGATCGGTCTCACCGGGACCGCCGTGGTGGCGGCCACATTCGTTGCGCTCATCCTCGGGATCGCACCGGCGGCTCTCGCGGAGAGCTATCCGATACCGGCGGTGCCCGTCTCCAACCAGCAGGGTGCCGAGCCTGTGGAGCCCTTCATCGGCGCCGCGGCGGTAGCCCACCCCGTCACCGCCCCGGCGATCCCGCAGAACCCGTTCCTGCTGCCCGGGCCGTGGAGCAACATCCACGACGACACCTACCAGAGCGACACCTACCCCGGCGCCGGGCCGCTCGGGGAGGCGCCGGTCACGACGGCCCCGTTCAGTCCGTGCGGCTCGCGCGCGCCCAGACCTGGTACTTGGGGGCGTGAAGGACGACCGTGGCGTCGTCCGTGCCGAGCCGGGCGAGCTCCGCCGTCAGGGCGGCCACCTCGGCGGCCGTCGTGATCCCGGCATCCAGGAAGGCCGGCACCAGCTCCAGGAACGTGTACTCCCACAGACGCTTGCTCTCGCCCGAGCGAAACGCCGGCCGGTCGACCCTGACCTGCGGCCGGGAGTACCCCACCGTGCGAAACAGCGCCTCCAGATGCGCGCCCATCGCAGGGTCGGAGCCGATGTGGCGGCAGATGCCGCTGAGCAGCTCCGCCACTCTGGCATAGGCCATGGTAGGGGGATCGCTGGACACCACCGTCATGTCCACGTCCTCGCTCACGAGCACTCCGCCGTCCTTCAGTAAGGCGCTCATCTCGTGCAGCGCCCTGGCCGGCTGGCGGAGGTGCGAGAGCAGGGACCGGCAGCACACCAGGTCGAAGCTGCCGCGCGGCAATCCCGTGTCGCAGGCGTCCGCGACGCTGAACCGGACCTGGCTCAGCCCCAGCGCGGCGGCGTCGCGCCGGGCGAGCGCGAGCTGCTCCTCGCTGCGATCGATTCCGACCACCGACCCGGTGGCTCCGACCCGGTGCCCGAGCCAGCAGGCCACCACGCCGACCCCGCAGCCGATGTCCGCCACCGCCATCCCCGGCCGCACCTCGAGATCGGCAAGGAGCCGATCCGTGCTCGGGCCGTAGACGGTGTCCAGGAGACGCAACCGTTGCTCGCCGGCCGCGCCGGTGGCGAGCACGTAGTGCGCGCTCGCGCCTTCGGACCCTGAGTCTCCCATGCGCGCCCGCTCCGCCCTCGCTGCGCCGGCTAACCCTTCCCGCGCCCCATGGCGATGGTGCCCGTGCGCACGACCTCGAGGATGCCCAGCGGCTGCAGAAGCTCGAGCATCGCCTCGACCTTGTCGTTGGTGCCCACGACGCGCAGCGTGAGCGCGCGGCGATCCACGTCGACGATCTTGGCCTTGAAGATCTCGGCGATCTGCAGAGCGTCCGTGCGCTTGTCGCCGTCGGCCGCGACGCGCACCAGCAGGAGCTCCGCCGAGACGGAATTGTCCGGCTGCAGATCGCGGATCTTGAGCACGTTGATGAGCTTGTGAAGCTGCTTGGTGACCTGGTCGACGGGGTGCTCGTCGCCGTCGATGACGATGGTGATGCGCGACAGCCTGGGATCCTCGCTGAGTCCCACGGCGAGGCTCTCGATGTTGAAGGCGCGCCGCGCGAAGAGCCCGGCGACCCGCGTGAGCACACCGGGCTTATTCTCGACGAGAATTGAGAGGGTGTGCTTCATGACTTCCTCCCCTTGTTGCCCGGGCCGCCGATCATCTCGGTGATCTCCTGACCGGCCGGGACCATCGGGAACACGTTCTCCGCGGCGGAGGTGCGGAAGTCGATCACCGCCGGGCGGCCGCAGCCGAGCGCTTCACGCAAGGCCGGCTCGATCTCGTCCTTCTCGGTGACCAGCAGGCCCACGGCGCCGAATGCCTCGGCCAGCATCTTGAAGTCGGGCTGCACCTCGATGCAGGTGAACGAGTAGCGCTTGTTCCAGAAGAGGTCCTGCCACTGACGGACCATGCCCAGATAGCCGTTGTTGAGGATGCAGACCACGACGGGCACGTCGTAGCTCACGGCCGTCGCCAGCTCCTGCATCGTCATCTGAAAGCCGCCGTCGCCGCTGATGTCGACGACGGTCTTGTCGGGATTGCCGATCTTGGCGCCGATGCTCGCCGGCAGGCCGAAGCCCATGGTGCCGAGGCCGCCGGAGCTGATGAACTGCCGCGGATACCGGTACGTGTAGTACTGCGTCGCCCACATCTGGTGCTGCCCGACGTCGGTGCAGATGATGGCGTCGTGGGCGGTGAGGCGGTCGATCTCCTGGATCACGAGCTGCGGCGCGAGCTTGCCGTCCTTGGGGTCCTCGTAGTGCAGCGGGAACTCGTCCTTGCGGGCGGCGATGCGCGCCAGCCACTCGGCGGTACGCTCGGCGGGCCACTCCATGCCCTCCAGCTCGCCGACCAGACCGGTGGCCACATGCTTGGCGTCGCCGACGATCGGGATGAGCGCCTCGACGTTCTTGCCGATCTCGGCCGGGTCCACGTCGGCGTGGATGATCCGGGCATGGGGCGCGAACGCCTTCAGCTTGCCGGTCACGCGATCGTCGAAGCGCGCCCCGAGGTTGATGAGCAGGTCGCACTCGTGCACGGCGTAGTTGGCCGTGACCGTGCCGTGCATGCCGAGCATGCCCATGGAGAGCTCGTGCGTCTCGGGGAAGGCGCCGAGGCCCATGAGCGTGGTCGCCACCGGCAGGCGGCGCAGCTCGGCGAGGCGCAGGACCTCTGGGGCGGCGTCGGCGGCGATCACGCCCCCGCCCAGGTACAACACCGGCCGCTGGGCCTCGTTGATGGCCTTGGCGGCGGCGCGGATCTGCTTCACGTGTCCCTTGACCGTGGGCCGGTAGCCGGGCAGGTCGATCGAGTCGGCGTCGCGGTAGGCGAGCTCGCCGAGGGCGATGTCCACGGGGATGTCGATGACCACCGGGCCGGGACGCCCCGTGGAGGCGATGTGAAAGGCCTCGTGGACGATGCGCGGCAGATCGGCCGAGCTCTTGACGAGGTAGGAGTGCTTGACGATGGGCAGCGTCATGCCGGTGATGTCGGCCTCCTGGAAGGCGTCGGTGCCGATGAGGTCGCTGCGCACCTGCCAGGTGATGGCCACC
>CAIOZS010000039.1 GCA_903862845.1 uncultured Thermoleophilia bacterium
ACGGTACGACCGAGTACGTGAGCGAGTGATCGACGTGGGGCATTTGGGGCAGTGAGCCGCAGGCCGCCGCCGCGAACCCGAGCGCGACGGCGAGAATGATCAGAGGGAACGCACCCAACCGCTGTCGCTGCATCATCGACTCCATCGCCCCTGCCGGGCCCGACCGGGGTCCGGCAAACTGCGCAGGCCTCCACTCATAGTCATGGCGTTCCAAGCCACAGGTCACACCTTCCGCCGTTCCTTCGCCACCCACCTTCTCGAAGCGGGCTATGACATCCGCACCATCCGAGAGCTACTGGGCCACAAGGATGTCAGGACCAGCATGATCTACGCGCACGTGTCGAGCAAAGGCGGCCGTGGAGTATGAAGTCCGCTCGACGGGCAAGCCTGCCATATATGCAGTCTGCATATCTACGGGACGGTGGAGCGCCAAACGGTTCGGGATCCAGTGGCGGAGTGACAAGCGAGGGGGGCGCCGAGACCGCGGCCGGGGACATGCAGGCAAGGATGGCTGTGTTTGTGGGGTTGCGCAGACTGCATATTGGTAGTTGGGCGGACGTGACGGCTACGCGGCAGGAGCCTTGCCGCTCCCGTGCCATGAGCAGCAAAGGGGAGGCAACATGAAGCGTTGCATCGGGGGGATCACGCTCGTGGCCACCTGTGTCACGGTGCTTCTGATCATGAGCACTGCGGCAATGGCGGGCCAGACGGGCCAGAGTGCGCCGACGAAGGCATCGTGGGCCTCGTCGAGTGCGGCGCTTCGCTCCCGAGACTTCCCGCGCTCCTCGCACCCAGTGGCTCCGAGCGGTACTGGCATCATAAGAGGAACCGTGGTCGACTATGCCGGCCTGCCCGTTCGCGGAGCCTTCCTGGGGTGGCAGTGGCCGATGGGCGGCACCCGGACGGACGCGACGGGCTCCTACGAGATGACCGACGTGCCGCCTCTCGCCGGCACCGGTCAACTATGGATGTGGCCGGGCGGAGACTACGACCCGCTCTACTTCTGCAGAGGACTCACGTTCCTTGACCCCGGCCCCACCACGTTCGACTTCTGGCCTGGGAGGCTCCCGCTCACCATCCAGCGCGGAGGACCGTGGGCCGGGGGATCAAGCGTCTCGGTCGGTCTGTTCGGAAGCAATGAAACGTCGCCCGACTTGCAGACCGTCCAGCCCCTGACGATGGGAGTCGCTGATCTCTTCAGCGGCTACGCCTATGCCTTGCTCGGCGACTACACGAGCGCCGTCGTGACCTTCCATGGCGGCGGTTGGCCGTCGAGGCGCACGGAGGCCCTGGAGATCCAGATGCCTCAGGGAGCCCCCGCCGTCGTTCAGTCCGGCCAGACCGGCGTCAGTCTGGTCGCCGACGAGCGGGACGCGGCGCGTGCGAGGGTGACGCGCTGGGCCTCTGGAGCACGGGGCAGCATGGTGACCATGAGGCTGAGCAACCTGCGCAGCGGCGATGCCTACAAGATCACCGGGCAGTCAATGAACGGAGGTGAGCCGGTGAAGACCTTCGCGATGGTCACCGTGCCCTCCCCGGCTCCCTCCGCAATCTCCTTGCGAGTGCGCGTACCCGCCGGCGTTCCCACAGCGGACAAGTACAACTTCTTCGCAACGAGAATCGGAGGCCACCTCGATCTTGTCGCCTCCTACCAGGTCTGCGCGTTCAGCGCGAGCCGCCACAGCATGGCGCGCGGAGAGAGCGTGAAGCTGAGGGGCCGTGTTCCGATCATCCCGAGCGACAGCGGACCCAACAACACGATGACTTTGACCTTGTTCAAGCACGCCGGCGTGGTCGGTCAACCGTTGACGTGGCAGGCAGCGGGATGGACGAAGGTCACGACGATCCGCACCGATTTCCGCTATCTCAACGGGCGTTTCTCGATGCCCTATCTGCATCCTCGCCGGACGACGTCGTACGTGATCCGCTTCCCGCGCTCGTTCGACCCGAGCTGGCGCGGATTCACCTCAGTGGAGACTGTCTCTGTCCATTGAGGATGGTGGAGAGCCGCCCAACAAGCGCATCGAGCTGATGCGCCGCAGGACTTCGGTGCTCTGGGAGCGGTGCGCGCACAGCTTGTGCGCGGTGCGTTAGACCCGCTCTCCCTCTGTGCATCGATCATGCTTCGATTAGTCACTCGGAACTGTCGCATCGGCGGCTTTCGCTACAAGGCCGCGCACGTCGCCGACAACTGCGACCTGACCTGCTTGCGGTGCAGGAAGTCGAGCCGCTCGAGCAGGTCAAGATCTTCGGCGGGAAGCACCAGCCCACCTACCGAGACCGAATCGGAGATCCGGCGTTCCCCAGGTGAGCCATTGGCGTGTTCTCCTACGCCGGCCTGGACATCCGCGCTGTCGATCTGGAAGCGCCGCTCCATGCGTTCCGCCGACATCGTCGTGCACGTGTGCCGCAGGTCGCGGGCGGCGCTCTGAGCGAGTCCGACTCCTCGGCAAACGCCCGGCAAACGAACGCAGCGCCCCTCCACAGCCCTCACCATCACTTGCCGGCACTCCGGCCCCGCCACACACGCTCGGGATGGCACTCCGTGGCACTTCCTGGTTCCTACTATCACTATAGTGTACGCGTTTGCACGGCGGAGGTCAGGGGTTCGACTCCCCTGCGGTCCACCGGCGATTTGCAGCGAAATCGTGGCCGGTGACTACTCCCCGGGGCCTCCAGATCGCCCGCCGACAACCCGCTGACAAGCAAACTGGGTGCGGCGTGGTGCGGCTGGGGCGCGACCGGAGTCACCAATGACCGATGGCTCCTGGTACTGCAGGAAATCGACCTCTTCGTGCCGCACCGGGCCAACATCCGCATCATCGAGTCGGCGTTGCCCCGCAGGACTTCGACGTACGAGGTCGAGGGGCGGCTGCGAGGCTCTTGACCCCGCCGCCGCCCCTCGCGGGTCCACGTCAGACGGGCTGATCGCCCGACGTCACGACACGTGCCGGCTCACGCTTCCACGCCCGCACCGAGTCACGCTGCTTCCAGACGGTCCGGACGATCAGCGCCATGCACGCGATCTGTACGGCCGCAAAGAACACGTAGTGAGGAGTCAGCGACCCGCCGCCTACCACCCATGCTGTGGTGATCACCGCTGCCACGGTGTTCGCCCATAGATTGGCCTTCGGCTTCAGGATGCGAGACGCGAAGATCATCGCGATCGGGATCTCAGTGAGTATCGCGAACACCAGCAGAAGCCCCGGCGTGATGTGCACGCCCGCCTGTCCGGCCCACAATTCCTGCAGCGCTCCAGGCTTGATGAAGGTCAGGATGTCCGCGAAGACCATGTTGAGCATGACCACGATCCAGAGCGTTGAGATCCTCGTACCCATGTCTTTCATCACATCATCCTCCTGATCGCGTGATTCGCCCGCGCCATTGAGCACGGGGCCCTCGTTACTAACGCTGTTAGCCTCGGGTGTTCCCAGTGTGCACTAACGGTGTTAGTATGTCAAGCAGCGTGAAGCTCCAGGCGCGGCGCGGACAGTCGAAGGAGGTGCCACGATCGCTCGGGCAACAGGCAGTGACGGAGTGCGAGACACGCTCAACCGGGAACGCGTCGTGCGTGCGGCGATGGATCTCGCGGACGAGCGCGGGATCGAGTCGCTCACCATGCGCGAGCTCGGTCGAAGGCTCGGCGTCGAGGCGGCGTCGCTCTACAACCATGTGGCTGGGAAGGACGACCTGCTCGATGGCATGGCCGATCTCGTCGTGGCCGAGATCGACCTCCCCTCCTACGGCGTCGACTGGAAGGAGGCGATGCGGCGCCGCGCGGTCTCCGCAAGGGAAGTCTTCTCACGTCATCCATGGGCCGCCGGCCTCATCGACTCACGCGGACCGAGCGGTCCCTGTAGCCTGTCCTACGTGGATCGAGTCCTCGGCACTCTGCTTCAGGCCGGGTTCTCCCCAGGGATCGCCGCAAACGCCTTTCTCGCGCTCGACAGCTACATCTACGGCTTCGAGCGGCAGTGGTCCAGTCTCTCGTTGGGCGCTGCTGTGGACACCACCGAGGCGGCTGAAGAGGTCCTCGCGGCCATCCCGCAAGGCGCGTATCCTTCCCTGGCTTGCGTTGCGACGGACTACGCTGCGAAACCCTACGGTGACGCCGCAGCCTTCGACTTCGGCCTCGGTCTGATCCTCGCTTCCCTTGAGCGCCTTCTGGAATGAAGAGGCGCGGCGCCAGGGCCGAGGCGGAGCACCGCAGCCATCCCAGCGCGGACATCCCCGCGGCGCGGACTGACGACTGCAAGACATCCATCAGCGGTTCGACTCCGGTCGCCGCCTCCAGCTTCTCTCCAGTGAATGGGCGCTTCTCTCGACGCCATGCGCCAGGGAGACGGTCGCCCAGGCGCCAGAATGTCCACGGACTGCCCACACAGCTGTCACGGCCACGGAGCCAACAACGCGGCGGTGAGCTCAGCAGCCTCTCCCTGCATTCCCGACTCCGCGTGGCTGTGCGTGTCCATCGTGACGGTGATCGTCGAGTGTCCTGGCAGCTCTTGGACGACCTTGACGTGTACCCCGGGCCTTCAGGTGCAGCGCGGCACAGGTGTGCCGAAGATCATGCCGTCGGTTGCGAGGCAGCGGCGCCTTCCTCCACGCCCCGTCGAAGAACTTGCTGACGCGATCTGACCGCAGCGGCCGGCCGCGGCGACCCCGGCGGCTGCGGCGCGGGGCACGTGCGAAAGGGGAAGACAAGGATTCCTTGACTGTCGCCTCGCCCGCGGCCGTCCACAGGCGCGGTTGCCGGGGGGAAGACAAGGATCCGCCGACTTTTCTTATCTTCCCTCGCAGTACTACCCCGCCGCGGCGGCTCTCACGGCCGCGGCGGCCGCGGCGCGCGCGGCGCGCCATGTCCGCCTTCTCGCCGCTCGTCGATCCGCAGGCTGAACGCGCGACTGGAGGGATGGGGATGGTCACGCCGCGCCAATCGGCGGCGACAACGGCGTTGCTTGACATACGCAGATAAACGGGTACAAACGGGGAGATACAAAGTCATAAACGGGGGCTATACCGCATGTTCGCCGCCGAGCGTCACCGTGTGATCGCAGGCCGAGCCCGAAGCGCTGGGAGGGTCGACGTCCTGGAGCTCTCCCGGGATCTCGGAGTGACGCCGGAGACGATCCGCCGCGACCTGACCGCGCTGGCCGGCCAGGGGCTCCTGCGTCGCGTCCACGGCGGGGCGGTCCTGGTCGAGATGCTCACGACCGAGCCGGAGCTCGCCACGCGCATGGCGTCGATGACCGCGGAGAAGGACCGCATCGCGGCTGCGGCGCTGCGTGAAGTCCCCAGCGAGGGGACGATCCTGCTGGACGCCGGCACGACCACTGCTCGCCTGGCGGAGATCCTGCCCACGGATCGCCTGCTGACCGTCGTGACCAACTCGCTGCCGATCGCGACGATACTGTCGACGCGCCCCAACTTCACGGTGCTGATCACGGGCGGACGGGTCCGGGGGGCCACGCTCGCCAGCGTCGACGAGTGGGCGGCACGCTCGCTGTCGGAGGTCTGCTGCGACGTCGCCTTTCTGGGCACCAACGGCGTGTCGGTCGGCCGCGGGCTGACCACGCCGGATCCGCCCGAGGCCGCGGTGAAGCGGGCGATGCTTCACGCGGCCCGCAGGGTCATCGCGCTGGCGGACAGCTCCAAAGTGGGCCGGGACTACTTCGCAAGCTTCGGACGGCTCACCGACGTTGACGTCCTGATCACCGACTCGGGGCTCGACGAGGCCGAGGCCACGACGATAGCCGCGGCGGGGCCGAAGGTGGTGCGGGCATGATCGTGACGCTCACACTGATCCCCAGCGTCGATCGCACCATCGAGATCGAGGCGATCGCCTCGGCCACCGTCGACGCGAGCGGGCCCGCGCTCGTCGCCGCGCTCCGACTCGACGCGAGCATCGACATGGATCTCACACTGGCCGAGAGGAGTTGACGATGTCAGACCTCATCACGGCTGAGCTGGTCGATCTCCTTCTGACGACCGAGGACAAGGACGCGACGACGCGCCGCCTGGCCGGCTTGTTGGCCGGCAGCGGGCGCGTGACGAACCTCGAGGGCTTCATCGCCGACGTCCGCGCCCGCGAGGCGCAGATGCCGACGGGGATCGAGGGTGGTATCGGCATCCCGCATGCTCGCTCGGCGCACGTCACGGAGCCCAGCCTGGCGTTCGGTCGGAGCGCCGACGGCGTGGACTACGGCGCCCCCGACGGGCCCGCCGACATCATCTTCCTGATCGCCGCGCCGGAGGGCTCGGACGCGGACCACCTAAGCATCCTCGCGGCGCTTGCGCGCCGCCTGGTGCACGCGAGCTTCAAAGACGCGCTGCGGGCTGCAGTCGTGCCCCAGGACGTTGTCGACCTCGTGAACAAGGAGGTGCTGGGACAGTGAGGCTCGTTGCCGTCACCGCGTGTCCCACCGGGATCGCGCACACGTACATGGCCGCCGAGGCGATCGAGGAGGCCGCCAGGGCCGCGGGGCACGAGATCAAGGTCGAGACTCAGGGCGCCGCAGGCGCGACTCCGCTGAGCGCTGAGGACATCGCGCACGCCGACGCCGTCATCTTCGCTGCGGACATCGACGTGCGCGGGCGCGAGCGCTTCGCCGGCAAGCCGATCATCGACACCGGCGTCAAACAGGGCATCCACGACGCTGCGGGCCTGGTGGCCCAGGCCGTCGCGGCCGCACGGTCGAGTGCCGCGAAGAGCGCCCCGGCGGGTCCTGCCGAGCAGGACGCAGTCGCAGCCGCCGAGCCGCCTGCGCCGGCCACCAAGCTCGACCGCCAGGCCGGCTTCGGAACGCACCTCCGGCAGTGGCTGATGACCGGCGTCAGCTACATGATCCCGTTCGTCGCCGCCGGCGGCATCCTCATCGCCCTCTCCTACATGCTGGGCGGCGCCGAGATCGCCTCCAAGGTGAACGGCGGAACGTACCAGGGCCACACGTACGCCGGCGTCACCGACATCTCCCAGATCTTCGCGCAGACCGGGCTGGCCGGACTCATGTTCAAGATCGGGACGACCGCCCTCATGATGCTGGCGCCGATCCTGGCCGGATTCATCGCCTACGCCATCGCCGATCGCCCCGGCCTTGTGCCGGGCATCGTCTCCGGTCTGCTGGCCGGCGCCATCGGCGCCGGCTTCCTCGGCGCCCTCGTCGGTGGTCTGCTCGCCGGCGGCGTCGTCGCGCTGCTGAACAAGCCGAAGGTCCCGCGAGCGATCGCGGGGATCATGCCGGTGGTGGTCATTCCCGTCATCTCGACCTTGATCATGGGCGCGTTGATGCTGCTCGTGATCGGCCCTCCTGTCGCCTCGCTGCAGACGGCCCTGACCGACTGGCTCGCCGGACTCTCCGGCGCCAACGCGATCCTTCTCGGGGCGCTGCTTGGGCTCATGATGGCCTCCGACATGGGCGGACCACTCAACAAGGTCGCCTACACCTTCGGGCTCGCGAGCCTCGCCAGCGGAGACATCAAGGTCATGGCGGCCGTGATGGCCGCCGGCATGACGCCGCCCATTGCGATGGCGCTCGCCACCGTTCTTCGGCCGGCGCTCTTCACGCGCGCGGAGCGCCGCGCCGGTGAGGCCGCCTGGCTGCTCGGAGCCTCTTTCATCACGGAGGGCGCCATCCCGTTCGCCGCGGCCGACCCCGTGCGGGTAATCCCCTCGGCGATGGCCGGCAGCGCACTTACCGGAGCTCTCTCCATGGCGTTCGGAGCCACCTCGAGGGCTCCCCACGGGGGCATCTGGGTGCTGCCGCTGATCGGCAATCCGTTCCTCTGGGTCGCCGCGATCGTCGCCGGGATCGTCGCGAGCGCCGCCTGTGTGGTGATGGCGAAGCATATCGGGCGCCGCAAGGGCTCCGTCGCCGAGCTCGAAAGCCCGGCGGCGACGACCGTCGGCCCTGCGGCAACGCTGCAGCCCACCGGTCCAGGGCCACAGTGAGCGACCCGGCATACCGACCGACATCGAAAGGAGGCAGAGATGACTGAGCGTCGCGTCATAGTTGGTTCACGAGTGGGACTGCACGCGCGACCGGCTTCGCTGTTCGTGCAGGCCGCGAGCCGCCAGAGCGTTTCGGTGACGATTGCGAAGGATGGGGCAGACCCGGTCGACGCGCGCAGCATCCTCTCGGTGATCGGCCTTGGAGCGGCCTGCGGAGACGAGGTCATCCTCTCGGCGGACGGCGAAGGCGCCGAGGTGGCGCTCGACGAGTTGGCCGCGCTCGTCGCTTCGGACCTCGACAGCGAGGCAGGATGAGGGCGATGACTCCGATTCTCAGCGGCATCGCCGTGAGTCCCGGCGTGGCCGCCGGGCCGGTGGCCGTGATGGCTCCCGCTTCGTCCGTGCCCGAGGCGAGTGAATCCATCGGCACCAAAGACGAAGAAGCGGCGGCGGCGAAGGCAGCTCTGGAGGCCGTTGCCGGCGACCTCGCGGCCCGTGGGGCGACGGCATCGGGCGCTGCGGCCGACGTGCTCCTCGCCCAGGCCATGATGGCTCGCGACCCGGTGCTCGCCACGAAGGTCGTCGAGCGGATCGAAGCCGGAGTAGCGGGTCCGCGAGCCGTGAGCGACGCCTTGGCCGAGTTCCGCAAGCAGCTCGAGGCCCTCGGCGGCTACATGGCGGAGCGCGCCGCCGACCTCGATGACCTTCGCGACCGGGTGGTCGCCCGCCTCCTGGGCCTGCCCATGCCGGGGCTGCCCGTGCGCGACTTTCCCTACGTCCTGGTCGCTTCCGATCTGGCGCCGGCCGACGCGGCGACGCTCGACCCCAGCCGCGTCCTCGCGATCGTTACGGAGGAGGGGAGCCCGACGAGCCACACCGCGATCCTCGCCAAGGCGCTCGGGGTGCCCGCCGTCGTCGCCTGCCGCGGCGCCGGCGCGCTGACGGACGGGATCACCGTGCTCGTCGACGGTCGCGCCGGCCAAGTCACGGTGGCGCCGGCCGACGTTCTCATCGAGGCGGCCATGAAGGCAGAGGACCTTCGGCGCGCGGCTGCGGCCCGCGCCTCCGGTCCCGGCCACACCGCCGACGGTCATCCGGTGAAGCTGCTCGTCAACCTGGGCACCGCGCGCGAGACCCACGCGGCCGCTGCCGCAGACTCCGAGGGCGTGGGACTCTTCCGCACCGAGTTCCTGTTTCTCGACCGGGCTGAGGCGCCGAGCCAAGCCGAGCAACGCGACGTCTACCGCCGCGTGTTCGACGCCTTCGCCGGTCGCGAGGTCGTGGTACGCACGCTCGACGCCGGTGCGGACAAGCCGCTGCGGTTCGCGACGCAGTCCGCCGAACCCAATCCCGCGCTCGGCGTCCGTGGCCTGCGCACGGCGCGCCGGCTTCCGGAACTGCTGGCCACGCAGCTCGCGGCACTAGCGGACGCCGCGAGCGGCAGCCGCGCCGACGTGTGGGTCATGGCGCCCATGGTGTCGACCGCCGGCGAAGCGGAGACGTTTGCTGCACAGGCCCACGAGCACGGCCTTGGGATGGCCGGTGTCATGGTCGAGGTTCCCGCTGCGGTCCTGCGGGCCAGCTCGCTGGCCGCCGTGTGCGACTTCTTCAGTCTGGGCACCAACGATCTGGCCCAATACGCGATGGCGGCCGACAGGACGCTCGGCGAGTTGGCCGACCTGCTCGATCCCTGGCAGCCCGCCGTGCTCGAGCTGGTGCGGATGGCCGCCGAGGCCGGCGCCGCGGCGAACAAGCCAGTCGGCGTGTGCGGCGAGTCCGCCAGTGACCCGCTGATGGCGCTGGTGCTGACGGGCCTGGGTGTCACCAGCCTGTCGATGGCCCCCGTGTCCCTGCCCGGCGTGCGCGCCGCTCTCGCCCAGTACAGTCTCGAGACCTGCGTCCAGATGGCCGGCCGCGCACTCTCCGCCGCGGATGCGGCGCAGGCGCGCTCGGCCGTGCAGGCCTTGGCGCGTGATTGAGGTCCGTGAAAGTGAGGGAGCGCATGAAGAGGGGCGGACGTGAACGCGGGGCACAACGGCCACAGAAGCTCGTGACCGTGACGCGTGCCGGGCCGCCAAACGGCTCGGGATGCAGTGGCGCAGTGACAAGCGAGGGGCCGACGCCGAGACCGCGGCCGGGGATATGCAGACAAGCATGGCTGTGATTGCGGAGCTATGCAGACTGCATGTTGGTAGTTGGAAGGACCACGAAAGTCCAGCCGCACTGTTTGCGTCCGAGGTGCTGTGACGTACAATATGTGCACCGGAATACGTACAAAGGGTGCACCATGAACACGAAACTCACGCTCAGGTTGGACGACCAGCTCATTCGCAGGGCCAAGGACTACTCGCAGCGGTCGGGCAAGTCCGTCTCCCGCCTCGTCGCGGACTACTTCTCCCTGATCGAGTCGGATGAGGAGATCCCCGGGACCGAGATCACCCCGCGCGTCCGCTCCCTCATCGGCTCGCTCAAGGGTACTGGCGTCACCGAAGAGGACTACCACCGGTATCTGGAGGAGAAGTACCGGTGAAGGTGCTGTTCGACACCGACATCCTCCTGGACATCCTGCTGGAAAGGGAACCGCATGTCGAAGTGGCAGCGAAGCTGTTCTCGCTCGTGGACAACGGCCGCGTCAAGGGCTCGGTCTGTGCAACCGCGGTGACGACCACGTACTACATGACGGCAAAGGGGCTCGGGTCCAAGCGTGCGCACGACCAGGTGCGAACGCTGCTGAGCATGTTCGATGTCGCGACGGTGGATGACGGGGTGCTCCAGCGAGCCCTCGACAGCGGCTTCCGCGACTACGAGGACGCGGTTACGCATGAGGCTGCTCGTGCCGCCGACGTCAGCGCGATCGTCACGCGCAACACCCGGGACTTCACCAAGGCCACGATACCCATCTTCGAGCCGCACGAGTTGCTCGCGACCATCGCGTCGCGGAAGGACTGAACGGTGCGCCGGGCGGCCCGACGTCACCCGTAGCGGCCGCGACTTCACGAAGGCGACCATCCCGGTGCTCGGCGCGCACGAACTGCTCGCTGCGATCACTGCAGAACCGGGTCGAACGGTAGGCATGGCTTTTCCAATTAGCGCATCGACGCAGACAAACCGGCCGCGTGAGGCAATCTCGGTTCGGGAGTCGGGCGGAGCCGGTTTGCTGGTCATGCGCGGAACGCTGGACAGAACCAGGGCAGCGCGGGCGGCCACCCCATATGCACGCTTGACGTTACTAACGCGTAGCGTTACTCTGCTTGCATGATCGTCTCATTCAAGGACGGCGACACCGAGAAGCTGGCCGGCGGCCGGCGTGTGACGCGGTTCGTGAACATCGAGACGATCGCGCGGCGCAAGCTGCGCCAGCTCGAGATCGCCGGGCGACTCGACGATCTGCGCGTCCCGCCCGGCAACCGGCTCGAGGCGCTCAAGGGCGACCGCGCCGGCCGGCACAGCATCCGCATCAACGACCAGTACCGCGTCTGCTTCCGCTGGACCGCCGCCGGCACCGAGGACGTCGAGATCGTGGACTACCACTAGGAGTGCGAAGGATGGACGAGAAGCTCAAGCCCGTGAGCCCCGGCGAGCTGCTGCTCGAGGAGTTCCTCCTGCCCATGGGTATCACCAGGTACCGCCTCGCCAAGGAGATCGGCGTGCCGGCGCAGCGCATCGGTGAGATCGTCGCCGGCCGCCGCGCGATCACCGCCGACACCGACCTGCGCCTGTGCCGCTTCTTCGGTCTCTCCAACGGCTACTGGCTGCGCGCCCAGGCGGCCCACGACACCGAAGTCGCAGAAGAGGCGCTGGCCGACCAGCTCGCTCACATCAGGCCATGGTCAGTGACCGCTGCCTGAGGGTGGGAGGTCTGTCCAACAAGCGGATCAACCTGGCTCACCAAAGCGTCGCGGCAAGACGAAGGTGCAGCGCTCGCAGGTTATCCGCGGTGCGCTGGACGGATGGTTCGGTGCGAGCATCCGGGAGGGCGAAGAAGCACCAGACGAGCTGCTGAGGCGCCTTGACGTTTGGCAGAGGCCGGAGAGAGGACGCCGATGGGCGAGGGGACTGCGGTACGCATCGCCTGCGTAGGCGACAGCATCACATGGGGAGCCTGCATCCTGCGCCGCAAACGGGACTGCTATCCGGCCCAGCTGCAGCGGCTTTTCGGCGACGGTGTCGTCGTGGGCAACTTCGGGAAGATCTCGCACACGCTCCAGGAGTCGGGCGACCACCCCTACCGGAGCTGCAAGCCGTATCGCCGGAGTGGGGAGCTCGCTCCCGACGTCGTGCTCATCATGCTCGGCACCAACGACTCCAAGGCGATCAACTGGAAGGGCCGCGCGCCCTTCCTCGAGGACTACCGCGCACTCGTCGAGCACTACCGCACGCTGCCGTCGGCGCCGCGCATCTTCGTGATGACGCCGCCGGCAGTCTACGGCCATGGTAGGGCGGGCAAGGTGAAGTACACCGTAAGCGCGGAGGCCATCGACCAGATGTGTACCGTCGTCCGCGACCTTGCGCGCGAGGAGGGACTGGGCCTGGTCGACGCTCAGGCCGCCACGCTGGGTCACCCTAGGCTCTTCTGGTACGACGGCGTGCACCCGAATGCGGCCGGGGCGGCGCTGATCGCCCGAGCGGCCCATGAAGTGCTCGCACTGGAGCTGGCGTCTTCGTGAGCCCGCCGAGACTGCGGGGCCCAGCGGCCGGCGTCGAGGATGCGCGCCGAGCGGACGGCCGGAGGCTCCACTGATCCCGATGCGTCTGGTCTGTGAGATCCAACCCTTGCGGTACGAGTCGGGCCCCCGGTGGTATCGTTGCGGCCAGGCAATGAGGACTTCGCAATGGCTACGCAAGGAATCGGATCTGGCCCCGACGTCATGATGCGCAAGCCCGTCGTCGAGGGCACACGCATCACGGTCGAGTCCATCCTCGAGGAGCTCGGCGCCGGCCGGACGATCGAGCAGCTCCTGGAGGCCCATCCTCGGCTCACGCGCGAGGGCGTGCTCGCCGCCGTGCGTTTCGTGGCCGAGGTCCTCCGCGCTGACGTCGCCTATCCGGTCTCCAAGTCGGTGGCGTGAAGCTACTCGCCGACGAAGGCGTCGACTCAGCCATCGTCACCCGGCCGCGGTCCGACGGCCACGACGTCGTCGGCGTTGCCGAGCTCTCTCCGGGCATCACCGCGGGGCCGTGCTTGAGCTCGCCAACGCCGATGAGCGCATCCTCATGACCGCCAACAAGGATTTCGGCGAGCTCGTGTTCCGCTTGCGCCCGAGTCGCGTTCGGCATCCTTCTCGTGCGCTTGCCGGGGCTACTCTCGACGGGCAAGGCGGCTGCCGTCGCGCAGGTGATCGGCGAGCACGGTGTCGAGATTCCCGGGGCGTTCACCGTTCTCTCCGCTGGACTTGTGCGAATCCGGCCGCCGCCGTAGCCGAGACTCACAGAACAAGCGCATCAAGCAGACCCGCTGCGCGCGCAGCCCATGCGCGAAACGTTCGCCGCTAGACACAGCTGGGGGTCCACGCCGATGGAGTCGTCCGAGGTCGGGACGCTGCGCGTCGACAGGCGAGCGCTGCGGGCGTTCTACGACGATCCTGAACCGGGAGAGAAAGGCATGGCCGCGATGCAGCCCTGCAAACGGCTCTGGAGGCGGCCTAATGGGATTGGCCCTAAGTCCGGGTACTGGCGATCGCAAGTGCTGGGGCTGTGAGGGGTCGTTGCTGTACTTCCTCGCGCTCTCGCGGCTATCGCGGCTGATGCTTTCCCCAACGGTGGACATGACGATCCCCGTCGGTCAGGCGCCGGTGAGCCACGAAAGGGGCACCCGGCGGGGGCGCGGGCGGGCGCGCTCCCGGCGCGCGCGGGCGGCCGCGACGACCCCGGCGGCCCCGGCGCGGGGTAGTGCGCAAGGGGAAGACAAGGATCCGCCGACATTCCTTATCTTCCCTCGCAGTACTACCCTGCCGCGCCGGCTCCCGCGGCTGCGGAGCGCCATGTCCGCCTTCTCGCCGCTCGTCGATCTGGAGGCTGAACGCGCAACCGGACGGAAGGGGATGGTCCTGAAGGTGGAATCACATTGATAGTCCCCTCGGTGGCCGGTACCGCGGGTAACAAGGAGGCATCCTGACGCGCCCATCAGATGAGAACGCCGCTCCTCGGCGGTCGATCCTCGAGAAGCTGCTGGTCATGAAATGGGAGTACAGCTTCCCGCGTTTCTTCTTGGGTCTGCGCCTTGCCATCGGCGTCATCCTCGATGCTGTAGGCATCCTTCTGATCCCTCAGACCTACTTGGGACTGCTGCCGCTAGCCTTCGCGGCACTGGCCTTCGCGCTCGGCCCCTACATATACGTCAAGGTCACCCAGAGTCGGCCGGCAGCTTCATAGGGGCGTCCGCGGCCGCATCGGCCCGGCAGCGTCAGCCCTCGCCACTCGAGTAGGTGCTCCACGTGGCATCCACCCGCGCCTGCGCGTCGGCGGCCTGCTCGGGCGACATGATGCGGAAGCGCGACTGCGTCTGCAGGTACTCCCTCACCGGCTTCCGGGTCCCCTTCTCCAGCGTCTTGGCAGACGCGCCCGTGAGCCGGAACTCGCCCTTTTCCACCTCGTAGAGGTCCAGGTAACCGGTCTCCACGGCGAGCTCACCGACCTTGACCGCGTAGCGCGTGTCGAAGCCCCAGCCGGGCGGGCAGGGCGTGTGGATATGGATGTACTTGACGCCCTTGAGAGTAATCGCCTTCTTGATCTTGTCGTAGAGGTCGAGCGGGTAGGATGCCGAGGCCGTGGCCACATAGTCGATGCCGTGGGCGGTCATGATGGCCGCCACGTCCTTCCTCTGCTGCATCTTGCCTTTGAAGGGGGTGTTGGCGGTGATGGCCCCCTGCGGCGTGGTGCCCGAGCGCTGCACTCCGGTGTTCATGTAGCCCTCGTTGTCGTAGCACATGAAGAGGAAGTCGTCGCCGCGCTCGGCGGCGCCCGACAGCGACTGGATGCCGATGTCGGCCGTGCCGCCGTCACCCGCCCAGGCGACCACCTTTGTGTGCTCCCTGCCCTGAGCCTTCAATGCTTCGAGCACGCCGGTGGCGGCCGCGGCCGTGGAGGCGAAGGTCACGTTGAGGCTGGGCAACTTGGTGGAGGCCACGGGAAACAGGCCCTGCAGCACGGTAAGGCAGCTGGGCGGGACTATGAGGATGGTGTCGGGGCCCAGAGCCTTCAGGCCGATGCGGTACGCGATGCCCAGGCTGCAGCCGGTGCAGGCGCGATTGCCGGGATGGACGTACTCTTCTTTGGGCAGCGAGAGGATCGTGGTCCTGGTGGTCATGCTGGCTCCTAGAGTTGGATCCCGATCCAGCCGGGTTCCGGGATGCTGCCGACGAGGCCGGAGCGGAGAGTGTCGGTGAGATCGGCGGTCCTGATCTCGCGGCCGCCGATACCGGCGACCAGGCCTTTGACGAACGGCGCCCTGCTCTTGTCCGGGATGTGATCGTACAGAGCCGACTTGAGGTCCGAGCAGAGGGCGCCTTCGTAGCCGTACGACAGCGCCTTCTCCATGACGAACACGCCGCGCGCGCCGCGCAGCGCGGCCGCCACGGCGGCGTCCGGGAACGGTCGGTAGAGCCGCACCCCGAGCACGCCGATCTTGTGCCCTTCGGTCCGCAGCGTCTCGATGACATCCCACAGCTGGTACGTGAGCGACCCCATGCCCACGACGACGTACTCGGCATCGTCGCAGCGGTACGGTTCCACGAGAGGCGCTCCCCCACGCCCGAAGATCTCCTGGAAGGCGGCGTCGATCTCCTCGACCACCTGCACGGCCTTCCGCAGGTCTTCCTGAAGCAGGTAGCGGATCTCCATGTAGCCGTGGGCCATCTCGCCGTGGACATCTGTGCGGATCTCGGGCAGCGTCACGGTGTTGAGGTTGGCCGGAGAGCTCGGATCCAGCGCGTAGGACGGATGGAACGGCGGCAGGAACTGCTCCACCTTCTCCTGTTCCGGAACCTCGAAGGGCATGTAGGTGTGCGACAGGAGGTACCCGTCGTAGCACACCATCACCGGGATGCTGGTGGTCTCCGCCAGACGGAAGGCCTTCAAGGTATCGTCGATGATCTGCTGGTGGTCGCACGAGTAGATCTGGATCCAGCCGGTGTCCCGCTGCGAAATGGAGTCCTGGTGGTCGTTCCAGATGTTCCAGGGAGCGCCGACCGCCCGGTTGGCCACACACATGACGATGGGTAGCCGGGCGCCCGCGGCCCAGTGCACCTGTTCGTGCATGTAGAGCAGGCCATTGGCGCTGGTGGCAGTGAAAGACCGCGCGCCGGCCGAGCTCGCGCCGATGCAGACGGCCAGTGCCGAGTGTTCGCTCTCCACCGGGACATACCGGGCGTCCATCTCGCCCGCCTCGATCAGCTCGGAGAGCTTCTCGGTGAGGGGCGTCTGCGGGGTGATTGGATAGGCGGCCACCACCTGGACGCCCGCCAGCTTGACGCCCAGCGCGGCTGCTACGTTGCCGGTCTCGATGATGTGCACGGCCTCAACCCTCTACGTGTTCGTGATAGACCGACTCATCCACCATGGCGATGGCCTTGGTGGGGCACTCCTCGGCGCAGATGCCGCAACCCTTGCAGTACTTGTAGTCGATCTCCGGCGGGATGGTGCGGGACACGACGACGTCGGGGCAGTACAGCCAACAGGCGAAGCAGGCTTCGGCGCCCCGTTTGGCCGGAGTGCAGCGGGTCAGGTCTATGACCGGGCGCTGGACTCGCCACGACCCGGTGTTGCCGCCGTCCCCCGGGCCGGGCAGGCTGTGCGACGTCTTGTAGCGATACCCTCGTGTGCCCATCACGCGACCCCCACAGTGGTCTTGTCATATGCGAGGCGCGCCGCGCCCGCGTTCGCCTTGGGTTTCTTGCCGTCGAACTCGGCTTCGATCTCCTCGAGCACCGACTCGAACGGCACGATGTCGAAGGCCCGGCACAGCACCCCGATGATGCCGGAGTTCACCCTGCCCTGGGGCAGTCCCGCCTCCACCGACAGAGCGCTGACGTCGGCCACGGCCAGGCGCACGCCCCCGAAGTCACACGCAGTGACTGGCTTGGGGGTGTTGAGGACGATGAGCCCACCCGCCTTGAGGCCTTTGGCCACGTCGACCTCGTCCAGCAGCAGATGGTCCAGCACCACGACGATGTCGGGCGCCTCAATGGGTGAGAGATCATGGATCTTCTGCCTGGCGATCTTCAGAGACGAGAAGATCGGCGCTCCGCGGCGTTCCGTGCCGAAGGTCGGGATCATCGCCACTCCGGTGTACCCGTTCTTGAACGCTGCCGTAGCGACTATTCTCGAGGCGGTGATGGCCCCCTGCCCGCCTCGGCCGTGCCAACGTATCTCGGTCATGGGCACACCTTGTTGCTCCGCCGCCAGACGCCCATCCTTTGGGCTTCGCGAATGAGCTCTTCGCGGAACTCCGGATGGGCGATCTCGATCACGCGCTCAGCCCGTTCCCAGGTGGACCGTCCGTGCAAGTTGGCGATGCCGTATTCGGTGACGATGTACGGCGACTGCGAGCGCGGGCCGGTGACGATGCTGCCCACATCGAGAGTGGGCACCACCCTGGAGTGCATCTCACCGGTCTTCTTGTCGGTGTAGGTGGAGGACATGCACACGAAGGCCTTGCCGCCCCGAGACATGTACGCGCCGGTGGTGAAGTCGAGCTGCCCGCCCGTACCGCTGATCTGGCGCAGGCCCGACGACTCTGAGTTGATCTGGCCGAACAGGTCTACTTCCACGCAGTTGTTGATGGCCACCACGTTATCGTTGGCGGCGATCACGGCCGGGTCGTTGGTGTAGTCGACCGGGTAGGAGGCCAAGCCGGGGTTGCGGTCCGCCCACTCGTACAGCCCTTTGCCCCCCACCGAGAACGCGAACACCCCTTTGCCCCGGTCGATGTTCTTGCATCGGTTCGTGAGCTTGCCCGACTCGAAAAGGTCCAGGTAGGCGTCCACCAGCATCTCGGTGTGCATGCCTAGGTCCTTGAGATCCGCGTCGCAGAGCATCCGGCCGATGGTGTCGGGCATCCCCCCGATGCCGAACTGGATCGTGGAGCCGTCCCTCACCTGCTCGACGATAAGGCGGGCGATGGTCTTGTCCACCTCGGTGGGAGTCAGCCGGGGCAGCTCCACCAGGTCCGGGCTCTCGCCCCCCACCACGAAGTCCACCTCAGAGATGTGCACGCATTCCTCCCGGCCGCCCAGGCAGACCGGAAGCTTCTCGTTCACCTCCACGATGACCGTCGTGGCCTTTTCCACCATGGCGCGGGTAGACGAGTTGTACAGCGAGAAATTGAAGTAGCCGTGCTTGTCCATGGGCGGCGTGGCCAGCATGCAGACATCGACTTCCAGCGACTCGCGATAGTGCCGCGGCTTGTTGCGATAGAGCAGCGGGATGTAATGGACGAGCCCCTGATCGCACAGGCGCCGGTCCAGGCCGCTGAAGTGCCAGCACATGAACGTGAAGGCCTCGTTCTCCGGGTCCGCCGTCACCACGGCGAGCGAGCGCAGCGCCAACATCCAGCGGATCTTGACGTCGCGAAGCTCGCTCTTGCGCGCGGCGAGCGCCCGGTCGAGCGCCTGCGGGATGCCGTGGCCGAAGGTGTACTCCACCCAATCCCCGGAGCGGACCACCTGGACGGCTTCTTCCGCGGTCCTCTTCTTGGCGTTGTACTCGTCCATCGCGTTCACCGGGGCGCATCTCCTTCGCGTGTCCTCATGTCCGGGCGCCGTCCAGCGACGGTCGTGGAGGGCATTCTCTCGCAATCGGGGGAGAAGCGGTAGACGGCGGCGCAAACCACCTCGAGAACGTAGTTGCAGAGCCAGCCAAGAGACCCCCACTCTCGACGAAAACGGCCAACCGTGCGAAAGGCCACGGCCCACATACTACCAGCGAGGTCAGATGCGCGGTCCTGCAGGTCGTGCACTGATTGATATGGGGACGAGTGGTTCTCTTGTGGTCAGCGAGAAGTGAGGAACGTCAGGCATAGTGGCAAGGTCGTTGGCAAGGAGGCCCGCCGCCCTCACGGTTGGCGGCCTCTCTTGCGTCAGACTGCAGCCGTGCAGCACTGCAGCCTTGGCGCGCAGCGCCGTCGGGCTACCTGTCCGTCAAGCCGCGCAGCGCCCAGACGCCCAGCACGGCGGTGTAGAGGGCAACCATGAGGGTGGCGCCCGAGTAGCGCAGGATCACGTGGCTCACGCCCGGAGTCGGCCCCGCGACCAGGCTCGGGCGGTTGCCGGTCGTCACGAGCAGGCCCACCCAGACAGCGGTGAGGGCAGCGCCGCCGCAGAGCACCACGAGCGAGAGCAGTCGTGCGGGCTTTCCGCGCAGCACGAGCACCAGTGCGGCGACGGCGATGAGCAGAGACACCACGTGGAAGACGGGGCTCGCCGCCCACGCCATGGGCACGCCGCTCACGCTCGCGTGGAGCGAAGTCTTGAGCGAGACCACCTGACTGTATGCCGCCCAGACGAGCGGCACGGCGAGCAGCACCCGAAGGAGCGGCTCCAGGCGGCGCGCGGCGCGCTCGGTGTGGGGCGTGACAGTGACCATCCGAACTGAGCCTAGCACCGCGCCTGGGGTTGGCAAGCAGTCAAGGGCAGTGCCTGACCGAGCGTTCTGCGCGTGTGCGACCATCCCTGAGACGGTGGCCGGTCAGCGGAAGGACGGCGGCTGCGCTGCTGGGGCAGAAGTCGTGTACATGACTCCAGGTCGCGTACGGGCCGCGAAGCCCCCAGACGACGTTCAGTCGCCGGGCCCTCCCGGGACCCCAAGGCTCGAGGCCTGCGCGGCGAGCCGGCTACCCGGTCGGGGCCTCGACGCGAGCGCGGAGCGTCAGGGCTTGCCGCGGTGGCGAAGAGAGATGTCTGCGGTCACTCCCGATGCTCTTCTCCAGCTCTGTCAGTCTACGTTGACAGCGTCGTCTTGTCGGCCGAGGAATAGCCTGGCCAAAGCCGTGCGCAGAGAGCTCAGGGTGGATAGACGCATCGAGTACAAGCAGGGCGGGTGGAAGTCGGTCGACGAGAGCGATTGGCCGGCGTTCGGGAATCGCTTGGCGACGTCGTTCGGGCGAGCCACGTAGGGTCCCGCAGCGAGCGGCCGTGGGAAGGCGCAACGTCGGTCGCTGGTGGGGAGGTGCCGCAACTCCAGTTCCGCTATCGGGCTGCCCCCCGACTGGGCGCACACGGTCTTCGGGACAGGATACTCGACGTAGTGACGGCGGAAGGCAGCTCGCGGCTGCACTGACGAGCGGAGAAGCAGGCGCAGAGGGGGGGGTCGCTCGCGACCCCCCCTCTGCGCCGACGTGCTCCCTGTCTGCCTGGTCTACCGCTGCCACCACCACGTGTCGGCTGCACGCGGCGCGTGATTCTTCATGTACTTGGTCATGGTCATCAGTTGACCCATGAGCCCGCCGCTCGGCGAGGGAACGTGCCCCGCGCCGACCACGCTCTTGTACGTGAAGCCGGTCTTGAGCTTGGCGGTCCGCTGCTGGAAGAGGTCAACGGCCAAGTTCAGGAAGAAGTTGTCGCCCGTGCCACTGAGGAAGTGGAGCTTGCCCTTCAGGTCCTTGCCGATCGTGGGCCAATGCGCGGTCACGTACAGCGACAGGTCCATGGGTTTGTACGTGTCCGCCACGGCATGGTCGATCACTCCGGTCTGCTTGTCCCAAAGCGCCGTGGGATAGCCATCGGCACCGACTGGTCCGAAGAGAGCCTGCCACAAGTCCCACTGCCCGAGCTGAGAGCGGCCATGAGTCGCCATTGCCGCCTGCCAGTGGTTCTCTTGAGCCATCGTCCACATGGTGTCTCCCTGTGGCGTACGGCACGAAGGCCGCGGCGCCTGGACGAAACCGTTGTCGGTGATGTAGGCGTTGGCGTCGTCGAAGATGTTGACGATCTGATAGGAGCGGAAATCAACGGGGTCTGGTGAGATCGGCCAGCCCGCAGCCCAGAACTTGGGGTACAAGACCGGCTGCGCAGCCGCGATCCAGCCGCCCGTGGAACCGCCGAAGATGGTTCGCGCCCAGGGCGCGGCGTACATGCGGTAGCGCTGCTGCAGCGCCGGGATCAGCTCCGTAACGGTCGCGTCCCCATACGGCCCCAAGTTGGCGCTGTTCACGTAGTAGGAGTCGTCATAGTAGGGGTTCTCGCTGCGGAAGTAGACGACGATGAAGCGCGGCGTCGAGTCGGCCATCCACCACTTGGAGAATCCGGGGTTGCTCATCCAGTCCCCCATGCCCGAATCCGGCGCCGGCGCTGGCGTGTTGCCGGGCTCCACGAACCCGAACGGCGGCTCCTCCGTGTAGTGGTTTGCAAGGTACACGACCGGGTAATCGCGCTTGGCGTTCCTGGGAATGTCATAGTCCCGGGGCAGCAGGATCGTCGCCCCCATGTACATGTCCGTGCCCCAGAACGTCGAGACAAGTTCGCTGCGCATCTTGAACTGCTTCACGTGTTTGGACTCCGGCGGATTGCCCTGCTGAGGCGTGCCGCCGGCGGGCACGACGTCGCCCGGCTTGATGACCTTGTCGAGGACCAGGTCGATCGGGCCGGCGTCCGGCGCCAGGTGCAGCTGGACCGGGGTGCTGTACAGGTTGCCGGCGGAGTCGTAGGGGTACCCGCCGTCGCCCGCCGGAATCCGCACCTGGATGACAGCGCCGTCCGCGCGATGGACGGTGGTGTAGATGTTGAGGAAAGCTTGGACCGTATAGTCGCCTGCGGGGAGCTCTGAGAGCGCCTCGTACGGGTACCCGTACACTTCGGCGCCCGCGTCGATGATCGCCTGCTGACCGGGCTGCATGGCGGCCACGTCCTTGCCCCAGAGCGGCACGCCGAGTACGTCGATGTTGAGGCGGGGTTCATCCTGCGCATTCTTCGCGGCGACGATCACGTACACCCGTCCGTCGACAGGCTGGGCTCTGACGGCTTGATCAAACGAGACGCGAAAGGACAGTGGCGCGGCCTGCGCCGCAGTCGCCCCCATCGACATGAGAACGCCCAAGGCAAGAGCGAACAGTGTGAGTCCTCGATAGCGCATCCATCCCCCTTTGCTCAGTGCAGCCAGAAACAAGATCGACTTCAGGCGAGCGTGATCGACCTGCGGACTATCCTACTGCCACTTCGGGGCGGCCAATGGACTGGGGCGACATCACGAACCCCCGCATGTTCCCAGCGAATGCGCCTGCGTGGGCCGGCGTCGGCGGCCTGTTGAAGTTGTTCGGCCGCCCGGCCGCCCGCTTGCTTGCCGCCGCCGAGCGTGGGCGCCTGGCCGCAAGGATCGCACGCTTGGTGACGGGGCAGGGCACAGTCGTCGCATTTGAGCGAGACGCATTCGAGGGCCTCCGAGATCAGCTGCCGGTTGCCCGGTCCGGCTCTCTGGCACACCGCCCACTCGGAAGGCCCACACGGGGATGTTCCGCCGGGTCTTGATGGAGCAGGCCGACGCCATGGTTGGACCCGGACCATCTCATCAGCTCGTGCAATGAGCTTTGCCGCAGCCTACTCTCGCGACGAGCACCAACTCCGCGATCAGCGCCGCCCCCTCCTGCAACGCTGGGATGGCGTGCAAGTAGGTGTCGAGGGTGATGGCGACAGTCGCGTGTCCAGGACGCCCCTGCACGACCTTGGGGCGCACGACCTAACGCAGAAGCAACGTGGCGCGGGTGCGCCCTGGGTCGCAAGCGACGCTCTGAGCGAGTCCGGCTCCTCGGCAAACGCCCGGCAAACGAACGCAGTGTCACTCCACAGTCCTCAGTAACACGGATCTGTGCGCCTGAATGTGCACCTGAATGGGAGCGGCTGGGGCTCGTTGGTGCCGGTGGCCGTGGGGCGATCCAACTGAGGGCCTGCGGGGCGCCCAGTGGTAGGCTGCATTCGACGAGCGCGAAGCCGTCGGGGATGCCGCACCTGATGGGATCGGGGACGAGGGAAGGCCTTGTCGCAAACGCCGGCCGACCCTCAAATGCACAGCGCCGCGCCGAGACTGAGTCCAGCGTGCACGTCACCGACGCCGAGTGCTATCAACCAGGCGTGATGAACCGGGGAAACAAGGAGGGACGATGTCAGAAAGCAAAGGGAATGCCGGAGGAGCCGTTGGCGGAGCCGTCTACGGACTCGGTTTCGTCGGAGCGCTCGTCTACTTCATCCAGAGCGCGACTTCGTTCTGGGATGGAGCCTATGGCGTGTTTCAGTCGCTGGTCTGGCCAGCGTACTTTGCGTACGGGGTATTCCACTTCTTGAAGATGTGATTCGACGGGCTCGTCTGTTCTTCAGGCGATGTCCCGCACCGCTGCCCTACACGGCTCTCGCGAACGTGGCTGCCGACGTCCTGGACCGGTGCCCTCGCGACGGCTGGGGCTGACGCCGGACCCGAGTCCCCTCGCGGCCTGCACGTGCTGGAGCGCAACATGCATCGCCGACGAGATGTCCGTGTCATGCTGACAGGCTTCCACTCGCCCACCTCATGACGGTGGTCGGCAGTGTCGCGAAGAGCTGCCGTGAGTGTGGCCGGACTCCCGCCGCCGGAACGGGCTTGAACCACCTGGTCCGCCGCTGACTTGCAGGGGGATAGCTCCCCCGTGGACCTCCGTCGGCCCCGCGTCCTCAGTCCGGCTCGTACGTCTGGACGGCGCCCTCCATGGTCCCCTTCAGCGAAGCCCGGCTCTCGGTCACTGCTTGCGCCGCGAGGCCGCGTCTCGCAGCTCGCCGTGTATCCGCAGACCGACGACGGGGTGCCTTGACCACGCCCCAGTGCCGGATCATGCTGTGCCAAAGCTCGTACGAGGGGGAGGAAGTCATGAGCCGTCTGCAGCTTCGCAAGGCCACGCCACTTCGCCGCGTGATCAGTCGTCTGACGATCGTCGTCCTGCTGCTGCTCGCCGCAGGCGTACCGCTGGCCTTGCCCGCCACGGCCAGCGCCCACCTCGACAAGTCGCAGAAGGCGTACTTCAAGGCGATGCTGGGGTTCGAAGCCCAGGAGTTCGCCGGCAGCGTCGGCTTGCTCGATACCTGGTGCCACACCGCGGAGATGAACCGCCAAGACCTGGAGGACCTCATCAACGCCAACAATCCCGACGACAAGCCGGAGATCCAGGCCTATGAGGAATGGGGATCGGCGTTCGCCCGCGAGGTACGGAAGATGGTGGCAGCGGACAAGCCCGGAGCCATCAGGTCGATCAACAAGTTCTACGCGGAGACCAAGCCGTGGTTCAAGACCAAGTCGAGCAAGCAGGACCTGCGCGAGGGGACGAACTCGCTGCGGGGCGCTTTTGACGCGCTCTACGAGGCCTACACTCATCTGGGGCTGGCAGCCGAAGCGCTCTCCGTCGCCGATTTCGGCAACTTCGACGGCGAGTATGCCACCGCACAGAGCGCGCGCGCCCTCGCCTTGTCGGTTTTCGACGGCGGTATGGAACAACTTCGCGGGCTCCTGTAGGAGCCGGTCTGCGATCCGCTTGGCATTGCCAGCCGAGAACTGTCTGCGGGCTGGGACTGGCATCATCTGTGACCATCGGCTCCGTCCCCGCTTGCTTCGCGCCGCCCCAGAATCACCCGCTTCAGATGAAGACAGCAACGTGCGGCCGCTCCCGGGCCGGGGCCCATCCAGAGTGCCGTCCGCAACCCAACCTCGTGCGTTTGGATGGGAACGGGCGGGATTTTCCGGGGCCAGGTGGCAGAAACGGAACTATTCCCCCGGGAGCCGGGTATCGCCGAGAGATACAAGACTCCTGACATGAGCCATGCTCAAGGGGGGAGGCTGTGATCCGCCGAGCGCAGCACTGCGGCCACCGCAGTCCGGCGGGGAGCCACTGGTGAGACCGGCCCGCGGGCCGGTCTTCGCGTTTCTTGAGGGATATCCGCTCGAGGCGGACGGCACGAGGAAAGGGGTGGAGCTGTGGACGATCAACGTGTCACCAGATCAGGCGTGTTTGTCGCACTTCTGCTCACGGTGCTCATCGTCGCTGGGGCGCAGGCTTTGGCCGTCAACGGCGGCACGAGCCTGACGACGACCTCGCCCGGCGCGGCTGCGGCGACCGCGAGTCCGACCCCCTCGCCGACGGCCGGCGGCCCTGGCACCATCGCCTTCACCAGGGCGCGCCTTGGCGTCGCAGGGAACGACCTTGTGGGGAAGTCCAGTGACATCTACGTCGTGCGCAGCGACGGCAGCGGACTGACGCGACTGGCCCACGGCAGCGGGCACAGCTTCATCCGGGGGGGAGCGGCGTGGTCGCCGGACGGCGGCCAGATCGCCTTCATCCGGGGTCAAGCGTTCGACAGGGCCAGCGTGTGGGTCATGAACGCGGACGGCTCGGAGCAGCGACTCGTGACGCGCAGCAAGAAGGCCTTGGGGCCGGGGCTCGCGTGGTCGCCCGGCACGCAGCTCGTGTTCAGCAACCTCGAGCGGGACGATGTGCTCGCCCTGCTCGCCGTGAACGCCGACGGCAGCGGCCTCAGGCACGTCACGCCGGGCGGCAAGCGCGTGAGCTTGGACGAGCAGCCCGCCTGGGCGCCGGACGGGAGGATCTTCTTCGACAGGGAGGACGCGGACAGCAGTGAGATCTGCTCGGTCAAGTCCGACGGCAGCAGCTTGACCCTCGTCACCGCCGCCCCGCAGCCGACCAGCTTCTCGCTCTCGCCCGACGGGCAGTGGCTCCTGCTTTGGGATCGGGCGAAGGATGCCCTCGTGCGCGTGCCGGCCAGCGGCGAGGGCGAATCAGTCGTGCTTGTCGACAAGCTGTCGCGGTACATCGCGCGCTACAGTCCGTCCTTCTACGCCGTCGCCTCGTCTTGGTCGCCGGACGGCAGTCAGATCGCCTTCGCCGCCGACGGATCGAGGTGGTCGAAGCCGTCCGCACTGTACATCGTCAATGCCGACGGCTCCGGGCTGCGAAAGGTGCCAAACGCGGACAGGGGGTGGAACCCCGTCTGGCGGCCGCAGTAGTTCGCGCTTCGCGAGCGGCCGCAGCGACTCAGGTTCCCGATTACCAGATGAACGGCACGAGACTGTGGCGCACGCTCGTCCGGTACTCCTCGTAGTCGGGGTGCTCCTCAACCAGCCAAGCCTCTTCGCGGCGTCGCTTGGCGTCGAGGAACCCCGCGGCCACCGACCACGGCACCAGCGCCAGCGGCGAAGAGACCAACGACCACGCCAGCGTCAGCAGCAGGACGCCGCCGTACATGGGGTGACGCACGAGCCCGTAGGCGCCGGTGCTCTTCACGCTGCCTTGCTCGACCGGCTTGGGGAACGGCGTGATCTGCCGCCCGAGACGGGCGACGGCGCCGCCGAACAGGTACAGCCCGCCCAAGCCGCTCAGGCCCGCCGCCGCCATCCGCACGACGCGAGACGCGGGCGGCCACTTGCGTCCCTTGGTCCCCGCCGCCGCCATCACGGCGACGAGCACGATCTGCAACGCGACCCATCCCTCGCCGCGGCGACCCAGCTGAGGTAGCCGGCTCGTCACGACGCACCTCCACCGACGGCGGTCGGGGCGTCACCGTTACGACGCTCGCCTCTGCGGACGCCCGCGTTGACGAGGATCGCGAGCCCGATCCCGATCGCCAGCGCCGACCATAGCACTGCGCCACTCGCCCACGCCTGGGCGTCGGCCAGCAGCGTCACGCCGATGGCGGTGCAGATGACGCCGCCAAGGGTCACGCGGCGCTCGGAGTACATCTCGGTGATCGCCCAGCCGACGATGGCGAGCGGCCACCACTGGGCGATGGTCTGGCTCGTGTCCGCGATGCCCGCAGCGTCGAGGATGCCGCAGACTCCCAGGGCGAGCAGCACGATCGCGATCCACACGGTACTTGGCTTCATCTTCGTTCTCCCTTCGACATTTCGATGACTATCGAACTACGATGCGAAAAAGAGGGGGTCAGCTCCCCGCAGCGGTCGGAGCCGCAAACGTCTCGAGCTCGCGCAGCACCTCCGGGTCGACCCAGCAGTAGAGGCGCTGGCCGCGCTTCTCGCAGGTGATGATCCCGGAGCTCCTCAGTTCCTTCACGTGGTGCGACACCGTCGAGAGTGACAGGTGGAAGCGCTCGGCGATCTGGGAGAGGCTGTCGCTGGCCTCCTCCTCGGAACAGCCGTCCGGATTACCGCAGTCGCGCACGAGCTCGAAGATGGCGAAGCGCGTAGGGTCGCCCAAGGCCTTGAAGATCTTCGCCAGGTCCGTCATACATCTGCTCCTTCGGGTACTTCGATAATTCGATGACCATCGAAGTATAGCAGCGATTGACAGACTGTCAACAGCACCGTTTGCGGAAGTACAATGCGCGGTGATGGCCGGACTCACGAGACCAATCACGGGAGTGCCCCCAAGCATCACGGTCGGCGTGCTCGCCACGCTCTCCATGGATGCGGTGTTTGTCGCCGCCAGCCAGTTGGGCGGCTCACGGTTCGCGTCCGACAAGATTGGGCTGGAGCTCGTGGGCCGCTGGGCCGGCGGCCTTGCACGAGGACGCCTCCGGCACGCGGACATGGCCGCTGAGCCACCGCTTCGCGGCGAGGCGGCCCTGGGGCTTGCGGTCCACTACCTGACCGGCATCGCGTTGACCCAGGTCTACTACGAAGTTCTGCGTCGCGGCAGCCGCAAGCCCGGCGTGCTCTCGGCGACGGCGTTTGGGGCCGCCACGGCTCTCTTGCCCATGCTGGTCATGTATCCGTCGTGGGGGCTCGGCCCGTTCGCACTTCGCAGCGATGACGCGACGCGGCTGCTGCGGATCATGCTGATCGGTCACACGGCGTTCGGCGCCGCAATCGGTGCCTGGTCGATGCTCCTGAAACGAAGCTCTCCGTGACCGGCGGGACGCTCCGCAACAGATGAGTGCATGGCTCGGCTCGACTCAGCCCCGACAAGCCGAACTACTGCAGCTCCACTTCGGCTGACCTACTTGGAGGTGCGATTGCACGGCGGAGCTCAGGGCTCCGACTCCCCTGCGGGCCACCAGCCCGGCACGCTCCACCGTCACTTCGCGTCTCGCATGGCGACCACGCCTCCGACCACCCCGCCGTACAACGTGCCGTCCTTGCCGAGGAACATTCCCATGTACTTCCTGTCGTAGAGGATCCCCGTCCCGGCGAGCTGCTGCCAGACCGTCCTGCCGGTACGAAAGTCGACGGCGGCGAAGCACCAGCGGTCGGTCGTCTCAGGACCGGCAGGCTTGGCGTAGCAGTAGAGGAGGCCGCCCGGCAACGAGAGCTTGGTCGTGGCGTTAGGGATGATGAGCTCGGTGTTCGTCCACACGACGCGGCCCCGGCCGTTCTCGTCGATATCGATGCGCGTGAGCCCCGGCGTGGTGGTCCGCCCGCCAGTGGTGTCCTGGAGGGGGGACCGGTAGCCGTAGTTGTTCTCCACGACGATCGACCTGTCCGTGGCCACCAGCGAGCTCTCGGTGCAGCCCCTATACGGTCCGAAGACCGGCACCTTCGCCGTCAGCCGATCGCCTTTCACCCGCTTGGCCCGGCGGAACACGAGGACGTGCATGTACGGGTCGGCGTTGTCGGCGATGGTCACGAAGTCGGAGCCCATCGCGGTCGGCGTCGAGCCCGAGCCGAGGTCGACCCGGCCCGGCTTGATGCGGTCGCCGGTCCCGACGACCTCGCGCCACGTGATCTCGGGCCTGCCGAACGCGTCGGCGTCCCAGCGGTACAGGGCGTTGGTCGAGACTATATAGACGCCGTTCTCCTCGTCGGCGCAGTGGCCGTTGGCGATGTGCTCCCCGAGACCCCGAAGTTCGTTGCTGAAGCCGAGGATGGTGCCGGTCTCGGGGTCGATGGTGCACACCGTGCCGCCTTTGGACGTCACCCACACGCGGCCGGCGAAGTCCGGCTGCATGGACTCGACCTGGTCCCCCTCGGGGAGGGCGCTCGTCAGGTCCCAGGTGCGGTCGTGGGAGAAGCTCCACCCGGAGGCCGTGCGGGCGTGCGAGACCACCCAGATGGTCCGTTCGGCGGTGGCGACGATGCTGCGTCCGTCCTGGTCGGCGTAGAAGTACGCGCCGGCGACGTAGTCCAGGATCGACGTGCGCACTTAGTCGGGAAGTGCGCACACGGCCAGCGTGTCCAGCGTGACCGGGTCGAGCAGCGTGAGCGTCAGGGTCGTCGCCATGCTGCCCACCGGCGAGTGGACGACCACGGCGACCAGGTTACCCCACCGATCGAAGGTGATGTTGGCCGGGGGGCCGTAGGGCGCTTCAGCGGTGCCCAGGTACGTCGAGAACACGGACGCATCCCGTCCGAGCGGGCCCGCCACGGTGTAGGTGTCGCTCATGTACGTGTCGTCGTGGAAGTTGTTCCACGGCGCCTCGTCCATCGCGGGGTTGGGCGGGATCGGCTTCGCGGACACCGAGTGCGGCACGGCCGGCCTTCCGCTGAACTCCTCGACCGGCAGGGCGCCCTCCTGGTTGGGGATGGGCACGGCCGGGATGGGGAACGTGGTGGCCTCGCCGCCGAGACGGCCGGCGGACACCTCGCCCGGCGTCGCCGCAGAGGCCGTCGCGGCGGCGTCCTTCTCGGCGGCACCCGCCGCGCCGACAGGTCCACCCGCCGCGAGGGTGCTCGCCGCCAGCACTGCCCCGGCCGCGAGTCCTGACGCCTTCAGGAAGTCCCTGCGGTTCATGTCGCTCATGACGCGCCCCCCCTCCTCGCGCGGTCGTGCGAGCCGCGCCGCCCACATCTGTGGGTCCGGTTCGTGGTCGAGGGCGTTCCTGATGCCGGCCCTCACGCCCGTCAGGTCGACCGCCGGGGTGCAGGCGGCGAGCGTCCCCCAACGCTGGTTCGGCGCCCTCGTGGCCGAGGGACCAATTGGCACCGTCTGCTCCCCGGGGGCTCGTGCCTGCGCTTCCCCGTGCCTTCGTGCGCTCAGGAGTGTAGCCGCAGCACATCCTCACTATCGACGCCGGGCGGAAGCGGAACACTGCCTCCCGACCGGGCCGCGGCGTAGCTGGCAGGCGCTCGGAGCTTGTCTGCTGCGGCGCCCGCTCATCGCCGTCGGCGTGATTTCGGGCGTGTGGCTGTGGCGACACGAGTCGAAGGACAAGCACTCGTCCAAGCGAGTGTCGCGCACGCCGCGCCACTCGGCGCCGCTGTGGCCGGTGGCATGATGGCCACGTCTGGGGTCTTACTTCGTGCCGAAGAGGCGGTCGCCGGCGTCGCCCAGACCGGGGACGATGTACGCGTGCTCATTGAGGTGGGAATCGAGCGACGCTACGTACACGTTCACGGCGGCGTGCTGCCCATTGAAGGCGCGCATCCCCTCAGGCGCGGCGACGAGCGCGAGGAACCGGATGTCACTGTCCGGGACGCCGCGAGCATTCAAAACTGCGACCGCGTGCGCCGCCGAGTTGCCGGTCGCGAGCATCGGGTCGACAAGGATGAACGTACGCCCCTCGACCTCGGGGAGCTTCACGAGGTACTCGTGCGGCTTCTTGGTCTCCGGATCGCGATACAAGCCGATATGGCCGACTCGTGCACCCGGGACGAGCTCGAGCAGACCGTCGGCCATGCCCACGCCGGCCCTCAGGATAGGCACGATGGCGAGCTTCTTGCCGGCGATCACCGGTGCCGTCATCTCCGTGAGCGGCGTGCAGATTGTTTCGTCGGTGAGCGGCAGGTTGCGCGTCACCTCGTAGCCCATGAGGAGCGCGATCTCGCGCAGAAGCTGCCGAAACGTGCGCGTCGAGGTCTCGACGTTCCGCATGTGGGTCAGCTTGTGCTGAATCAGGGGGTGGTCGAGGATGAAGAGGTTGGGGAACTCTTCGACTTGATGCATGTCGGTTCACCTTTCTCGCACGCGTCACGGCCAAACACGTTCCGGTGGCCCCCACCGTTCGCGTCCCGCGACCTGCTCGGCGCGCAGCGGGCGTGGGGGCTGTCTCGCTCGCCTGCACGGCACGGCGATTGTACTGCCTTCAGGTGCGGGCGTCTTGGCAATCGGCGCGCTCGGCGCTCCGGATGGCACCACATGGACGACGCCGGGGCCTGCAGTGAACGAGGTAGGTCACGCGAGGACCTCGCCGGCGGCCGGTATGCGCGAGAGCGACTGAGCGCATTCCAGAACGCAGCGGCCGCTGCCGATACAGCACGGGACGGCGCGGCCTGATGGAGGCCGTGCCTGCGCGCCACTGCCGCTGCTGCTGACCGCGCAACGAACGAAGAGGTGAGGATGATGGCTGGACGACGAAATCGTGGATGGCTCGTGATCGCGGCGGCGCTCGTGGGCGTTGTGGTCGCGGCGACCCTGGCGGGCGCGTGCGGATCGTCGGGCGGCACTGCTGCGCCGAGCCCGAGCGCCTCCGCGACGGGCGCGGCAGTCTCCAAGGACGACGTGGTCGCGTTCGTCAACAAGGCGGTCGCCTACGCCGAAAAGAACGGCAAGGAGGCGGCCCTGGCGGCATTCAACGATCCGCACGGCGAGTTCCAGGTCGGCGAGCTGTACATCTTCGCCTACGACTTCAGCGGCAAGAACCTCGCCCACTACGACCAGTCGCTGGTCGGCAAGAACCTCATCGACCTCAAGGACCCCAATGGCAAGCCCATCATCAGGGACTTCGTGGACATCGCCAAGAACGGGAGCGGCTGGCTCTCGTACGTGTGGGCCAACCCCGCCCACGACAACCGCCCCGAGGCGAAGATCGGCTACATCACGAGGGTCGACGACGACTGGCTCTTGGGCGCCGGTACCTACGGGCCCGCGGCGCAGCAGACGCCGGGCGCGTCCCCGTCACCGTGAGCGGCGGGCCTCCGCGGCCTACTTCACCCACACCGAGAGGTGCCCCTCGCCGAGGTCCGTGAGCTTGCTGAGGTCGGCAGCGTCCAGCACCAGCACGTGCAGCTCCGTTGAGTCGCCCATGTTTGAGCTGGAGTCGAGGGCGTCGACCACCAGCTTGGTGCCCTCCGACCAGGCGACGTCCATCACCCACGCGGCCGAGGCCCGCGAGATGAGGTCGAACGAGGTTCTCTCGAGCGACCCCCCGGCGACGTCCGCGACGTACACG
>CAIOZS010000040.1 GCA_903862845.1 uncultured Thermoleophilia bacterium
CCGCACGACAAGGCGCGCGCCCTCTTCGACGACCATCTCAGGAACAGGATCGAGAGGCTATGAGATTCGCGGCGATCCTGGATGAGACGATGGGCAACGCCGCCCAGCAGGCCCACGCCCTCGGTCGTTTTCTTCGCGAGGGCCTGAGCGGCGATCTGGCCGGCGAGACGCTGGTCTTCTACCACGACGACCGTGACAAGACGCGGCTCGTGGAGCTGGCGCCGACCCGCGCCGTCCGGCTGATCAAGACGACGGCGCGGCGGCCCGGAAGGGCTGTCGAGCTGCTCACGGCATTCGTTCACGGCGAGGCAGTCCCGCTCTTCTTCTTCGCCGGCGGCTCAACGGGGATGGAACTGGCCACGCGCCTGGCGTTCCGTACCGGCGGCGCCTTCCTGACGGAAGCGCTGAGCGTCGCCGTCGAACCGGACCGGCTGCTGTGCCGGAGGAACGTCTACTCCGCTCACCTGGTGGGACACTTCGAGCTCTCTGCGCCTCCCTGGTGCGTCACGATCGACCCCAGCTGGAAGGACGGGCGTGAACCCACCGCCAGTCGCGAGCACGACGTCCTCTCCGATACGGACGAGTCAGGAGGGCCGGGCACGTCCCCGTTCGAGGACCTCGAACTCGTCGACCCGCCCTCAGCTGGTGATCTTGCGGAGAGCCGCTTCCTGGTGGTGGCGGGCCGCGGCGCTGGGAACCGCGAGGGCGTAGAGCGCATCGCGGAGGCGGCGCGGCGGATGGGAGCCGACTTCGGCGTCACTCGCCCCGTCGCCATGAACGCCTGGGCGCCCATGGACCGGCTCGTCGGCATCTCAGGGACACGGAGCGCTCCCGAGGTGTGCATCGTCGTGGGGGCCTCCGGAGCGCCAGCATTCTCCTGGGGCATCGAAAAGGCGGCGTTCATCGCGGCGATCGACCCGGACGAGCATGCCCCGATCGTCATGAATGCCGACGCGGCCGTCCTCGACGATGGCGTAGCCGTCGTCGAGGAGTTGGCGAACATCGTCACCGCGGAACGCGCGGACGACTGACGGGACGGCGCTGGGCTCCGGAGCCGCGGGCGGCTCGGCGACGCGCTACTTCTCTATTGGCGCGGCGGGCTCGGCCGCCGACTGCATCGCGAGCAGCTCGTCCGGCGGGATGTGGCACATGTACGTGTGCCCGGCGACCGCTTCCTGGAACGGGGGCACCTCGTTCACGCAGATGTCGCCGAGCACGCGATGGCAGCGTGTGTGAAAGCGGCAGCCGGTGGGCGGATCAGAGAGGCTGGGCATGCTGCCGCGGAGCGCCACGCGCTCGTGGGGATCGTCGAAATCGAGCGTGGGGATCGATGAGAGCAGAGCCTCGGTGTACGGGTGATGCGGCGGGTTGAAGACCTCTTCGGCAGAGCCGACCTCGATGAGCTCCGCCAGGTACATCACGCCGATGCGGTCGCTGATGTAGCGCACCACGGCGAGGTCGTGGCTGATGAAGATGTACGAGACCTGCTCGTTGGTCTGCAACTCGACCAGCAGGTTGAGGATGCTGGCCTGCACGGAGACGTCGAGCGCCGAGGCCGGTTCGTCGCAGACCACGAGGGTGGGGTCGCCAGCGAAAGCACGGGCGATGGCGATGCGCTGCTTCTGGCCGCCGGAGAGATCGCCGGGCTTCTGCAGCAGGAAGCGCGGCTCGACACGCACGTTGGCGGAGAGCTCGTCGACCTTGGCGCGCACGGAACCCGAGCGCGCGCCGGCCAGCTTGCGCACGGACCGCGTGAGGATGGCGCGCGTGCTCCAGGCCGGGTTGAGCGTCGAGTCGGGATTCTGGAAGACCATCTGGATGGCGCGCAGCGCGGCCTGCGAGCGGCGCCCGGCGGTGGCGCGCAGGAGCTTGCCCTCGAAGGTCACGCTGCCTGAGTCGGCGGCGATGAGGCCGGTCACGCACTTGGCAAGGGTGGTCTTGCCGCTGCCGGATTCGCCGACAAGGCCGAAGGTCTCGCCGCGCTTGAGGTCGAGAGAGACATGGTGCACCGCGGTGAGCCGCTTGCGGCCGTCCTTGAAGGCGCGACTCACGTCGCCGATCTCGAGCACGGCGCCCTCGGTGGCGCCTCGTGCCTCCAGGCTGGCGGCCAGGACCGGCGTCGTCGTCGGCATCTCGGCCACTTGTGCCGCGAAGTAGCAGCGCGCATGGCGCGCCCCTTCGCCGACGGGGTTGGCGTGGTGCGGCGAGTAGGCGGCGGGGTCAGCGGGCATGGCCTCGGCCTCGGCCTCGCCCCTCGTCCCGGCATCGCCGGGCCACGCATAGAGGTCGGGCTCGCGCCGCGAGCACACGGGCTTGGCCATGGGGCAGCGCGCCGAATACACGCAGCCCTCAAGCGGTTCGCCAAGCGCGGGCAGCGTGCCGGGGATGGTCTGCAGCGCCGCGTCGGTCTTGTTCATGCCGAAGCTCGGCACGCAGCGCAGCAAGCCCATGGTGTACGGATGCCGCGGGTCGGTGAAGATGTCGCGGGCGGGGCCCTCCTCGACGAGGCGCCCGGCGTACAACACGCCGACCCGTTCGCAGAGGCGCCTTACGAGGCCGAGGTTGTGCGTGATCAGCAGGATGGCCGCGTTGATGCGCCCGCGGAGCTCCTCGATGAGATCGAGGATCTCGGCCTCCACCGTGGCATCGAGGCCGGTGGTGGGTTCATCGAGGACGAGAAGGTGAGGGTTGACGGCGAGCGCCATGGCGATGACGACGCGCTGCTGCTGGCCGCCGGAAAGCTCGAAGGGGTAGCGGCGCAGGGTCGCGTCGGGGTCGGGGAGCGCCACGCGACGCAGACTCTCGCGGGCCTTCTCGAGCGCCTCGGCCTTGCCGAGGCCCTCGTGGTAGCGGAAGACCTCGGCGACCTGGTCGCCGATGCGCATCGCCGGGGACAGTGCCGTGGCGGGGTCCTGGTAGACCATGGCGATCTGCTCGCCGCGCCACTTGCGCACTGCCTCTTCGCTCAGCGTGCTCACGTCCTGACCGTCGACGAGCACCCTGCCGGCGTCGACCGTGCCGTTGGCCGCCAGGTAACGGAGGGCGGCCATGGCCAGCGTGGTCTTGCCACAGCCCGACTCGCCGACGAGACCGTAGGCCTCGCCGCGCTCGATGCGCAGGGTCACGCCCTTCAGCACCGGCAGGTCGCGGCCGCGGCGATGGAAGGTGACTTCGAGGTCGCGGACGTCGAGCGCCGCAGGCGCTGCATCCGGGGTATGTACGGGTTGCTCCACGGCACTCATTTCGAGAAGACCCTTCCCAAGCCGTCGGTGATGAGGTTCACGCCCACCACCAGAGAGGCGAGGGCGGCGGCGGGGAACAGCACCGTCCACGGGGCGATCTGCAAGAAGATCCTCTCCGTGGCGATGGTGAGGCCCCAGTCGGGCGAGGGCGGCGCGAGGCCGAAGCCGAGGAACGACAGGGTGGCCGCCGTGAACACGGCGTAGCCAAGGCGGATCGTGCCCTCGACGATGATCGGCTGCGTGATGTTGGGCAGGATCTCGCGCGCCATGACGAACGCCGAGCGCTCGCCGCGCAGGCGCGCCGCCATGACGTACTCGCGCTCGCGCTCGCCGATGACCGCCGAGCGGATGGTGCGGCTGACGACCGGTGTGAACAGCGCGCCGATGGCGATGATGATGATCGCCGTGCCCTTGCCCAGAAGAGAGAGGATGAGGATCGACGTGATGATGATCGGCAGCGCGAGCAGCACATCGATGAGCCGCATGATGATCTCGTCGGTGATGCCCCGGTAGAAGCCGGCGACAAGGCCGATGATGCCGCCCCAGAGGAGAGCCAGGAGGGTGGCCAGCGGCGCGATGACCAGCACGGACCGGGCGCCAGCCATGGTGCGGGCGAGCACATCGCGGCCGAGATCGTCGGTGCCGAACCAGTGCGCCGCGCTGGGTGGCGCCAGCGTGTGCATGGCGTCGACGGCCGTGGGGCTCTGCGTGACGAACTGCGAGAAGAGCGCCATGAAGACCCAGAACAGGACGACGATGAGGCCGGTCATGAAGGTCGGGCTGCGCAGCAGCGCCCTGACGAGATAGCGGCGCTGCCGGCGCTGCTCGAGCAAAGCGGCGGCGTTGGCCTGGGTCTCCTGTCCAGCGGGACCGGTCGCGGCCTCGGCGCGGAGCTCCAGCATCTCGGGATCCGCGCCCAGCTGCATGCCTTCGGCCTGCAGATCGGGATCCGGGCCGAGCGTGCTGCCGCGGTCGTCCACGTCAGCCTCCCATGCGGATTCGCGGATTGAGCAGAGCCACGATGATGTCGGCGATCAGATTGGCGACCATGTAGATGACGGCCACGACGAGGACCGCAGCCTCAAGCATGGGCACGTCGTGCGTCTGCGCGGCGTCGACCATGAGCTTGCCGATGCCGGGGTAGACGAACAGGGTCTCGATGACCACCAGTCCGCCGATGAGCCAGCCCACCTGGCTGCCGATCACTGTGACCGTCGGCACCATGGCGTTGCGCAGCACGTGGCCGAAGATGACCCGGCGGCGCGGCAGGCCTTTGAGGACGGCGGTGCGGATGTAGGGCATGGCCAGCACCTGCACGGTCCCGACGCGGGCCATGCGCGCGATATAGCCCAGCTCGAGGAACATCAGCGGGATCGCGGGGAGGATGAGGTAGTAGAAGCGGTCAAAGAAGTTCGATCCCTGTGGCGGCATCGCGGTGACCGGGAGCCACTTGAGCCACACTGCGAAGATGTACAGAAGCACGACGCCGCTCACGAATTCGGGGATGACTGTCATCGACAGCGTGGAGACCGTGATGGCCCGGTCGAGGGCGCTGTCTCGTCGCAGGCCCGAGAACACGCCGAGGACGATCGATATGGGCACGATGAGCAGGAGGGCGAAGCCTGCGAGCACCATCGAGTTGCCGAGCGCCTTCATGACGGTCGGTCGCACCGGAACCTTGAGGACCGGTGATTCGCCCCAATCGCCGGTCACGAAGTTGCCGGCCCACACGGCGTAGCGCTGGTAGAGCGGCTTGTCTGCGCCGAGCTTGTGGTTGAGGAGAGCGACTTGCTCCTGAGTGGCGTAGGGGCCCAGGATGGAGCGCCCCACGTCGCCGGGCAGCACCTCGGCGAGCGCGAAGATGAGGATCGACGCCAGAATCAGCGTCGGCACCATCAGCAGCAGCCGCCGCCCGATGAGGCGCAACATCCCGGGAACCCTACGTCAGCTCTTATCTACAGTCGGTCGGTCGCCTTACGCGGCCATGAACGCTTGGCTCATGTCGCAGTAGAACGAGCCGGGGCCCTGGATGCCGTACACGTTCTTCTTCTGCGTGCGCAGCTGCGTGATGTAGAAGGGCACCATGATGGGCGTGTCGTCCTGCTGGATCTGCGAAAGCTTGGTGGCGAGCTGCGTGCGCGTGGCCTCGTCGACCGTCGACTCGTACTGGTTGAAGGCGGTGACGAAGTCCGGGTTGTTCCAGTGCGACGAGCTCCAGACGGCCTTGGGAAGCAGCATGGCCGCGGCATAGATGCCGGGGGCCGGCCGGCTACCCCACTCGGTGATGTCCCAGGCCGCGTTGATCCACGGTGTCGTGCCGTAGTAGTCGCTGCTGCTGCCCGCGTAGTAGGCGGTGTAGCTCAGCTGGTTGATCGTGACGTTGATGCCGGCCGGCTTGCACTGGGCCTGGATGAGCTGCGCGAGCTGCGGGTTCTCGAGGTACTTGGCGACAGTCAGCGTGACGTCGAGCCCGGCGGACTTACCGCCGTCGGAGAGCAGCTGCTTGGCCTTGGTGTAGTCCTGGGCGCGCGGCGTCGAGGGCGGGCTGCCGGCGAAGACAGACGGCTCCCAGAAGGTGTCGTAGCCGAGGTTGCTGCGGCCGTCGTAGAGCGCCTTGTTGATGGCCGGCCGGTCGAGGCAGTAGGCGACAGCCTGGCGGAGGTTCTTGTCCTGCCACGGGGTCTTGGTCACGTTGAACGCGACCTCGCGGATGCCCGTGCCGGGGTAGATGTCCACGCGGAGGTTGGGGTCGGCAAACAGCGCCTGCGCGCCCTGGAACACGGTCTGCGGCTGAACATCGACGGCGCCGGACTGCAGCTGCAGGTTCTGCGCCGAGTTGTCCTCGACCATTGTGTACTCGAGGCCGTCCACATAGGGGAGCTGGTTGCCCGCCGCATCCTTGCCCCAGTAGGTCGGGTTCTTGACGAAGGAGGCGCTCTGCTTGGCCACGTAGTTCTTCATCATGAACGGGCCCGTGCCCACGGGGTTCTTGGTGTTGTTGCCGTTGTAGTTGCGCGGCAGGATGGCGGTGTTGTAGTTGCCGCCGGACACCATGTACGGGAAGTCGGCGAACGGCTTGTCGAGGTGGAACTCGACCGTGAGGTCGTCGACCTTCTTGGTGCCACCCGGAGACAGCACGCCGCCGAGCTGCGAGAGAGCACCCGAGCCGCTCTTGGGATTGAGGATACGCTCGAAGCTCGTGACCACGTCTTCCGCCCCGAACGGGCTGCCGTCGTTGAACGTGACGCCCGAGCGCAGCTTGAACGTCCAGACGTCGATCTTGTCGTTGGCCGTCCAGCTCTCGGCGAGCTTGGGCTTGAGGCCGTTCTTGTCGTCGAGGTCGATGAGGTACTCAAGGAACTGGTAGACAAGGACGATGCCGCCCTGGTCGTAGATGGTGACCGGGTCCGGCTCGGTGATCGGCGCCGGGCCGATCATCTTGATGGTGCCGCCCATGACCGGCGCCGGCATGGAGCTGCCGCTTGGCGCCGGCGACGCGGAGCTGCCGCCACTGCTGCTGCCGCCGCAGGCAGCCAGCAGGGAGCCGGCGGCCGTGGCGGAGAACCCAAAGACGGAGGCGCGGACGAGCAGCTGGCGCCGCGTCATCTGCCCTTTGTTGACCTGCTCGATGAGATGCTGTGCGTAGTCCCTGCGGTACTGGTCGTCACTCATGTTCGCTACTCCCCCTTGGCGTAGGCCTGCGAAACGACGTGGGCGGTCGCGACACCCCGCGCCGCATCACCGCCCCTAACGACATTTAGGGCACCATACTACCTCTGCCACGAGTTGGCAATAGAGATTGACCGGTTAATTAGCAGCGGCAGAGGACGAGAATGGCGAGTTGTTCTGTGGAGCAGCCATTGTCCAGCACGAAGTGCTGAGGTAGAGCGTCATCGCAGCTACATGTGCGACGAAGCACCACGTCGGCCCGGCCAGTGGCCATCGTTGCCGGCACACTGGTATGTACCACGGACGCCCATGGTATGCTTTCCGCGGACCGGGCGCAAGGTCTTTCGCGGTCCAGTCCCGGTACGTTGACTGTTTCGTGGCCTGGGAGCGTGATCTGGGTGGGGGGCAAACGGCGAACGCCTGCGCGATCGAGTCCCTTGTACCTCTGGCTCGCTTCGCTGCTGCGCGACCAGGTCGAGGCGGGGCAGCTGGACCCTCACGGATCGGTGCCCTCCGAGCGCGTCCTGAGCGAGCGGTACGGCGTCAGCCGCATGACCGCTCGTCACGCCCTGGAGACCCTCGTCCTCGAGGGCTACCTGTATCGCAGTCCCCGTCGAGGCACGTTTGTCGCCGAGCCGCGGCTGCGCTTCAGCGTGGGGAGCTTCACGCGCATGATGACCGAGGCGGACCACGTGCCCGGGACCCAGGTCCTGGCGGCCGGCACACTGGAGCCTGACCCGTTCGTCTCCAGGGTGCTGGGCATCCCTCCCGGTGGCCGCGTGCATCTCGTGCAGCGGCTGCGGACCGCGAAAGGCGAGCCGATCGCCATCGAGAACATCCACGTGTCGGCGGAACGCTTTCCCGACCTGCTGGAGCACGACCTCACGGGCTCGCTGTGGGAGCTGCTGCAGACCCACTACGGTGTACACCCGATGAAGGCGGATGCTCGAGTCGTGGCCGTCACCCTCGACCGCTTTGAGGCCGAGACCCTGGGAGTCAAGCCGGGGAGTCCCGCCATCGTCCTCAACCGGACGGTCTTCGGCGCCGACGACGAGATCGTGGAGCTCGCCCGGGACGTGTATCGGGGTGACCGCGCGGAGTTCTCCGTGACCGCGCCGGTCGACGGACTCGGCGTCCCCGCCGCGGGGGTCGCGTCACCGCCCGCGGGCGACGCTCACGCCTAGGGGGCTCTGCGGCCTCCGGGCCGCGGGCCGCGACGCGCGGCGCTTCAGAACAGCCGAACCCCTTGCCTCTTCAGCGCCGCCTGCACTCGCGCGACATCCACGAGTGCGGTCGTCACGCCCTCGCTGAAAGACACCGCGGCGGCCACGCCGGCGGCCTGCCCCGTGACGGCGCAGCACATCTGGCTGCGGGTCGCGGCGTGCGAGATCTTGTCGCCGGCCACGCAGCGCCCGGCGACCAGCAGGTTGTCGACGTTTCGAGGGACGAGGATCCCGTAGGGCACCTGGAAGTAGCGCCCGGTAGTGGGAAGGACGAGGAGGCCGTAGCCGTCGATGAATTCGGGGAAGATGCCCACGGCGTCCGCGAAGCGCGCCTCGCCGCGCACGTCGTGCTCGGTGAGATCGTAACGCCCGAGGATCTTGCGCGTGTCGCGCGTGCCAAGGGTCATGCCGAACGTGCGCAGGCGCGCGTCCTCGAACCCGGGCGCGAAGCGCCGCAGGGCCTCGATCGCCAGCAGCGCCTGACGGCGGCCTTCGATCTCGGCGCGCGTCAGGTCGCGCACGTCGGTGGCGTCGTAGCCCCGCATGTACACCAGATTGAGGTAGGTCGCCTCGCCGGCGTCTGACAGGCGACCCCAGGTGCCGCCGATGCTGGTGACATCCTCGGGGATGAGACCGGCGTTCCTGGCCTGCTCGAAAGGCTCCTGGAGATAGGGGCTGAAGAGGTCGTCCTCCTTGCCCGAGGTCTCGATTTGCCAGCCCGTCCTCCAGTCCTTATAGGTCGGGGACTCCGCCCTGACGTAGTCGAGGAAGCGCTGCCTGTCGAGGCCGGTGCACGAGAACGTGACCGTGACGCCCATCATCTCGGCGAGTGGCGTCGCGCGGCAGGGCGCCCCCGCGCGATGGGCGATGTCGGCGTCGCCGGTGGCGTCGATCACCCGCCCGGCAAGGATCGCCTGCCGGCCGGACTTGCTCTCGACGATCACGCCCTTGATCGCGCCGTCCTCCACGATGGCGTCCACCGCAAGGCAGTGCAGGAGCGGCTCCACGCCGGCCTCACGCACGAGCTCGTCGGCGACCACCTTGAAGAGCTCCGGGTCGAGGGCCTCGCTCTGTGACTGGGACTCACGCTCGGTGCCGCCCATCGCCTTGGCGCGCTGCTCGAACTCGATGCCCACGCCTTCCAGGTCGACGGTGCCTTCGTGCCTGTACCACGCGATGCTCTCGACGCCGACCTGAGTGATGACGCCGCCGAAGCACCCGTAGCGGTCGACGAGGGTCGTGTGCACACCCTCGCGGGCGGCGGCGACAGCGGCCGCGAGGCCGCCCGGGCCGCTGCCCAAGACGAGGACGTCGGTCTCGAGGAGCACCGGGGTGGCCCGGGGGTCTTCGGTGATGTGTCGCATGCAGACTCCTCTGGCCTTGACCGCGCCCCGGCGACTTTCTCTCTTCCCGCCGGGTTTGACAAAGCATAGCGCGAAGTGCATGGTACATACCAGTCACTTTGGTACATACCAGCAGAGGGCGACAGGAAGTCGGAGGCACAGAATGCGAATCGTCAGGCTCGCTGCGTCATGACCGACCCATCTCCCGCGCCACACGTCGAGGCCGGCGCTCCAGACCGCGGCCCCGATCACGGCCAAGCCACGACGCAGGAGAGCCGGAGACGAACGCTCGGCCGCCTGGCCGACGAGACCTTCGACGTCCTGGTCATCGGCGGCGGCGTGACCGGCTGCGGTGTCGCTCTCGACGCCGCCAGCCGCGGCCTCACGGTGGCTCTGGTCGAGAAGCGCGACTTCGCAGCCGGCACTTCGAGTCGCTCGAGCAAGCTCATCCATGGGGGCCTGCGCTATCTCGAGCGTATGGACATCGGTCTGGTGCGCGAAGCGCTGCGTGAGCGGAGGCTCCTTCTCGAGACGATCGCGCCCCACCTTGTGCACGCCACGCCGTTTCTCTTCCCGCTCAGGCGCCCCGCATGGGACCGTCTCGTGATGGGGTCCGGCCTGTTCATGTACGACGCGCTGGCCGGCGCGCACTCGGCCGTGCCACGCCACCGCCATCTCACGCGAGCCTCCTGCCTGCGCGACGTGCCATCGTTGCGCGCCGACGCCCTGTGCGGAGGCATCCGCTACTACGACGCGCAGGTGGACGACGCGCGCTTCGCGGTGATGCTCGCCTGCACGGCGAGCGCCTACGGAGCCGTGTGCGCGCCCGCCATCGACGTCGCCGACTTTCTCCATGACGGGGACAGAGTCTGCGGCATCCGCGTGCGCGATCTCGAATCCGGCGATGACTTCGACGTCCGCGCCCGAGCGATCGTCAACGCCACCGGGGTGTGGACGACAGAGGTGGAGCGTCTCGCCGGGGTCCGGGACCCCTTGGTGGTCCGACCCTCGAAGGGTGTGCATCTCGTCGTACCGAAAGCCTGCATCGACTCCGCCTACGCCCTCATCCTGCCCACCGAGAAGAGCGTCCTGTTCGTGCTGCCGTGGGGCGAAGAATGGATCGTCGGCACGACCGACACGGACTGGCGCTTCGGACTGGATCACCCTTCCGCCACACGCGGGGATATCCAGTATCTGCTCGACCATGTGAACGCGATCCTCAAACACCCGCTCACGTTCAATGACATCAACGGCGTGTACGTCGGCCTGCGACCTCTGGTCGGAAGCGCGGCGGGGGACACGACCAAGATGTCGCGGGAACATGCGGTGCGGCGCAGCGCGCCGGGACTCGTGAGCGTGGCCGGCGGCAAGTACACCACCTACCGGCCGATGGCCCAGGATGCGGTCGACATGGTGACGCGGGAGTTGCCGTTCGCGGTCGACGCGAGTCGCACGGCCGACATCCCGCTCCTCGGCGCTACCGGTCTGGCGGGCGCCGGGTACCGGCTGGGGATCCACCCCCGGGCGAGAGGCCTGGGTCCGGACCAGCTACAGCACCTCCTGAGGAGGTACGGGGCGCGGGCGACCAGCGTCCTCGATCTGGCGAACGACGAGCCGCGCCTCGCCGAGCCGCTCGAAGGGGCCGAAGAGTACCTGTCTGCGGAAGTCCGCTATGCCGCGCTGCACGAGGGCGCGCTGCACATCGACGATGTGCTCACGCGCCGCACGCACATCGCTTTCGAGGTACCCGACCGCGGTGAGCGGGCCGCCGGCCGGGTGGCCCGACTGATGGCCCCGGTGCTCGGATGGGACCAGAACGCCGTGGACCGTGAGATCGTCCACTACCGCCAGCGGCTCGACGCGGAGAGCGCCGCCCAATCGATGCTGGACGACGCGAGGTCCGATTCCGCGAGATCGCCAGTGCGCGACCTGCGGCTCTCCGCCCTGTGACCTCGCCGGGCCGGCTGCCGGCTCGGTACAGACCGCGCGGAAACGCCTCGCCTCAGCCTCCCGGCAGCGGCGGCACGAGGACGAAGTTGCCGGCGTGCCTCTTCTCGAGGAACTCGCGCTGCGCGTCGGCGATCCTCTCCAGCGGGAACGTCCCGGCGACGAGCGGCCTCACTTCTCCGTGCTCGACGTACGAAATGAGGTCCGGGAACACGGGCTCGTCCCACGCAGTGCAGCCGATCAAGGTGAGGTCCTTGAGGTAAAAGGCGCGCTTGTCGAACGTCACGATCGGGCCGGCGATGGCTCCGGACGAGACGTACCTGCCGCCCACCTTCAGCACGCTGAGAAGCCCGCCGAAGGCCGGCCCCGACACGTTGTCGACGACGACGTCGACCGAGCGCTCGCCGAGAGCGGCCACGATATCGGCGTCGCGGTCAACGACGTGGGCCGCGCCGAGGGCGCGCACCTGTTCCCACTTGGCACGCGCCGCCACGGCGGTGACGGTGGCGCCGCGTCGCTGCGCAAGTTGGACGGCGGCCGAACCGACGCCGCCCGAGGCGCCGGTGACGACCACGCGGTCGGCGTCGCTCACGCAGGCGCGCCGCAGCATGTTCTCGGCGGTCCCGTAGGCGCACGGCAGCGCGCCGAGCTCCGCGTCGCTGAGACCGGTGTCCACCGCGAAGACCTCCGACGCGGGCACCTTCACGAACTGCGCGAAGGCGCCGTCGAAGTCGGCGGCCATCCAGATGGTCTCCGGCGACGCGAAGCCGCGCGGGCGCATGCAGGGCCGCACGAGGACGCGGCGACCGACGATGCTTGCGTCGCCGCCCGCTGGGACTTCGACGACGCGCCCGCAGCAGTCCGTGCCCTGGATGAGGGGGAACGGCGTCGGCGCGCTCCACCCTCCATCGTCATTGGCGAGCGCTTCCCGTTCCCCGGCTTCGGCGGCGCTTTGCGTGTCGGCGCTCACGCTCGAGGAGTACCAGCCCAGGCGCGTGTTGATGTCGGTGGTGTTGACGCCGGCGGCGAGGACCTGCAGCAGGACCTCGCCGAATCCCGGCCTGGGCACGGGGACGTCACGGAACGCGAGCATGTCCAGTCCGCCGGAGCCAAGGGTGACGACCGCCTTCATCGTCGGCCCGTGGCCGGAGAGATCGAAGCGGTCGTCGCGAAGCGCCGTCTGCCTGCCGATCACGTCGTGCTCAGAGGCCATGACCCAGCTCGGCCAGCGACAGCCTGCTCAGCGTGTCACGGCTGGGGACGCCCTCGTCGTCCCACCCGCGCAGCCGGTAGTACTCGTCCAGCGACTCGCGGAACGCCGCGGCGCCGACCACCTTGCCGGCCGCCACCCCATCCGGATGGGGCACGTTAAGGATGCGCTCGGGGAGGCGGTCGTCGTCGCGGCCAAGGCCCTCCCGCAGATTGAGCAGCCGGCCGAGGTTCCAGATGCGGGCGCCGATGGTCATGAGCTCCTCGTGCGATGTCTCGCGACCCCAGAGGTGGCCGAAGTGGACGCCGAGGAAGTCGGTGTCGAGCGCCATGTTGGCGCACCACACACCGGTCCAGGCGACGGCGCTGAAGTCCTGCTGGTCGACGACGAGCCGTGCCTTGCCGGCGAGCGAGTCGGCGGCCCCATCGCCGCCGAGGATGTCGTCGCCGGCGGTGAAGGCGCGCATGTGGCAGGCGCCGCGATCGGAGGTGGCGTAGCCGAGGCCCATGCCGAAGGTCCCGCGCGGGTCGTAGGCCGGCATCTCCAAGCCCTTGACCTCGGACGCCAGATCAGGCCGGCCCTTGAGGGCAGCCAGGTCACGGGCGCCGAGTGCCAGCTCGGCGCCGAGGCCTTGGCGTGTCGCGATCAGCCGCGGGGCCTCAAGGTAGGCGTCGATGTCGCCGAAGCGCAGGCCGTAGGCGGCGGCGCCCTGCTCGCAGAGGTCCATGGCCAGGGCCACCACGGCGCCGGTGGACATCGTGTCGAGGCCGAGCTCGTCGCACTCGCGGTTGAAGGCGGCGATCGCCGCGAGATCGCTGATCCCGCAGTTGGAGCCGCAGAGGCCGAGCGTCTCGAACTCGGGACCTTCGCACACGTAGCCCTCGAACGCGTGCACCTGCCGGCAGGCCAGAGGGCACTGGGTGCAGGCGCGGATCTTGGTGCGGATGCGGAGCAGGGCCGCGGAGCCGATCGTCCCGGCGCCGTCGAACGCGCCCGTGCGCCAGTTGCGCGTGGGCAGGGCGCCGGCGCCGTTGACGGCTTCTACCAGAAACGGCGTGCCCTCCTCGTAGGTCCAGGCGTTGTCGGCGGTGAGCACGCGCTCGTTCTGCAGGGTCAGGATGTCGCGCGTGAAGGCCGCCGCGTCGCCGACCGTGACCGCGCCCGTGCCCCGCACGGCCACCGCCTTGAGGTTCTTGCTGCCCATCACGGCTCCGGCGCCGCCGCGTCCGGCCTTGTGGAACTGGTCGGTGGAGAGGCAGGCGAAAGGCACGAGGTTCTCGCCGGCCGGGCCGGTGGAGAGCACCTTGGCGCCCGGCCCCATCTCCTTGCGGATGAGCTCCTCGAGGGGAGCCGTCTCGAGACCCCAATAGCGGCCGGCGGCGGGCACGAACTCGACCTGATCGTCGGTGATGCGCACGAGGACGGGCTCGGGCGCACGGCCGGTGATGACCACGAGGTCGTAGCCGGCGAACTTGAGCTCGGGGGCGAACGAGCCGCCCACGTAGGAGTCGAGCAGTGCGCCGGTGGCGGGGCTCTTGCAGCCCACCGCCAGGCGGGAGCACGTGGCCGCCAGCGTGCCGGCGAACGGCCCCGTGGCCAGGATCAGCGGGTTCTCGGGGGCGAGCGCGTCGGCCCCCGGGACCAGCTCCTCGAACAGGTAGCGCAGGAGCAGGCCCTTGCCGCCCACGAACAGGCGCGCCCACTCCGCGTTGAGCGGCTCGACCGAAGCGCGAAGCGCCGAGAGGTCGAGTCTGAGCACGTTGCCGGTGTAGAAATCCATCTAGTCTCCTCCGCTCGCGCAGCGAGCGTACTCTCATCGCAGGCGGCCCGCGACCGCCCTGAGCGGCCTGCCTGCCGATCCAGTTGACCCGTCTGATACGATTGCCGACAGTGGCTAATCGACCGGTCAGTCAGTCGCTGATTGGATACTGGGGGAGAAGGCGATGTCAAGCGCGTCGGAGGCGGCCTCTCAACGTGTGAGAGCAGGCTCCGCGACGCCGCCCTCGGGCCGGGGGCACCTCGCCCCCGCCTTCGACGATCCTCTCTCCGCCCTGCCGGAGACTGCGCAGAAGCTGCTCGTCGCGGCCAAGGGCATCATCGCCAGCGAAGGATTCGACGCCCTCACGCTCAACTCGGTGTCCGCGGCGTCCGGCGAGAACAAGGCGATGATCTCCTACTACTTCGGCAACAAGGCCGGGCTCATCGCCGCGGTCCTGGATTCCGTGATCCACGACGAGTACATCGCCTCCCAGAACCGCATGAAGGACATCGATCCCAAGCGGAGGACGCAGGGACTCGTCGAGGAGATGCGCCGCATGGACGCCGCCGCCGAGGAGTTCCGCGTGTTCTTCGAGCTGCTGCCTCACGTACTCCGCGACGAGACCTTGCGGCGGCGCATCGCGTTGCTCTACAGGTGGTACTGGAGCGTGAAGCTCGAGTGGCTCGGCATCCGGAGCCCGTCGGACGCGCTTGACGACCCCGACCTCCTCGGCCTCACCCAGATCCTCTCCGCAGTCATCGATGGACTGGCCATCCAGGCAGCCATCGACCCCGAGCTCGACCTGACGCACCCCTATCGCGTGTTCAACAAGATGCTCGAAGGCTCGGGGTTCGCGCTCCCGGCCGGCGAGACCGGAGTCGTGGCGCCGGCCCGCTGAGCTCACCCCAGGCAGTAGGCGTCGAGCCGGCGGCGCACGACCGGGTCGAGGTCGTCCGGCGGGGTGTAGGCATCGAGTGACTCTTCGACGCGCTGCGCGGCGACCTGCGCCAGGTCGCGCCCTCCGAGTCCCCGCCATGTCTGGTACGGATCGCGGTTCATGATCGACGCGCGCCGGCCGTCGCGCGCGTGACGCCGTGTGTGTGCCTGGCTCAGCACCGTGCCGCCGGGCCCGCACGAGGCCATCACGTCCAGCGCCAGCGACTCATCGTCGAGGACGATCGGCTGCTGCGCGGTCCGCAGAGCGCTCAGCACCTCGTCGTCGATCACGAACTTCTCCGGCGAGAAGCAGTTGAACGACGAGAGGATGCCGGCGGCGTGCAGCACGAATTGCACGTCCATACGCAGCACCCGCTCTATGGCCAGGGCCGACTCGATGCCGGCCTGGGCGTCGGGGACGTGTGAATCGGTGAGCGAGCCACCGGCGCGGACGGGTACGCCCAGCCAATGACCAAGCTGAACGGTCGCCTCCATGAGCGCCCAGTACTCGGGGGCGCCGATCATCAGCGCGCCGCAATGCATCGAGGAGATGGACGAGGTGCCCCCGTAGATGAAGGGGCAGCCGGGACGCGCCAGCTGCGTCAGCACGAGGCCGACGAGCAGCTCGGCGTGCTGCACGGCGAGGAGGCCGGCGAGGGTGAGCGGCGCGGTGGTGCCGCCCATGGCGCACACCGCCACGCAGACCGGCTGGCCGAGCCGCGCCAGGCGCAGCAGCACCTGGGCGCCTTCGGCCGAGAACTGCAGCGGTGAGGTGCTGTTGATGATGCTCCACAGGCGCGGCTGCGCGTGCCACTCCGCGCCGAACACGATCTCGAGCACGTCCGTGGCGATCTGCAGCTCGAGGAGGGTGGTGACCGTGAACCGGTTCGCCTTGTCGCTGCCCGTGACGTGCGCGTGCGCGCTGAACCGCGCACGCACGTCCTCCGGCACGTCGGTGGGTTCGACGCTGTAGCCGAGCACCGCGATGTTGGACGAGAGGTGCGCCAGGGCGATGGCCGTGCGCAGGTCCGCAAGCGTGCCGGGACGCTGCCGGCCGCCGTCGAGCACAAAGGGCGGACCGGAGGCGCTGGCAAGCACCGGCGGAGCGTCCAGGGCCACGCGCAGGTCCAGCTCCGGCCGGCGACCGGCGACCGTGTAGCCGGCCGGCACTGTCGCCAGAGCCTGCGCGATGAGCTCCTCACTGAAGCGCACACACTCGCCGTCGACGACGGCCCCGTGTGCCTTCAGCAGCTCGAGCGCCTCGGGGTCGAACACCACGCAGCCGACGTCGCCCAGCAGCCGCAACGCGGCGCCGTGGATGCGCTCACACCCCTGCTCGTCAAGTGACGGTCTCGTCACGATGCCTCCCTGTATGCAGTCGTCCGCCAGTCATTTGTACCGGGTGACACGAGCCGCCCAACCTCTCGACGTCGGCGGGCACCTCTTCTGGATCTGCCCCGGTCGAGCATGACCGTGAAGGCGAGGACGCTCATGGCCACGGAATGGAGCTCCGCGCGATGCGCGTCGCTCGAGCTGCCGAAGCCCAGGCTACGCTTTCTGAGCATGCTCGGCCCCTTCTCCGTCAGAGCGGAAGGCGCACGCCGGCTCCGCGCTCGAGGGCGCGTTCGTAGACCACCTTCGCGGTGACCATGTCGTCGACGGCGATGCCCATGTTCATCGAGAAGATACGCTCGCCGTCGCTCTCGCGCCCGGGCTTGAGGCCCGCGGCCAGCTCGCCGAGATCGGCGCTGACGGCCGCGGGGATCCCGCCGAAGTACACCCCATGCTCTTTGGTCGCGAGGAGCTGATCGACGTCGTCCGAGCAGAACTTGTCGCAGGCCCGCATGGCCGCGCCGGTCCAGGCGGAGTCGTAGTCGAGCGCGACGGCCAGGCCGCCCTCCTTGAGCATGCCGGCGTCGAGGTCGGGCGTCGGGTCCACCACTATCGGGATGGCCGTGACCACGACGTCGGCGGGCCGCACGGCCTCGGGAGCCGTGGCGCACGTCACGAAGCGCAGCTCCGGGAACAGCGCCGCCATGTCGGCGATGAAGCGCTGCGTCGCCTCTGGGAGCAGGTCGTAGCAGCGGACCTCGGCGAGAGCCGGCAGCTCCTCGACGAAGGCCATCAGGCTGGTGCGTGCCTGGACGCCGCAACCGACGATGGCGACGGTGTCGCTGCCGCCGCGGGCCAGGTACCTGGCCGAGATGCCGGCGCTCGCGCCGGTGCGCATGGCCGTGACCCAGGCGCAGTCCATCACCGCCAGCGGTACCCCGGTCTCACAGTCGTTCAGGACAAGCAGCCCGGTGATGTACGGCAGGCCCTTGGCGGTGTTGGGAGGGTACCCGGAGACCCACTTGAGGCCGGCCACCTCGAGCTCCTTCACGTAGGCCGGCATGGCGTGGATGAAGCAGTCCGGCCGCGTGTGGATGCCGGGCTTGGGCGGCATCTCGGTGTTGCCCCGGCCCTTGGCCGCGAAGCCGCGGTCAAGGGCGTCGAGCACATCTCTCATGGACATGCCGAGGCCCCGGACGTCGGCCTGGCTCAAGTAGACGAGTTCCACCTCACGCCTCCTGCCTGTCGGTCTTGCCTCGCGGATGGACACGCACCGCACTGCGACGATATCAGTGACGCATCAGAGCCGCCTTCTGCGCCGCCGGCCGGGCAGACTCGTCTGCCCGGCCGGCGCTGGCCGCAGGTCACTGCGGCATGACGGCGAGCGACGGTGGGGGGGAAGGATGCCGTCGCCCCGCCGCGGGAGCATCGTGGTCGGGTCGTGAGCGGCGCTCAGCCCACCCCGAGGATGGTCTTGGCCGTGGCCACGGCCTCGATGGCGTCCTCGGCGTAGCCGTCGGCGCCGATCTCGTCGGCCCAGGCGCGGGTCGTGGGGGCGCCGCCGATCATGACCTTGACGCCCTCGCGCAGGCCGGCCACCTTGAGGGCCTCGATGGTCTTCTGCTGGTTGGGCATCGTCGTGGTCAGCAGGGCGGAGAGCAGGAGCAGGTCGCAGTCGGTCTCCTTGACCTTGGCGACGAAGGTCTCGACGGGCACGTCGCAGCCCACGTCGGTGACCGTGAAGCCCGCCGCGGACAACATCGAACAGACGATCGTCTTGCCGATCTCGTGGATGTCGCCGGCGACCGTGCCGGCGACCGCCACGCCGAGCGTCGTGCGGCCCCCGCCGGCGGCGTCGATGGCGGGCTGCAGGACGGCCACGGCGGCCTTCATGGCCTCGGCCCCCTGGACCAGCTCGGGGAGGAAGAACTCGCCCTTGCCGAAGAGGTCGCCGACCTCCTCGATGCCCTTGACGAAGCCCTTGTCGAGGATGTCGCCGGGGGGCAGGCCGGCGTCGAG
>CAIOZS010000041.1 GCA_903862845.1 uncultured Thermoleophilia bacterium
ACGGAGTCCCCCTTCATTCTCGCGGCGTCCCCGGACGCGGAAGGCGGGTGCTGCGCAAGCGCGCGCAGCTCCTTCTCGGCGCGTACGGATACCGTCTTTCTCTGCATGGTATCGACAGGTCGGCACCCAAGCTACACCCCCTTGCGGCATCGCGATCGTGGGCAGCCGTTGCTCAGCAAGGCGCCGACGCGTCCCCGGCTACAGCGGGCGGAAGAACGGGTCGCACTCCGCCCACGCATGCCAGCGCTCGAGAAAGAGGGAGAGCGCGGCGCGGCGCGGCGCGGCGCGCCCCAGCGACGCGTGCTCGAAATGGTAGAGCTCGCAGAACGGCGTGTAGACCACGCGGTACCCGCGGCTGCCGGCGCGCAGGCAGAAGTCGACGTCGCTGAAGTCGTGGGCGAGGGCCTCGTCGAACGGGCCCACGTCGCGAAACACGCTGCGCTTGCCGGCGAGCACCGCGGCCGTCACGGCGGCGTAGTTGCGCACGACGTGCGAGAAGCCGTGGTAGCCGATCTCGCCCTTGGGCAGGCGGTAGAAGATGTGCTCCGGACCGCCGGGCCTGCCGATGACCCCGGCGTGCTGCGTGCTGCCGTCGGCAAACAGCAGCCGGCCCCCTACGGCCGCGACCTCGGGCACGACGGCGTAGTCCATCAGTGCCTCGATCCAGTCTGCGGAGATGACCTCGAGGTCGTCGTGGAGCAGCACGAAGTGCTCGGTCTGCACGCAGCCGACGGCGAAGTTCACGTGGCGCGCGAAGCTGTAGGCGGAGCCGTCCTCGCGCGGGAGAGAAATACTGCGACCGCCGCATGCCTCGAGGAGCTCCGCCGACTCTGTCGAAATCTCGCCGTCGCCGACGACGAGGATGGTGTAGTCGGGGTAGGTCGACCTGGCGCTGATGCTGCGCAGAAAGTTGGCGAGGATGCGGAGGCGCCCCCGACCGCGCACCTCGCTCACGGAGTCGGCGCTGAGGATGAGCAGCGTCACCGGCGGCCGCTGCTCCGGGTCGCGGCGCAGCCTGAAGGTCTCCGGCAACAGGCCGTGGTCGACGGTGGCGGGAGGGACCAGCGCCGCCGCGGCCTCTTCCAGGGCACGCTGCCCGGCGTCCAGCCCGTACGGCTTGGCCGACCTGCCGGACGCCGTCGACCCGGCCCACGTGCGCCAGTGATAGAGGATGCGGGGGATGTGATGCACGCGTCTCGCGAGGGGCGCCGCGCGCAAGGTGAGGTCCCAGTCCTGCGCGCCGTCGTGCTGCGACCTCAGGCCGCCGAGCTGCCGAAAGAGGGTCGCGCGGATGCAGAAGCAGTGGAGCACGTAGTTGCAGGTGTGGAGAAACTCGGGCGACCAGTCCGGTTTGCGCACCGGCTCGACCAGAGACCCGTCCGCGCCGAGCAGGTCTTCGTCTGAGTAGACGATGTCGATGAGCGGATCGCCGTCCACCGCGGCGGCGATCTCCGCCAGCGCCTGGGGATGGAGCTCGTCGTCGTGGTCGAGGAAGGCCAGAAAGGCGCCCGTCGCCCGCTGGGCGGCGAGATTGGCCGCCCCGGAGATGCCGAGGTTGCTGGCCGGCCGAACCACCGTGACGCGCTGATCGAGGCCTGCGTAGCGGGCGAGGACGGCGAGCGCGTCCGCCTGCGTGGAATAGTCGTCGCAGATGCAGAGCTGCCACGCCTCGTGGGTCTGCGTGAGCACGGAGTCCAGGCACTCCTCCAGCATGCGCGCGGGGGGATTGTGCACCGGCAGGATCACGCTGATCAGCGTGCCAGAGGGCGGAACGTCGCGGAGCTTGAACGACGCAGAGGGCGCCTGTCGACGGCCTGACGGCGGGATCCAGCCCGTCCGCGTGATGATGGAGTGCCGCAGCTTGGCGCGCGACGCGGCGAGCACGCCGTCCAGACCGTCGGTCTGCCACGCGACGCGAAGGGTATGCAGCTTGCGGCGCAGAACGCGCAGCAGCCTGCTGGGCAGCGTAAGGCTCAGGTCGACCTCGAGAGAAGGAGGCGTGGTCGGCACTCTGCGGCCGGGAGGGTCCCTTATACTGCAGCGCTCCCGCGCTCGTCAAACGGCGGTCAGGCCGCAGAACCCGAGGAGTCGCTTGCGCCGCCGCCGGCTGCCGCCATGTGCGGCGCGCGAGTCTGGGGTATCATCCGCGCAGCGAAGCCGCCGTCGCGGGGAGAACCGAAGATCATCGACGTCACCAACGAGCACGCGCGCCCAGGGCAGTTGGAGCACGGCCTCGCGAAGGTCCGCCGCACCGACGCGGGCGGCTTTGAGCCCCCGCCGCGGCTGCGGACGCCATCTGAGGGAAGGTCAGTGGCATGCGCTTGCTGATTCTCGGAGCCGGCGGGTTCGCCAAAGAAGTGGCCGACGTCGTGCTGCGCACAGGGCACGAGATCGCCGGGTTCTACGAGGAACAGCCGACCCGGCACGATCGTCCTCCCCAAGGTGCGCCGGTGCTCCACGAGATCCCCGTAGCGGGGTTTGACGGCATCGTCGTGGGCGTCGGCGATAGCGCGCTGCGGCGCCGATTCTTCGAGGCCTTCGCCGGCGACCACGAGTGCCCGGCGCTGGTCGACCCCAGCGCGGTCGTGAGCCGCTACGCCAGTATCGGAAGGGGCTCGCTGGTGATGCAGGGCTGCGCGGTCAGCGCCGACGCGACGGTGGGGCACAACGTACTGCTGAACGTAGGGTGCTACGTGGCGCACGACTGCAGCGTCGGCGACCACGCGCACCTTGCGGCCGCGGTCATGCTCGGCGGAGGGGCATGCGTGGGCGCCGGAGCCTTGTGCGGCACTTCGGCCGTGGTCCTGCCGGGCAGGCGCGTCGGCGAATGGGCGGTCTGCGGCGCCGGCGCGGTGGTCACTCGCGACGTCCCCGACGGCGCTGTCGCCCAGGGCGTGCCAGCACGAGTCGTCGGGATGCTCGGTGAAGAGTAAGCCCGTGACACGCGGCGCCCCCCGGCTGGCTCTCCTGGGCGGCCCCACGACCTTTGTGGCGGCCCTGCACGTCGGCCGCCCGAACATCGGCGATCGCGCCCGTTTCGCGCAGCGCATCGAGGTCATGCTGGACCGCCGCTGGCTCACAAACAACGGCGCCTACGTGCGCGAGCTCGAATCGCGACTCGCGGGCGTCCTCGGGGTGCAGCACTGCATCGCCGTCTGCAACGGCACCACTGCCCTGCAGATCATGGCGAAGGCCTGCGGGCTCGGCGGCGAGGTCATCATGCCGTCATTCACCTTCGTCGCCACGGCTCACGCCCTGGAGTGGCAGGGAGTCACGCCGGTGTTCTGCGACATCGATCCGGCGACCCACAACATCGACCCCACCAAGGTCGAGGAGCTGATCACCAGCGAGACCAGCGCGATCCTCGGCGTCCACGTATGGGGTCGGTCTTGTGACGTCGAGGCGCTCGAGCGTGTGGCGGTCCGGCACGGACTGAGCCTCTGTTTCGATGCCGCCCACGCATTCGCGTGCTCGTCGGCGGGTCGCATGATCGGCGGCGGAGGCGTGGCCGAGGCATTCAGCTTTCACGCGACGAAGTTCTTCAACACCCTGGAGGGTGGCGCCATCACGACCAACAACGACGAGGTCGCCGCGCGCTGTCGCCGCATGCGCGACTTCGGGTTCACCGGCGTCGACAGGGTGGAATCGCTGGGCATCAACGGCAAGATGAACGAGGCATCGGCGGCGATGGGTCTGACCAATCTGGAGGCGCTGCAGACCTTCATCGACGCGAACGAGCGCAACCACCGCCTCTACCGCTTCGGTCTCGAGGGCATTCCCGGCCTCACCCTGGCGCAGTATCCGCAGGGAGAGCGGTGCAACTTCCAGTACGTCGTCATGGAGGTCGACGAGACTGCCTGCGGGCTCAGCCGCGACGAGCTTCAGGCGGTGCTGCGCGCAGAGAACGTGCTCGCGCGCCGCTACTTCTTTCCCGGCTGCCACAGGATGCCCCCCTATCGCGATCGGGTCCTGCGAGCGCCTCTGCCCGAGACCGAACGACTCGCCGGCCGCACGCTGGCGCTTCCGACCGGCACGGCCGTGAGCGCTCAGGATATCGCCGCTGTGTGCCGGGTCATTCGGCTGGCGTTGTCGGACGCCCCGGCCGTCAAGGCGGCGGTCGCCGCGACAGGGGCCGGGGACGCGGCGGTCGCGCCTTAGGACGCCTCGGGGCCGGCCTCCCGTCCCTCCCCGGCCGGGAGAGCACGGGTCAGTGCCGGCAGCGCGCGAGGAACGCGGAGAACCTGCGCAGCGCCGCCTGCGCCACGGCCCTCGAATGGGACGCCGCCGCGACCATCCGGGGGATCAGAGCATCGACCTCGCCGGTCTTGCGCTGAAACCAGCGATCGTCGATTCCATAGGACTCGAGCAGCACGTCGCGATGGACCGGGCTGTCGAGCAGGCGGCGCATGCGCAGCAACCCGATCAGCCGATACGGGCGCTCGAGCTCATTGGGGAGAAAGAAAAGAAGGGCCTTCTCGATATCGAGATGGCGCGCCGTGGGGATGTCTTTCACCGTCAGGAGATCCGAGAACCCGGCGATCATCTGCGCGCGCTCGACCCCGTCGAAGAACGTGTCGGCGATCAGATAGTGCTCGTTGATCGCGCGAATCAAGTTGGTGGTCGTCTGACTGCTCGCGCTCTCGCCGGGAAGAATGCGGAACTTGATCAAGTTCCGCTCTGAGACATGCAATTCGTAGCGCTTCACCAGGCGAATCCACATGTCGTAGTCGGGCAGCTGCCGCAGGCGATTGCTGTAGAGGCCGAGTTGATCGTAGCAACTGCGGCGAATGAGCATGGTCGGATGACAGATGCAGTTGCCGCCGTCGAAGAACCTGCGCAACCATTGCGCGGAGCTTCTGTTCTCTTGATCGAAGACCGCGCCAAAAGGCAGTGCCTGTTTGTTCAGTGACCGACCGTCTCTGTCGAAGAACGTCACGCGCCCGAAGGTTGCCCCGAGGTTCGGATCGCGGTCCAGAACGTCGACCTGGTAGCGGAGCTTGTCCGGGTACCAGGCATCGTCGGAGTTGATCAGGGCGACGTACTCGCCGCGGGTCCGCTCTACCAGCTCATTGAGGACGGTGCAGGCACCGCGGTTGACGGGGTTCGGGAAGAAGCTGATCCTGTGGTCTTCTATCGCCGCCACGACCGCGCGGGTGTCGTCGGACGAGCCATCGTCGGCAATGAGAAACTCAAAGTCGACGCCCTGCTGACGCAAGACGCTGTCTATTGCTTCCTTGACGAACGCTGCGTGGTTGTAGGTCGCCATGACCACGGACACCCTGGGGCCCGGCAGCGTCACGCTCCCCCCCGAAAGCCGCGACCGACAAGGTAGCGCAGCGCGGCAGGAGGAAGCACCAGTCTGGCCACTGTGACTGCGAGCGGTGGGATCAGGTCCATGAGCCACGGGAGCGATCCGATCAGCGGCTCTGCCACGGGAGCCGCCAGTTGCGCGATCTGGCTATGAGCGATCGCCTCTTGCAGGCGTTTTGCGAGGGCGAGGAACTCGGCATGAAAGACCCCGTCCGTGAGAGCGTCGTAGCCGGGTATCAGGGCGAGCTGGCTTTTGAGCTTCTCCATGTCGGAGAGCCGGCTCCAGGCACCGCCGCCATGCATTCGATACACAGACAGGGGCTCATAGAGAAATCCGATCAGACTGCTGCGGCCGACGCAGATGTTGACGATCCAGTCGTAGCTGTGCAGCTCGAACACGCCACTCGGCAGATTGGCCAGCGCCGCCCGTCGATACATGCAGGTAGAGAAATTCGCCGCCGCGGTACCAGCAATGAGCTCTCTCGCCCCGTACAGCGCGTAGCCGGAGCTCGCCGGTACGCGCGGGGTGATGCGGCAGGCGAACTCGTCGAGCACGAAGTAGTTCACGGCGCACAGGTCACATTCCCAGTGGGCATCGAGAAAATCTCGCTGCTTGGCCAGCTTGTAGGGGCTGGCCCAGGCATCATCACCTTCCATGACGGCGACGTACTCGCTGCGGCACGCAGCAAAGGCGCGCTGATAGTTGCGCGTGATGCCAAGGTGCGTCGAGTAGTCCAGGAAGGTGAAGCGGACGTGCGGGTTCTCGCCCGCATAGCGCTGCAGAATGGCAACGGTATCGTCGGTCGATCCGTCATCTGCGACGACGATGTCAAAGGCTTCATCGAGGCGCTGACGCAGAATGCTTTCGACGGACTTGCAGACATACTCCGCCTGATTGTAGGTGATCAGCAGCACCGTCAGGCGGGCGCAGAGCGAGGCGCCGGTCATGTCGCTTGCGGCGGGCGCACAGATTGCAGCGTCGAAGAATCGACCGATCGTGCAGCTTGGGGTGACGGTGGACGAAGGGGTAGCAATCGCTCCTCGCCAATCTCGTTGGCGTCCATGCCGAAAGGCCAATCGCCACAGTGAGGTGGCACGATCCGTGAAGATTGCGCACGAGGTCAAGGCGCTCGGCCGATGGCCGTTGACCCTTCGCGGAACCCTATCGCCTCGGGCAACGCTGCACAACTCGTGCTCGCCGGCCGCGCCTTTCGCGCGCGCCCGCGGGCCGGTCGTGCGCGCTGCCGTGGTAGGGTGCCTGCTTACCGTGCGCGCATGAACGGTGACGTGAACGCGATCCGCCAACTCCACAACGCTCTTCGAGGAGAAGAAGATGCCACTCTTCCACAGAAAATCATCACCGACTCTGCTGCAGGACAAGATCGACCTGATCGATCTGGCCTTTTCTCGCTTTGACCTGCACTCATTTGCCGACCTCGGCGGGGTGTGGGGAGTGGAGGGCGGCTACACGTTTCACGCCCTTGAGAAGCATGACGTCTCGGCGGCTGCCCTGGTCGATACCCACCCCACGGAGGTCGTCAAGAACCGCGCCCGCAAATTCGCGCAGCTGAGGCTCATCAAGGGCAATTTCGGCGACGAAACGATTGCCCGCGAGGTCGGGGACGTGGATGCCGTGTTCCTTTTTGACGTATTGCTCCACCAGGTCGCCCCCGACTGGAATCGTGTCCTCGAGATCTACTCCCATCAGACCAGATGCTTCATCATCTACAACCAGCAGTGGATCGGTTCAGAACGAACCGTGAGGCTCCTGGAGCTTGGCGAGGAAGAGTACTTCAAGAACGTCCCGCACGAGCCCACGGATGGGCCGTACAACGGTCTCTTTCAGAAGCTGGAAGAGAAGCACCCCGACCACGACAGGCGCTGGAGGGACGTCCATCACATCTGGCAGTGGGGCATCACCGACAGCGATCTCACAGCGACAATCGAGTCTCTGGGCTTCAAGCTCGAATTCACGAAGAACTGCGGGCGCATGGGGGACCTTGCGAACTTCGAGAATCACGCCTTTGTCTTCAGCAAGTAGGTTGCGACAAAGGCCTCGCACTTAGGCGCGCATAGCGCCCGTGCGCCCGCGGGCCGCGGCCAGCACCCCTTGCGCCAGCGCGAGCCCGTCTCGCGGGCGCCCGCGGGCGACAAGATAGACGGCGTTCAGCAGCGTGCTCAGAGTGATCCGCGCCAGGGCTGCCGGGCGCTGCCTGC
>CAIOZS010000042.1 GCA_903862845.1 uncultured Thermoleophilia bacterium
GCTGGCCCTCGCGGCGCTGCTCGCGCTGCTCGTGCTCTGCGGCCTCGGCGCCGCCGCCGCGCCGGCGCCCGCCGGCGCCTCCGTCTTCACGCCCTTCGCCGCGACCGTGGCGGCGCCCAGCATCACGGTCACCGCCCCCGCCGTCCCCGCGACGGGCGGCCCGATCAGGTGCGCCCGGGGCAGCCTCCTCCTCGTCAGATGGACGACCAGCACGGCGGCCCCCGCCGGCGGCGAGTTCCGCGTCTGGATGCGCTCCGGGTCGCAGCAGGACTACCTCTACACCCTCGTGCCCGCGAGCGGCGGCACGAGCTTCAGCACCACGATCACCCTCGACGTGCCCGCAGGCAGCGACTACCAGGCCGTCGTCGCCTGGCGGCCCACGGCGGGCAGCGGCGACTGGATCAACTGGGGCACGAGCCCGGGCTCGTTCACGGTAGACCTCACCATCGCCGTCACCGCCCCCATGGGCACAAGCACGCGCGTCCAGGGCATCCCCCTCACGGTGAGCTGGACGACGAGCGGTGCGGTCTCCAGCGGCGAGTTCTGCGTGTGGCTGCGCGAACGCGACGACTGGTACGTCCCCAAGCTGGTGGCCGCGAGCGGCGGCACGAGCTTCAGCACCACGATCACCCTCGACGTGCCCACGGGCGCCAGCCACTACTACCAGGCCATCGTCGCATACCGGCCCACGGCGGGCAGCGGCGACTGGATCAACTGGGGCACGAGCCCGGGCATGTTCACCGTCGTGAACAGAGGCGTGAACATCGACCCCACCGCTCCCACGGGCACGACCACGCACGTCGTGGGCAGCCTCCTCACCGTGAGCTGGACGACGAGCAGCGCGGTCTCCACGGGCGCGTTCACCTTGTGGGCGCACGACGACCACGGCGGCGGCTGGTACATCGGCAAGCAGGTCGCCGCGAGCGGCGCCGCGAGCTACAGCACGACGATCACCCTCGACGTGCCCGCGGGCAGCGGCTACCAGGTGTGGATCGGCTACTGGCCCCCCGAGGGGGGCGACCAATGCTATGCCTCGAGCCCAGGCACGTTCACCGTCGTGACTGGCGCCACGGCCGACCTCACCGGCCTCGCGCTCAGCGGTTCACCGGCGAACTACAGCTTCGCTCCCGCCACCTACTCCTACAGCGGCGTCACCGTGCTGAACGCTGTCTCGAGCGTCACCGTGACCCCGACCGGCGCCGGCGTGATCACGGTCAATGGCGAGGTGGTAACCTCGGGCAGCGCCTCCGGCGGCATCAACTTGGAGGCCGGCGTCGCCAAGACGATCACCGTGGTCGCCACAGAGACCGACAAGAGCCCGAAGACCTACACCATCACGGTGACGCGCGGCGTCACCGCCCAGCAGGCGACGCCGATCTTCACCCCCGCGGGCGGAGCACTGGCTTCCGGCACGCTGGTGACGATCACCTCCCCCGGCGCCGACCACATCTACTACACGACCGACGGCAACACCCCTAATAGCAGCTCGCCCGTGTACGCCTCGCCGATCGCCATCAGCCCGCCCCTGAGGCTCATGGCCCTCGCCGTCAGGGCGGGCTACGCCGACAGCACCGTCGGCGTCGCCGACTACACGCTGGCGGGCGCGGCGATAATCACGGTCAATGCCCCGATCGGCGAGAACACGTACGTCCAGGGCAGCGAAATCGCGGTCGCCTGGACGAGCAGCGCCGGCGGCGAGTTCGGTATCTGGGCGCGCTCCGCCAGCAAGGTCTGGTCCGACGTCACGCTCTTTACCGCCACCGCCGGCCCCGTCTTCACCTGGCTCACCCTCGACGTGCCCCCCGGCGACGGCTACCGGGCGATCGTCGGCTGGCGGCCCACGGCCGGCAGCGGCGAGTGGCTGAGCTATGGCACGAGCCCCGGCTCCTTCAGCGTGACCGCGGCGGTGCCCGTCATCACGGTCACCGCCCCCACCGGCATCACGACGCACGCCCAAGGCAGCCTCCTCACCGTGAGCTGGACGACGAGCAGCGCGACAGCGACGGGCGAGTTCGGCGTCTGGGCCCACTCGGCCGCCGGTGAAGACTACAGCGAAAGGCTGTTGGCCGCCGCGGGCGGCACGAGCTTCTCCACCTCTATCACCCTCGACGTGCCCACGGGCAGCGGCTACGTTGCGATGGTCGCCTGGCGGCCCACCGGCGGCGGCCGCGACTGGCCGAGCTTCGGCACGAGCCCCGGCTCCTTCACCGTCACGGCCGCCACGGCCGACCTCACCGGCCTCGCGCTCAGCGGCTCGCCGGCAAACTACGTCTTCGCCCCCGCCACCTACGCCTACAGCGGCGTCACCGTGCTGAACGCTGTCAGTTCCATCACGGTGACCCCGAGCGGCGCCGGCGTGATCAGGGTCGAGGGCACGGTGGTCGCCTCGGGCAGCGCTTCCGCCGCCATCGCCCTCACGGCCGGCACCGCGAAGACGATCACCGTCACGGCCGCAGAGGCCGGCAAGACCGCGAAGACTTACGCCATCGAGGTGACGCGCAGCCCCGCGCCCGCCATCACCGTCACCGCCCCCGCAGGCAGCACGACGCACTACCAGGGCAGCTCCCTCACGGTGAGCTGGACGACCGACCCAGCCCCCACCGCCGGCGAGTTCGGCGTCTGGGCGCGCTCGGCCGCCGGGGACCTCTACATCGAAAGGCTGTTGGCCGCCGGCGGCACGAGCTTCTACACCTTCCTCGTGCTCGACGTGCCTCTCGGCAGCGGCTACCAGGCGATCGTCGCCTGGCGGCCCACCGCCGGCAGCGGCGACTGGGTGAGCTCCGGCACGAGCCCGGGATCGTTCACCGTGAC
>CAIOZS010000043.1 GCA_903862845.1 uncultured Thermoleophilia bacterium
ACAATGGAGTACGGTCGGCAGCGAACGCGATGACCCAGGGGCGGCGGCATTGCCATCGCCGGAAGCAGGAGGCGCGATCTCATGGACGAGCCGACGAGAAGAGCCTGGAGCAAGCCTGAGCTGATCGTGCTCGTGCGGAGCGGGCCGGAGGAGGCTGTGTTGAGCGTGTGCAAGCTTGTCGGTGGGTCCGGCCCTGCATATTCCACACAGAGTTGCGATGCGACCCCTGTGGCGTGCACGAACGGCTCAGCTTCGTGAACCCCCATCTTCTTCTCTTTGATCCCCTTGGCCCTCGGCCATTGGGAATCCACGAGGGAAGGTGGGGCTCGCTGACCCCGCCGCGGAACGCAAGGGGTATGCACTCCTCCGACTCCGTGAAAGGTGCGGGCGGGGACCCCGCAGAAGGGTTGCTACTCGCTCTGTGATGCTCCGCAAGGGGGGCAGGTGGGTTCTTCACACCCGCCCCCCGTCTTCTTCAGGCCTTCTGACGCCTCACTCCCCACCACCGACCTGACCTACCGGCTGGTCCTCGAGGTCGACCGCGCCGTGGGCGACTTTCCCCGCAGTCAGCGTCCGGCCCTGGGGCGGCGCGGCAAAGCCGCGGCCGTCGACCTGCTGGAGGCGCTGGGCGCGGCGCGCTACGGCCGCGGCCCCGAGAAGCAGGCGCATCTGGCGGGCGCCTCAGAGGCGCTGGACCGCCTGCGCCTGCTGCTGCGCATGGCCACAGGCCTGCGCTGCCTGTCAACTGGCGCGCTACGAGGAGCTCTCCCGGATGGAGCGCGAGGCCGGGCGCCTGCTCGGCGGCCGGCGGAAGAGCGCTGCGCCTTCGCCTGGCGCATCGAAGACCGCCTCCTCGACATCGGCGACTCGCTGGCGGCGGCCATGTGTTCGCCCTGCGCCGCGCCCGCCGGCTCTCACCCCACCGACTCGGGCGAGAAGATCCCCGTCCCCCGGCTGAAGGACCGCCTCGCGCAGCTGGCCCTCGAGCACGCGCTGCAATCGCGGGCGAGCCGCGGAGGCACACCAGCGAGCAAGGCCTGGCGCCGTGGCGCGGGGATCGTGTCGCTCTCCTCTTCAGTGCGGACCATTGGTTCGATCTGGAGAGCTCTCGGGAGGTCGCCCGGCGAGGCCGCCGCAACTGGCCATCGCGATGGCCGTCCGCGGGTGAACCAAGGAACCGCGTCACCTCAGCCCTGGGCGATCTCGTCAAGCGCTTCGGCGAACGCGGTCAGCTCGGCGCGCAGTCGTGCGAGCGTCGGCGGGAGCGCCTCGACCAGCTCGCCCACGCGGCGCGCGTCGAGCACGTAGGCGTAGACGTTGCGGACCACGTGGCGGAACCCGCGGTAGCGATCGAGCTCGTCGGCCAGCTCCCCGGAGATGACCGCGGGGCGCACGTCGGGCAGTTCAACGGCCATTTGCAGCAACAGTTCCTGGTGCCAGCTGGCGCCAGACGGCACTGCCATGTCGATGCGCTCGGCCACGACGAGAAAGACGCGCTCGAGGCCGGCGTAGAAGCCGTGCAGGTTGAGCGCGGCCGCGTCCACGTTGTAGCCGCCGGGGCTTTGCGCGACCTCGGCCCACGCGCCGCTCGCCCTCGCAGCCACCGCCTCGAGGCCTGTGAGCTCCTGCCGGATGCGCCCGGCGACGGCGCGGTAGTCGCCGTTGCTCACAGGGGCACGCCTGTGGCCAGGATGGCGGCGCTGAGGCCGCGGGGGCAGGCGCCCAGATCGACGAGGTCGAACTCGAAGTCGGGCGACAGCGTGAGAAGGCGACCCAGTGCGGCGAAGTGATCGCTGGGGCGAAGCCCCTCGGCGGCGAGGTCGATGTCTGAGCGCGCGCTGAAATGCGTGCCCTCGGCGAGCGAGCCGAAGGCGAGCACGCGCGTGGCTCCGTAGCGCGCGCGCAACAGGTCGGCGGCCTCGCGGGCCACTGCCCAGGCCGCCGCGCGACGCTCGGCGCGGCGTGCATCGGCCTCCGCGGCGCGGCGGTGCATGGTCTGCCGGTAGGCGTCGAGTTGCTGCGCTGTCAGGGTCGACGACATGGGTTCAGTATACCGCCGGCAAAGACCGGAAGCCGGCCGGCTTGTGGGTCATCCGTCCCGGCCGCGGCCTGCCTATGCCATTCGGCGATCATCCCCGGCTGGATCTGCACGAAGTCGCCGTAGTCGCTCTACTGCTGGAAGTCGTAGGTGCTCGTTCACACCGCCAGCCCTTCACGCTCGATGCTGCGATGCAGGAACATGCCGGCGGCGAGCTCGGACTCCAGAATAGAGCCTTGCTCCACACAGAGCTCTGTGTCACACTCTGTGTGGAGGTGGAATATGGCTACGAATCTGGCAATTGACGACGCGCTCATCGTCGAGGCTCAAACCATCGGTGGCGCCGCCACGAAAAAGGCCGCCGTGACCGAAGCTCTCAAGGAGTACATCCAGAGAAGAAAGCAGGTCCAGATCCTCGCGCTCTTCGGCAAGGTTGAGTACGACCCGGAGTACGACTACAAGAGAATCAGAGCGCGCCCGTGAGAGTCGTTGTCGATACCTCGATCTGGTCTTTGGCCCTGAGAAGGTCGGGTGCGCTCGCCGAGGAGGATCGCTCTTTCATCGACGAGCTCAGCGGGCTGATCGACGACGTGCGCGTCGCCATGATCGGGCCCATTCGCCAGGAGCTGCTGTCCGGGATCCCCAGTCAGGCGCAGTTCGCGGCTCTCAAAGAGAAGCTGCAGGCCTTTGAAGACCTGCCCCTCGGACGCGATGACTACGAAAGGGCAGCAGGCTTCTACAACATCTGTCGAAGACGCGGGGTCCAGGGATCACAAACTGATCTTCTGATCTGCGCGGTCGGCGCCGGAATGGGGATGCCTATCTTCACGTCCGACAAGGATTTCGTTCTCTACGCACAGCACTTGCCCATCGCGCTTCATCGTGCGGCGGGCGCTGCGGACGCATGACGAGGGCGGGAGGGCCGTGACCCCTCTTCCCCTTGATCCCTCGATTCCTGAGGATCCGTGAAGGAAGGCGGGCCCGGCCACCCGCTGGTGCGTGCCAAGCGCACCGCTTGAGCACGGAACGTCCCATGGAGCCCTACGAAAATGATTCGTTGCGGCAATCGGAGCAAGGAGTCGGGGAGTCAAAGCAATCAGTGTCACCAGGACTCGGGCCGGTATTGGGGTATGCTTTGCACGCCCCGAGCACCCGCTCCTCCGGCGTGCCGCGCACCAGCACGATCAGCTCCGGGCTGGTCCAGGTCTGCTTTGCTTCCGATCTTGCCATGAGTGTCCCTCCTCGATGGTCTTCCCGGCGGTGTCATCGCACCACCACGACTTCATGCTACCGAGCATTGCCTCTGCGATCGTCGGCCAACCTCTATCCGATGATGCCCAGTGTCTACGCGGAACGGACAACGGGTGGCTTGTCGCTTTCCAGGAGCATCCCGCCCTGCCGCTTCGCCGACTCTCCGCAGTGCGTGCTCGCCGCCCGCTTCACTGCACCCAGTGCAGCACGTCGCGGATCACGCTCCAGCGCGGCTTCTTCTCCACCGCCGTCTTGCCCGTGACCCAGTAGTCGTACTCGGCCTGGCCGAGGCCCGAATCCTTCTCGACCGTGAGCCAGTTGTTGAGGAACCCGGTCCATCCGGGCTGCCCCCTGGGCACGGGGTAGGCGAGGAACACCTGCTGGGACTGCGCCTCCGGCACGACCACCTTGTGCTTGGGATACATGAGCGTGTACGCGGAGCCCTCCTCCGCGGACGTGTAGAGCGCGTCGGCCACGCCCGGCTTCCTGAAGAAGTCCATCGGGTCGTCCAGTTCCACGATGGTGAAGTTGGGGGCCACGGCGCGCAGCAAGCGGGCGTAGTAGCTGCCCTTCTCCACGGCGATGCGCTTGCCCTTCAGCGCCGCGATGCTCTGCAGCGTCTTGTAGGAGCGGGCCTGCGCGTCGGGCACGACCACAGCGGCGTGCAGGGTCAGGTAGATGGCCGTGAAGTCGGCCGTCTCGTACAGGTCCGGCGTAACGCTCACCGCGCCCATGACGATGTCCACCATGCCCGACTCGAGGTCCTTGGGGAAGTACTGGCGGTCGACCGGGATGAAGAGCACCCGTTCGCAGTTCAGCATGCTGGCGAGGTTGTACGCCCGCTGCACGTCGAAGCCGACGAGGTCGTGCTCCTTGTTGAAGTAGGAGAAGGGGAAGGCGGTGGGCGCGTAGCCGACGCGCAGCACGCCGGACCTCTGCACGCGCGTCAGCACGGAGTCGGCGCCGGGAGGCGCAAGGGGCGCCGGCGCCTCCTCCTGCGACGTGTACACGACGCTCTCCACGCTGGGCTCCACCTGCATGCGCTGCAAGGTGTCGAAGCTGGTCGTCCCCGTGTTGCCGAACGGCCGCAGCAGCACCGTCATCCCGGCCGTGCCGGCGAGGACGACGACCAGCGCGATCGCCGCGTACATGACGGCCTTGCGCACGCGGAAGCGGGCGAGGCCGAGCACGGCGGCGCCGGCCACGACGCTGAACATGCCCATCGTGGCCGGCTCGATCAGGCCGTAGATGTTGGAGACCAGCGACCCGGTAGCGAGGAAGACGTTGATCGACTCCGCCGGCAGGCCGAGCTGCCCCAGGAGGAACTGCACGGTGTTGGTCATGCTCCCGAAGAGTGAGAGCACGCCGCTGACGATGAGCATGCCGTACTGCTGCGCTTCCAGGGTGATGCCCGCGAACCAGGCGCTGAACGGCAGGAAGAGGAAGACGGCGAACTTGCCGGTGAGCGGCAGCGCGTAGGCGACCGGGATGATGGTGTCCGTCACCTCCTTGGCGGAGTCCTCCGGGGCGCCGCGGAGTTGCAGCAGCTCCTTGGCCGCCTGCCCGAGCTGGGGCAGCGTGATGAAGGCGCTGCCGGTGCTGAAGCCCAGCAGCAGCGGCGCCTTGAACGCCGAGAGCAGTTGCCGGTACGTGACGCCGGTGAAGACCGCCGTCAGCAGCGGCAGCGCGCAGGCCACGATGAGGACCACGGCCCCCACGTAGGTGGCGAAGTAGACGGCGACGCCCAGGAAGCTCTCGCTGGAGAGCGTGCCGACGGTGTTGGCCATGATCGCGAAAACGCCGAACGGCGAGATGTACACGAACGTGGCGTGGTTGACGCGCCCCAACAGGCCGTTGACGAAGTCGACGCCGTTGAGGAAGCCCTGTTTGTGGGAGACCCCGACGAGCGCGATGCCCACGCACAGGCTGAAGATCACGACGGCCGGGACCATGCCGTCGGCCAGGGAAGCGAAGGGGTTCGATGGGATGTAGCTCATCCAGTCGAAGGCCTGCGTCTTGGCGCCGGGGAAGCGGTTGGGATCGTAGAACGTGGCCGCGGTGCGCGCCGGGAACGACGACGCGACGATCAGGTAGACGGAGACGATCACGATCCAGAACATCAGGATGACCGGCAGGCCGCGCGTGGCCAGGCGCTTGGCCGTGTCCTTGCTCAGGCTGCCGACGCCGTGGATGAGCGAGAGCAGGATGTAGGGGAGCACCGTGACCTGCGTGAACTTGACGTACGCGTCGCCGGCCACGCCGAGCGGCTTCATCAGCTCGCCGAACAGGATGCCGCACAGAGCGCCCAGACCAAGGCCGATGAGGATCCGGCTGCTGGTGCTGAGGCGCTTGCGCTTCTTCGGCGGCGCCTCCTGCACGGCGCCGTTCACGTCGTCAGTCATGAGCCCATCGTATCGCAGGCGGCGGCCGTCGGCGGGCCCGGCGCCCCCGAGGTCAAGGTTCGAGCACGCGCGGCCGATTAGTTGGTAGTGTTGGACACGCGTGACGGCGGGCCGCTGCTGCGGAGCCGCGCGCCCGGGGACGCCAGGGGATCTGCACGGAGGAGGAACCACCATGACCCACGACCTGCGCACGTACGCGCGGCGGGCACTGCTCGCCCTGACGATCGTCCTGACGCTGGGGGTCGTCGCCGCCGCCTCGGCGCCGGCGCAGGCCGCGCCGCCGCAGGCGGGCGCGGCCACCGTCGCCGCGACGCACGCGGCCAAGACCGGCCGCTGGTCGGCGACCATCAGGGACGCACAGGCTGCCGCGAACGCGCTTCTGAAGGAGTCGGGCGCCGCGTCCATCTCGGTCGCCTTCGTGAGCGGCGACAAGGTCGTCTGGAGCCAGGGCTTCGGCTACGCCGACAAGGCCACGCAGACGGCGCCCGGCGCGGACACCATGTACGGCATCGGCTCAGTCAGCAAGATGCTCGCCACCGTCGCCGTCATGAAGCTGGCCGACCAGGGGCTCGTCGACCTCGACGCCCCCTTCTCGAGCTACGTGCCGTCGTTCACCGCCTTCTCACCCGCCTGGCGACAGATCACCGTGCGCATGCTGATGAACCACTCGTCCGGTCTGCCCGGGTCGAACTACCCGAGCCTCTTCACCGCGACCTACTGGCCGGGCTACCTGCAGGAGACCCTGGACACGATCGCCGAAGAGGACATCAAGACCACGCCCGGCTACATGAACGTCTACTGCAACGACGGCTTCACGCTGCTC
>CAIOZS010000044.1 GCA_903862845.1 uncultured Thermoleophilia bacterium
CGACTGAAGTACGGTGTGCCCCCACCGAGTCGGTGCCCACTTGCCCGGGTGTTCTACCTCCTGACGCCCGGGAGCCGCTGGCCCCACATGGGCCGCGATGACTGCCCCCCAGTCGTCGCGGCCCATCCCCTTTCTTGAGCGGCCACCGATGATCCAGCTCTTCGCCCGGCCGCCGTCGCCTTCGTGGATCTCATCCGGCTGCCGCTGCTTTGGTGGCTCGGCGTGCCGTTCACCACGTGCTGGGTCGTCGCGGCGGTGCTGCTGATGGCGGGCGGGCAGTCTCCCTCAGAAACCCGTCTCCGCGCTCAGCCGCCCCGCCTTCACCGCCTTGACGAAGGCCTCGAAGTCCCGCTCGTTCTGATCTGCGTAGGCGACGGAGAAGTCCGCGAGCGCCCGGTCGAAGGCGTCGCCCTTGCCGAGGTACGCGGCGATCGCGACCCTGTCGCCCAGGCGCGCGTGTGCGCGAGCCAGGGTCGCCCCACACAGGCGGGCATAGAGAGTGGCCCCCGGCACGCGCAGGGCCCCGACCTCAATGCTGCCCTTCCAGTCGTGGAGCTGGCGCACGTAATAGTCGCGCGCTTGGCCGTCGAGACCCTTGAGGCGCAGCCAGCCGAGGAAGATGTCGCTGGCCGCCTGCATCAGGCGCTGGCCCTCGACGACGCGCTGGCCGTGGTTCGCGTGCTCGCTCTTGCCGACGAAGCGCTCCAGGACGGAGGCCTGTGCCTCCTTGGCCTGCAGGAACAGAGGGGCCTGGCGCTGGCGACCCAGGAAGAGGAAGATCCACGCACGGGTACCGACGCTGCCGACACCGACCACCTTGCGCGCGGTGTCAACATAACGGAACTCCTCGATCGGGTGATGCCGCGCGGCCAGCGAGCGCCGGTAGGTCCGGACCAGCCCGCGCATCCACGCCTCCGTCTTCTCGCGCGCCGTTCCCGGCAGGACCAGGTCGTCGATGGGCACGACCAGCGGGGGATCGGCGACGATGCGGAGCTTGCCGTCGACCTCGCCGACGAGCCTGGCCAAGGAGCGCGAATGCACCCGGGACCTGGCCTTGGCGATGACCCCGGCCGCGTCCTTTGCGGCCTTCTTGCCGAGGCGCTTCTCGCGCACCTCGGCCTGGATCCAGGACTCCAGATCGTTGGCGGTGAGGTGCGCGTACCAGGCCTCGAGGGCGCCCATGTTCGCCGCCCGGCGCATCGCCTCGCGGTACTCGTGGACGCCCGCGGTGACGATGTCACGGCGGTCAGACGGCGAGAAGCCGAGGTCGCGGCCGGCGACCTCGAAGCTCGCCGCCAGGCGCTTCACGTCCCACTCCCATGGGCCGGGCAGCGTCTCGTCGAAGTCGTTGATATCGAACAGCATCTGGCGCTCGGGCGACGCGAACAGGCCAAAGTTGAGCAGGTGTGCGTCGCCGCAGATCTGCACGGCGAAGCCGGAGGCGGGGGTCGCGGCGAGGTCCGCCGCCATGATGAACGCGGCGCCGCGGTAGAAAGCGGACGGCGAGGCCAACATGCGCCCGTGGCGGATCGGGACGAGCTCGGCGACCCGGCTCGTTGCCTGCTCTTCGAGCAGCGCGATCGGGTCCGGCCGGTTCGCCGCGGGCTCCCACTTTGCGTGGCTCGACCTCGACGCCCGCAGGCGCGCGGCCTTGCCTTGCGCCGCCCATTCCTCGTGGCTGACGCGGACGGACTCGCGGGCGGACGCGGCCGACCCTTGCGGACGCTCAGCGGCGTCTTCTTTGGAGCGGCCCGCGCTCCGCGGACCAGTACGGCTTCCGGTCTGACTCATCATTGCCCCTCTCTACGGCCGGCTTGGACCATGCAAACATGAGACGTAGCGCAGGAAGATCGTGGCGACGCGCCCTCAGGCGCCGCTCTGCCGCTCCGTGAGCGTCGCTTGCGCCTGCTTCGTCTGCCCGCCGCGCACCACGGTGAGCGTGATCGTATCGCCGGGCTTGTGCTGACTTACGACGGCGACGAGGCCGTCGGCGCTGGTGACGGCCTTGCCGTCGATCGCCTCGATCACGTCGCCGCCGGTCATGTAGGTCTGGCCCTGGATCACGATCTGCCGGCTGCCGCCGATGATGCCCGCCTTGGCCGCCGGGCTGCCAACGGCCACGTCCGCCACGAGCACGCCTTGGCTCACGCTCACCCCGAGCGCAGTCGCGAGGTCGGCGCTCAGCGTCTGGCCCGACACGCCGAGGTAGGCGTAGCCCGCGGCGGCGCCAGTCTTCATCTGATCCATAATCGTAACGGCGGTGTTGATGGGCACCGCGAAGCCCAGGCCCTGGCTGCCACCCGAATGCGAGGCGATCATGGTGTTGATGCCGATGACCTTGCCGGAGGAGTCGATGAGCGGGCCGCCGGAATTGCCCGTGTTGATGGCGGCGTCGGTCTGGATGCCGCCGGGGATCACCGCGCCGGTAGGGGACCGCAAGGTACGGTCGGTGGCCGAGACGATGCCCGAGCTCACCGAGAAGGAGAGGCCCATCGGGCTGCCGATGGCGACAACGGGCTCGCCCACTTGCACCTTGGTCGAGTCACCGAGTGACAGCGGATGCACGACGGGTGCCTGAGCCGGGTCGATCTTGAGCAAGGCCACATCGTTGGCCTCGTCACCACCCACGATCGTCGCCGCGACGGGCGTGCCGTCGGCCTTCGACCCGGCCGGGCCTTTGAACACGACCTCGACGGCGTCTGCCACCTGGCCATTGCTCGTGATGACGTGGTCGTTGGTGAGGATGTAGCCGTCACTCGAGACCAGGAAGCCCGTGCCGAGCCCCTGCCCGGACGGGGACGAAGCCGCCGACGGCGAGCCGCTGCTGGTTGCGCCGAAGCTCGCAAGGACCTCAACGACGCCGGCGCCTTCCTGCTGGTAGACCTGCAGCGGCGTCAGTTCGCCGGCCGCAGCGGCAGCAGCGCTTGTCTGCGGCGTGGTCTTCTCCGTCTTGACCGGCAGCACGCCGACTACCATGAGGAGCACGAGCACCAGCACAGCAACGAGCATGCCGGCGATGAACACGCCGATCCTCGACGATGACTTGACCATGACGATCCTCCCGCATGCTCACGGAGGGCGGGCGACAGTCGCCGGGAGCATCGGCGGCGACGTCGTCTCATGGCAGCGATGGTATCACCCGCGAGCTTGGAGTTGGCGCGCGTGGACGTGAGACGCAGGCGCCGCGTCCCGCCGGCGGCCGAGTCGTTCGCCGCCGCGCTTGTCGCAACCAGGGCTCAGCCGCGAAACCGCAAGCCGAATGCCCGCGAATTGGCGCGCGCGAAGTGGACCAGCGAGTCACCGTGGTCACATCTTGCCCCGGCGAGTCCCATGCGGCGCCAAACGTTTCGCGACGCCCTTTCTACTTGGCGACGTACTGGGCCAGCGCCGCGCCGCTCGAGTCCCGCAACCAGAGCTCATCGCCTTCGATCGTGAACGTGGCAGTCCTGGGTAGCGCCGCCAGATACGCGGCCTCCTGCTGCATCTGGTCCGCCGGCCCCGCCATCTGCGTCGATCTGATCTTCTCGTCGATCGACATAGCGTCGCCCGACGTCGTGTACGCAGTCGAGTACTGGTTGATGGTCGCGTTGCCGGCCAAGCTCCCGTCGGACCCGAAGTTCGCCGTTATGGCGCTCGAGGCAGCCAGCAACTGCAGACCGTCCTTGCCGTTGTTGTATGCCAGAGCGTGCCACTCGGTCCCCTCGAGCGCCGTGGGCTGAACGACCGCGTAGCGGACGAGCGTGGTGCCCTGGTCGTCCATGAGCGTCAGCGATTCCGCGGTCACGGCGAACTTCGTTGCCTTGGTCAGCGCCGCGAAGTACGCCTGCTCCTGCGTCATCGCCTCCGGCAGGCCTGCCATAAGTGTCGCCGCAGGCTGCGAGATCTTGATCCCATCTCCGGCCTGGGTCTCGTAGGCTGCGGCGTAGCGATTCACGCCGCCGGAGCCGGCCAGTTCGCCGGCGGCGAATACGGCGGTGACCTCGGTGCCTTTGTCGGCAAGGACCGTCGTCACTCCCGCTATCTCGGTCGCCTTCCAGACCTTGCCCTCGAGCGCCTTGCTGTTGTCGGCGCCAGTGCTGCTCGGACCAGCGCTGGAGCCGGCGCCAGAGGAGCACCCGGAGCCGATGAGCGACGCCAGCGCGATGAGGCCGACGGCGACGATGGGCAGCGACGAACGGAAATGGAACGGGGGCACGGCGAACCTCCGGTGGTGAGCAGCGTCGCGACAAGTATCCATCCCGGCCTCCTTCGATCTCGGCGAGTCCTGTTGCACCGCGAAACGAAAGCGAGTCTACAGCACGATGGCAGACGCAGCCGCGTTCGTAGCTCGAGGGTGGGGTCTCCGTTGCCTCGCCAGACTTCTGTCGGCACGGCGGCGGCGATCTGACGGCGATATCAGTCAGCGTGCCCCTGCTCCTGCTCTACCCCACCGGGAGCAAAGGCCGACCGCGCGCAGCGCATCCTCACCGACACCGACGCCACCCAGAAACGCCTCCACGACCTCTTCGACCTCGACATCTGCGTACCCCGACGCTGACAGGGGTACTGCAGTGGGTGCTACAAACCAGGCACTCCGACACTCGCGATGCCCACGGGGAGGCGTCCTGGCCCGTCTTGGAGCACATGCTGGACGCCGTCTTCGCCTTTCTGGACCCGCCGGCGTAGAGCTGTCGGCTCTGGTAGGCATCTGTCGCGCTCGATCTGCTGCGCCGCAGGATCTCGACGGCCGGTGTAACTTACCACTGTTGTAAGTTACCTAACAGGTAAGTTACTCTGGTGTCATGCAGAAGTTCGTCAACAGGACGGAAGAGCTGGCCGCACTGGAGCGCTGGTGGGCCGCCGACGCGGCGCAGATCGGCCTGGTCTGGGGTAGGCGCAGGGTCGGCAAGACGATGCTCATCCAGCAGTTCGCCAAAGATCGCCCGAGTGTCTCCCACACCGGCGCGGGGCGACCGCTGGCCGACGAGCTGCGCATCCTTTCGCGAGCTGCCGCGGCCGTGGTGTCGGCCGGCACGCGCGATCTGTCGGCGCGCCCCTTCAGCGACTGGGACGACGCCCTCGACGCACTCGCGGCCGCGGCGGTCGACGATCCATTGTTGCTGGTTCTCGATGAGTTCCCTGACCTGCTGGCGTCCGCCCCGCATCTCGAAGGCACGCTGCGCGCTTTTCTTGAACGAGCCGCCCGGCAGACACAGCTCCGCATCGTCGTGTGTGGGTCGGCGGTCCGCACGATGCTCAAGCTCCAGGAGGAGCGTGCGCCACTCTTCGGGCGCTTTGGGCTGAGGCTTCAGGTGCATCCGTTTCGCCCTCACGAGGCCGCACTGATGCTGCCGCGATCGACTGCGGAGCGCCGCGCCCTGGTGTGGGGGTTGCTCGGTGGCGTGCCCCTCTACCTGTCGTGGTGGAACGAAGATCATTCTGTCGCGGCAAATCTGAGCGATCTCTTCTGCAGGCCTGGGGCTCTGCTGCTCACCGAGGGCCAGTTCCTGCTGGCGACCGAGGGTGACGTAAGCGGGCTGGGAGGCACGGTCTTGCGGGCCATCGCCGCCGGGAGGACCAAGCACAACGAGATCGCGGCAGCGGTGGGAGCAGAGCCGACACGCACGCTCGACCGGTTGACCGAGCTGCGGCTGGTGCAGCGCGTCATGCCGGTCACAGAGCTCCTCGGACGCACGAGACGACGGTCCTACAGGATCGCCGACAACTATCTCGCCTTCTGGCTTGGCGTCGTCGACCGCTATCGCGCAGAGATCGACCGAGGCCTCGGCGGCGCGGCGGCGCGAGCCATGGAAGCGGCGCTCGACGACGCCCTGGGATGGCCCTGGGAAGAGGCGTTTCGCTGGCATCTGCGACGCATGATCGAGGCGGGGGAACTGCGTGACGACATCGTGGCTGTAGGCCCATGGTGGACGGCGGACAGCTCCGTCGAGCTCGACGCCGTGGGGCTCGCGGGGCGCCCGGGCGAAGCCGTGCTGATCGGCGAGGCAAAGTGGGCGAAGCGCATCGACGGACGCGCGCTCGCTGCCGACCTTGAGCGACGAGGTTCACGACTACCGCGGCGCGCCGCGGTAGTCACGTACGCGGTTTGCGCGCGCTCTGACGTGGGGAATCTACCCGTCGGCGCGATCGCCGTGACGGCTGCCGACATCTTCGGCGGGTAGGGCGGGCAGCGTAGCAGCCCCCGCCGTTCGGGACGCGCCGGACCTCAATACTCCGCCGGGAGCTCCTTGAGCTGGGCGGCGGTGAAGACGGGCCCGTCCTTGCACACGTACACGGGCCCTATGTTGCAGCGGCCGCACTTGCCGAGGCCGCACTTCATGCGGTTCTCCAGCGTGGTGAAGATGGCGTCGTCGGCGAAGCCGAGCCTCTCGAGCACAGGCAGCGTGAGCTTGACCACGATGGGCGGCCCGCAGAGCACGGCGACGGCGTTCTGCGCCTGCGGCGCCGTCGCCTCGACGACCGGCGTGACGTAGCCGACTTCGCCCTTCCAGTCATCCGTCTGGCCGCCGGGATCCACGGTGGTCACGATCCTGACGTCGGAGCGCGAGGCCCATTCTTGCAGCTCGCGCTTGTACACGAGGTCAACGACGGAGCGCGCGCCGTAGACGATGGTCACGTCGCCGAACTCGTCGCGGCGGTCGAGCACGTTCCAGATCACGCAGCGCACCGGCGCCAGGCCGATGCCGCCGGCGATGAACACGACGTCCTTGCCCTTCCAGTCGTCCACCGGGAACCAGTTGCCGTACGGACCGCGGAAGCCCACGGTGTCGCCAACGTTCACTTCGCGGAGCGCGCTCGTCACCTTGCCCACGGCCTTGAAGCTGCACTCGATGAAGCCCTTGCGGGTCGGCGGGCTCGCGATGCAGAACGTGCTCTCGCCGGCGCCGAACACGCTGTACTCGCCGAACTGCCCGGCGTGGAAGGCGAAGGCGTTGCGCAGCGCTTCGTCTTTGAGCTCGAGGCGCAAGGTGCGCGTGTCGGGAGTCTCTTCCGTGACCGCCGTCACGAGCGCCAGCTGCGGCTGGTAGATGTTCACGGCGATACCGCTTCGCGCCGCCGCGCGGCGATATCGATGGCCTGGAGGATCTCAACGAGGTCCTGGCCGGCGTGGCAGACGCGCGTGCAACGGCCGCAGCCCGTACACAGCACCTCGCCGAACTTGAGCGGGTAAATGGCGAACTTGTGATTGATGCGCTGTCGATAGCGCGGGTTCTGGCTGTCGCGCGGGTTGTGGCCGCTGGCGTGCAGCGTGAAGGTCGGCGCCTGGCAGGTGTCCCAGCAGCGGCGCCGGGTGCCCTTGCCGATGCCTTCTTCTTCGTCGACGATGTCGAAGCAGTGGCAGGTGGGGCACACGCTCGAGCAGGCGCCGCAGCCGTTGCAGCGCACGCCGAGCGCGGCCAGCAGCGGGTCCTCGAAGTGCGTGTCGATCCAGTCGCGCACCGACGCGGCGTCGATCTCAAGGTTGGCGGCGGCGCGGGCGCGGGCGGCGGCGCGCTCCTCCGCGGCCTGCCGGCCGCGGGCGCCCGCGCCGCCGGCGCCCTCCTCCGCCGTGAAGCGCGCCGCATGGGCTTCTACCAGGGCGCGCCCCTTGTCGGTGGTCGCCTCCATCAGGAAGCCGCCCTCGACGGGAGTGAGCAGGGCGTCGGCGCCCTTGGCGTCGTCTGGCGCGGTGCCGACGGCCGTGCAGAAGCAGCTCTCGTCGACCACTGGGCAGGCAAGGTTGACGATCGTCGTCGCCTCACGCCGCCCGTTCCACAACTCGTCCGCGTAGTCCCAGTTCATGACCTTGTCGACAACGGCGAGGGCGGCGCTGTCGCAGGGCTTCGCCGCCAGCACGACGCGAGGCGCAAACTCCGTGGGCACTGCCTCGATCTCGATCTCGGTGCCGTGCTGACGCCAGCAGCAGAGCGCCTCGTATTCGGGCAGGAAGTACTGTTTGAGCGAAAGCACCGGAAGGCCGCTGCCGAGGTTGAGCTGGGCGGCACTCTCGAGGGCACGGTACTCGATGTCGATGGGCTTGACGCCGGGGCGCAGGCAGGCCGACGAGGCAATCGCCGAGGGCGAGGCGCAGACGTCCAGCGCCACGGGCGCGATGACTTCCGTGCCCGCGCCCAGCAGCTCGCCGGTCAGCGCGCGCAGGTCGTCCTCCGTGATGAAGTACGTCCCGCGTGTCGGGTCGGCGCTCGTCACTTGATGAACTCCTGCTTGTCGTCGAGGCGGTAGTCGCCGATGGGCGCCGCGTGCTCTGGGTCGTCGCTCACGGCGTAGTCGTAGCGCTCGGCGACGATCTGCTGCAGCTTGCGGTTCACGAGGCTGAGCGGGATGCCGACCGGGCAGAAACGCTCGCACTCGCCGCAGTCCACGCAGCGGCCGGCGAGGTGGAGCGCGCGCGTGATGTTCCAGCTGAGGTTGCCGCGCGGGTGCGGCGACGCCTCGATCCACTGCGGCCGGCTCTTCTCGGCCACGCAGCGCTCGCAGACGCACAGCGGGCACACCTGACGGCACGCGTAGCAGCGCACGCACCTCCCGAACTGCTCGGTCCAGAAGGCCCAGCGCTTCTCGAGCGGCTGCGCGTCGAGCGCCGCGACACGCTCGTCGATGGTCGTGAGCGGCCGGGGGGGCTCGGGCTGCGACTCGCCGAGCAGGTGGTCGACGAGCTCCGGCTCGCGGTTGTCGCAGCCGAAGCACCGTGGGGCGACGTTCTCGGGGCCGAGCGGCGCGGCCCGAGGAAGCTCCGCTTCCTCAAGCACGCCGCCGCAGCGCACGCCGATGAGCACAACGTCGTCGCGGGTGAGCTGCGCTTCGCGCAGCAGGCCCGCGACCGCCTTGGCATCGCAGCCCTTGACCACGAGGCCGATCTTGCCGAGCTCGGCGACGTTGTCGCGACGCGGGTTCAGATAGGTGACGAGGTTGTGCACGCAACGCGCATCGAAGATGAGCCTGTCCGCATCGGCCGCATCGGTGATGAAGACCGGCCGCGCGCCACGGCGGGCGTGCTCCCAGCCGATGATGACGCGCACGTCGCCGGCGTCGAGGAGCTCGCGGGCGATCCTGCGCAGCTCTGCGACGCCCGCGTACACCGGGACCTCGGTCGTGACGGTGTCGCTCATATCTCGCGATCCCCGACGGGCGCCAACGCCCGGTAGGCGTCGTACGGGCCGAGCTCGCGAACGCTGCGCACGGCCTCGTCGACCACGTCGCGCCACTTGGCGCCTTCGCTCGCCGAGACCCAGCTGAAGGTCATGCGCCGCGGGTCGACCCCGATGAACTCCATGAGGTCGTGGAACACGGCGAAGCGCCGCCGGGCGTGGTAGTTGCCCGACGTGTAGTGGCAGTCGGCCGGGTGGCAGCCGCTGACGATGACGCCGTCGGCGCCGCGCTCGAAGGCCTTGATGATGAACAGCGGGTCGATGCGGCCGGTGCACGGCAGGCGGATGATGCGCACGTTGCTGGCCATGTGCAGGCGGCTGGTGCCGGCGAGGTCGGCGCCGGTGTAGGTGCACCAGTTGCAGACGAAGGCCGTGATGCGCGGCTCGAACGCGACGTCGGCCGCGCCGTCCTGGCGCCTATCACTCTCGTCGTTCATCCCACTCCCACGCGCAGAGCGCGTCGATCTCGCTGCAGACCTGTCCACCGGTGAAGATCCTGGGCTCGACGCTGTCGCTCAGGCAGATCGCCTCGCACGCGCCGCGACCTTGGCCGACACCGGGGTCCATCGATCTGTTTCCTGCCCTTCTCCTGCGCACGGGCTGCGCGGTGGCCGCCCATCTCGTGCCTGGTGCCGGTGCGAGGGGAGATTGTACTCCCGAAGCCAGTGTAGGGGCGCACAGCAAACAGGGCAAGTCTTATCCTCTATTGTGCCAGGACGCGCGCCTTCGCGACCACGCGGAGGATCTCCGTCGTCACAAGGTGCGGGTCGGCGAGCTGCACGTAGTGGTCGCTGCGCGGCGCGATGATCAGGCGGCCGCGCGACGACTCCCGGGCCTGAGCCGCCTGGAGGCGGCGCCAGACGCGGTCCTCATGCGCCGCCAGTGCGGGCACGCCGGAGAGGCCCATCCGCTTGCTGGAGCGCACGACGGCCAAGGGGATGTCGCCGAGGCTGGTGATGCGGTCTGCCGCGACCTCACGCCAGATCGCGACGGCCGCTCCTGCCTCCAGCCCGATCGTCTGGAAGACCCATGGGTCCGCGGCGTAGAGCGCGTGGTACGGCGCCGTCGTCCCGGCGGGCCAGCGCGGGTCCGTGGGGAGCCCCGACGGATCGTCGACGAAGGCTCCGGTGGCCGCCTGGCGGGCTTTCTGCGCAGAGAGGGTGGCCATGGCGGCGGCCCCGGAGGCGATGGCCGCCGCGCTCTGCGCTCCTACCGCGACGGGCAGCCGTTCGTCACCCGGGTCGACGAGGACGACGCCGGCGACCTCGAGCGGGTACCTGTGGGCGTAGAGCCGCGCGTAGACGCCACCCATCGAATGCCCGACGAGAACATACGGGGGCCGGATGCCTGCCCCTTTGAGCCCGTCGTGCAGATCGCGCACGTAGCCGGTGGCGGTCGGCGGTCTCCCTGTGGGGTCGCTCCATCCCAGCCCCGCACGATCGTAGGTGACGACGCGCGTCCCGGCGACGCGCGACGACCCCCTCGCCACCCTGGGAGCCACGAGGCACCAGGTGAGGCTCCAGTCACCCGCGCCGGCCTCCATGACGACCGTGGGTCGGCCCGACCCGACGACGGTCATGTGCAGCTGCCGGCCGTCCGGCAGACGCTCGAGCCGGCCGGGCGCGGGATTGGCCGCGCGCAAGGCGAGCATCCCCGCAGTCGGCGCCGGCCACGACGGCGTGGAGTCAGGGGCGGAGGGCCCCGAGGTGGTCGCGGCGCGCATGGAAGCCATCGCGTTCGGGCCGGCACCGCACAGGGCCAGCAACACCATGACCGCGGCGACGGCGACGCAGGCCATCCGCGCGGCCAAGCGCGTGCGCGCCTGACGGCGCGCGGGGCTCACGGCGACGAGCTCTTCGCAGGCCGGGCCGTCGATGATGTCGCTCATCTCACTCCCACGCGCAGAGCGCGTTGATCTCGCTGTAAATCTGCTCGTCGGTGAAGGTCTGCAGCTCGACGCTCTTGCTCAGGCAGACCGCCTGACACGTGCCGCAGCCTTGGCACACGCCCGGGTTGACGTAGGCGGTGTGCCCGCAGACGTGGCCGTCGACGGTACAGACGTCGCGCTGCTCGATGGCGCCGTAGGGGCACACCTTGGCGCAGTTCATGCAGCCGATGCAGGTGTTCTCATTGACGATCGCCACCGCCGGCTCGCGCTCCAGCTCGTCGGCGCTGAACAGGCTCATGACCTTGGCGGCCGCGGCGCTGGCCGTCGCCACGCTGTCGGGGATGTCGCGCGGCGCCTGGCAGGCGCCGGCCACGAACACCCCGGCGGTGTTGGTCTCGACGGGGCGCAGCTTGGGGTGCGCCTCGTTGATGAAGCCGTTCTCGTCGTAGCTGATGCTCAAGGTCTGGGCGAGCAGCTCGATGCCGGGCTGCGGGCGGATGGCGGTGGCCAGCACGACCATGTCGGCGTCGATCACGACCTGCTCCTGGCTCAAGGTGTCGTAGCCCCACACCTTGACCACGTCGCCGTCGCGGTAGATCTTGCTGACGCGGCCCCTGATGTACTCCGCCGCGTCTTCTTCGATAGCCCGCCGGCTGAACTCGTCGTAGCCCTTGCCGGCCGCACGGATGTCCATGTAAAAGGCCACGGCGCGGCCGTCGTGCACCTTGTGCTTGTAGAGCATCGCGTGCTTGGCGTTGTACATGCAGCAGATCTTGCTGCAGTACTTCATGCCCTTCTCGGGGTCGCGGGAGCCCACGCAGTGGACGAAGACCACCGTC
>CAIOZS010000045.1 GCA_903862845.1 uncultured Thermoleophilia bacterium
ATGAGCTCACCTCGGGGCAGATCCCTTGCGTGCACAAGGTCGGTGAGTTGAGCGTCGCATGAAGCGCTCCGAGCTCGTCCGCTCCTTGCGGTCGATGGGGTGCGTGCTCATCCGGCATGGCGGTAGCCACGATTGGTATCAGGCGGTCACGCCGCCGTCCACGACGAAGGTGCGGCCGGTCACGAAGCTCGCCTCGTCGGAGGCCAGAAAGGCGACCATGGCGGCGAGCTCCTGCGGCCGGCCGATGCGCCTCAGCGGGTAGGCCTCCTCCATGCCGTCGGTGTAGGCCACGGGATCGGGCGCTGCGGCAATGGCGTTGGCCAGCATCGGCGTGTCGAAGATCGCCGGGCTGACGCTGCACACGCGGATGCCGTCGGGGCCGTGGTCGATGGCCAGCGCCCGGGTCATCACTCGCGGGAGCGTGCGGCCGCGCGCTCGGCGACCGCCTTCGTCTTCGCCGCGTCGCGGCCGCCGACGGCGACGCTCACGCCCTCCTCGGCGAGCCGGTAGACAATCGCCTCGCCGAGCCCCGACGAGCCGCCCGTGACCAGCGCCGTCTTGCCGTCCAATCCACGCATGCCGGCCTCCTCAGGTCGCAGAGTAGCCGCCGTCGACCGGCAGCAGCACGCCGGTGACGAAGCTCGCGTCGTCGCTGGCCAGGAAGGCGACCGCGGCGGCCGCCTCGGACGGCAGGCCGATACGGCCCATGGGGTGCGCCTCGCTCAGGATCGCCCGGTACTCGCCGGGCGTCATGCCGAGCTGCCCCGATTCGCGCACGAACAGCGGCGTGTCGATCTCGCCGCAGCAGATGGCGTTGACGCGGATCCCACGCGTCGCGTAGTCGAGCGCCATGGCCTTCGTAAGCTGGCCGACGCCGCCCTTGCTCGCGCAGTAGGCGGCGCCGTTGTGGTCGCCGACGAGCGCGGCCACGGAGGCGTTGTTGACGATGGCGCCGCCGCCTTGCGCGAGCATCACCGGCACGACGTGGTGCGACACCAGGTACACAGAGCGCAGGTTGACGCCGAGCTGGCGGTCCCACGCCTCCTCGTCGATCTCGTGGACCTCGCCGGGCTCGAAGATGCCGGCGTTGTTGAAGAGCACGTCGAGGCGCTCGTGGCGGACGACGAGGTCGCCGACGAGCGCCTTCACCTGGTCGCCGCGCGTGACGTCGCAGCGCGCGGCATGCACGGCCAGGAGGCCGCGGCCATGCAGGTCGGCGGCCGCGGCCGCGGCGGCTTCGCCGTTCAGATCGGCGATCACGACCGCGGCTCCCTCTTCGAGCAGCCGCCTCGCCGTCGCCAGCCCGATCCCCGACGCCCCGCCGGTGACGAGCGCCACCTTTCCCTCGAACCGCGCTGCGGTCATGCCGCCGCCCCGCCCTCGCGCGCTCATAGCACCGGCGCCAGCAGCGCCCCGTGATCCCGGGCGCGCTTGTACTCCGCATCCATCTCGAGCACGCCGCCGGGAAAACCGTACTCGCTCATCAGCCGCACGAAATCGTCGGCCCCGAACTCCTGCGGCACGCGCACGCCGGCCTCCGGGTTGCCCTTGTAGCCTTGGAGCTTGCCGGTGGCCAGCAGTTCCAGCGCGATATTCCCCGTGAACGCCGTCTGCGCCACCACGCCCTGCGTGCCGTACTTGGCGACGCACTCCTGGTTGTCGGCGACCTGGTACACGTACACCTCACGCGCCATGCCGTCCCTGCGGCCCCTGACCCAGGTGCCGGCGCAGGTCTGGCCGACGTACTGCTTGCCGATCTCGTTGGGGTCGGGCGCCGCGGCCTCGAGCACGGCGCGCGGCGACACCTCGCAGCCCTCGACGGTGATCTTGCCGGTCTTGTGCAGGTTCACCGACTTGAAGACCTCCATGGCGGCGATGAGCTCGTCGCCGAGCGCGTACTTGAAGGTCGCCTTCTTGACGCCCTTGAGCAGCTCGTGGGTGCGGCCGATGGCGATGACCTCCTCGTGCTCCACGTGGGCGCACTCCACCCAGCCGATGCCCTCGGGCAGGTAGAAGGGCTCCGGCTCGCTGAGGGGCGGCACGGTGTAGAAGCCCCGGTCCTTCTCCCAGCAGACGGCGGGGTTGGTGCACTCCTCCACGGTCATCCAGATCGAAAAGCCGAAGCTGATGCCGGTGGCCCCGGGGATCTCGAGGTTGGCGCCGTCGCGCACGCCGATCTCGTCGATCTCGTCGAAGTAGTGGTCGGCGGCGTAGCGGCAGAACCAGTCGGCCATGCCGGGCTCGACGCCCCAGCCGGCGAGCGCCAGCTTGCCGATCTTCTCGAACTGGGGCGTGAGCGCGAACTCCTCTTCGCCGAGCTTCTTCGTGCCGCACTGGTTGAAGGGGTCGGTCGGATGCTGGTTCGACAGCGACGTGGAGGCGTCGAGATGGTGGACGCCCGCCTTGAGCGCCGCCTCAAGCGTGAACAGGTTGTACTTGACCGGCAGAAAGCTGCACAGGATGTCGGCGTCGTGCTTCTTGACGAGCGCGACCACCGCAGCGACGTCGGCGGCATCGACCTGCGCGGCGGGAAAACGCCGCTCGTCCCCGAGGCGCGCCGAGACGGCTTGTGCCTTGGCCGGGTCATGGTCGGCCATCACCACCTTCTCGATCAGCTCGCCCTTCGGATCGCGTGCCTTGAAGATGGCCGCTGTGGACTCGCCCACGCCGCCGCTGCCGACGATAAGGACCTTCATGGATACTCCTCCGCTCGCGGTCACCGGGTGCCTGCACGATTGAATCACGGCCTGAAAAGTCAACACAAGAAAGGGGCGCGCGAAGGCCGGGGAGCCTGTCGCGCAATGAGGCCCCTCATTGCCACGAGCGGACTCCCCGACTTGACGACCGGCGGTCGGGTCGCCGGAACCGGCGTGGGCCGCGCGGTCACTCCCCGCGGCACGGCGCGGCACGGCGGATCCTTGCCCCCGCCGGGCCGCGCCGTGGCCGCTGCGCTTCAGCGGGTGGTGGTCGCCTTCAGGCAGACCGTCGTGCCCTCGCTGAGCGTGGTGGCGTCTATCCACTTGCTGCCGTCGGGGCTCACGTAGCCCATCCCCGGTCGCGCCGTGCAGTTCGCTTGCAACCCCGCGAAGATCAGAGGGGACTGCAACGCCACCGGGAAGCTGTTGTCCGGCGTGTGCACCCGTGCGGCGACCACGAACTTCTGGCCCTTGGCTACCCGCAGGGGCTCCTTCAGGTCCATCGTGTAGAAGCCGGGCATGGACAACGTCTTCGTGCCGGCCTCCACGAGCTTGGAGAGGGACCGCCCGACGTAGAAGGTGACGGTCCCGGGGGCCGGCACGGTCAGGCTCGCGGCCGAGACTCGTTCGTTACCCAACGCTGTGAACACGCCGGCCATCCATGCCGTTTCGCTGGCGACCTCACCTGCGAAACCCATGCCGCCGGTCATGCCCAGGCGGTCGTGACCGTACACCCGCTGAGCCCCACTTGGGTCTTCCACCTTCGTGATCACCAGGTTGTTGGCCTGACCGAGGGCCGTGTCCTTGTAGGACACCCAGAAGTACCCTCCCTGGCCCCAATCCTTGCCCCAGCTGTTGCGGATGAGCCAGGCGCCGTCGCTGGAGGGCTGCCGCCCAGGCAGGAACGATGCTCTCGGGAAGGCGTCGTCCCAGCCGACGATGCAGACGCCATGATTGATGGCCTGTGTACCGCCGTAGTAGTAGGCTGCGTTGAGGGCGTCGTAGCAGTTGACCGTCTCGTCAAAGTACATCATCGTGGCGACCGCACCCTGTTCCATGATGGCGGTCTTGATCACGTCGCCCCACTGCGGGAAGACGTTGGGCGGCAGCATCATCGCATCGTCGATCCAGATCCGGGTAGTGGCCCCGACGGTGAAATCGGGGGTGACGTAGGCATCAGCCCCCTCCGACTTGGGACCCGCCTGCCGGGCGAGGTAAGCCAGCGCCATACTGTAGTTGCCGCCGGTGTCGTAAAGCGCCATGAAGTCGCCGCTTGTGGCCGTGTAGCCGGAGTAGTTGACGAGGTTGTCTTCGCTGAAGTCGCTGGGCCTGGCCGGCATGAGGAACGACTCGAGGACGCCCATCGCGCTGAAAGCCCAGCAGGTGCCGAACTGGCCCTGGTCGCGTACCGGGGTCAGTTTGTCGTGGTCTCGCAGATCGTAGGCGGCCGGCAGGCTGGGGCTCACGAAGCGAGACGCCGCGGCGGGGCTTGTGCGCACCAGGAACGGGTCGGGCACGTAGCCGCCGACGGGCAGGCCGGTGCTGAGGGTCAGCGCCGGCGGCGTGAAGCCCTGCGCGCTGAGGGCCGCTGTGAAATCGGGGTTCACAGGAGCCAGTCTGAACTGGGGACCGGCCGCCGCGATGGCCGCCAGGCCAAGGAGCAGAGCCGCTGCCGCAACCAGAAGAGCTCCCAGACGCGTCACCCGTCGGCGCGTGCGGTGCTGCGCCTGTGCCACAGTGTCCATGTCTTTCCCTTTCGACTCGATTGAATGAACGCCACCCGGCCGGTCCACACTATCCGGTCGGTCTGAGCGACGTCTGCACGCTGGTGGTCTCGCCTATCGGCATGCGACGTCGGATCCATGACGACGGGAGCACGAGATAAGGGCGGAGGGTTCAGGCGGTCGATGGAGCGATGCTTGCCAGCTTTTCAGCTGGAGTCTGGGACTCGAGGCTGTTGAACAACTCGCGTGCGATGCCGGCGCGTCGATGGATCCAGCGGCAAAGGTTCGCGCATGACTCCGTCGATCGTCATCGGGCCTCACCTCGCCTGCGATCGAGTGACTCCACAACTATTGTGCTCCGGAGCGCCGACGTGACGGCCGTGGGCGTGTGTTGGGGCTGACCAAGAGGTGCGCTGTCTGCGCATCACGTGGGCAGCGGACTGCCTCCGCAGCTCCCTCGGCAGGCCGCAGGCCCTCGCGGGCGTGCCGACGCCGACTCGGCTCCTTGAGGCCCATGTTCACGTGATATGTCCACAGGAGGCGCCGCTCGCGAACGCACGTGCGCACGCATGCCGCAGACGACCGCACCGAGCCGCAAGAGGCAGCGCCTGCCCGCGGCCGCGTCAGCACGCGGAGGGCCAGCGCGCGCGAAAGCGCTCGCCGGCGCGCGCGCGGATCGCGCGGCCGTGGGCGAACGCGGCCACCTCGAAGTCGAGGGCCGCGAGCTTCGCGAGGCTCTCGCGGCCTTGGGCCACGTCCTCGTAGATAGGCCCCCAGCTCAGACGCACGAAGTTGGTGGCGGCGTCCCCGACAAAGAGCACGCCGCCGCCCCGCGGCAGCAGCAGAGCCAGGTGGCCGGCCGTGTGCCCCGGCGTGTGCACGGCCTTCAGGCCGGCGAACGGCAGCGTCTCGCCGTCCTCGACCTCGTGCTCGACGGCGATCGGCTCTCCGGGCTTCGCCGGCCGCAGCGCGCTGAGCCGGGCGATCCCGCTGCGCAGCAGACCCGGCCCCGGCTCGAGCGGGCGCGCGAACACGCCCTCGCGCACCAGCGCCGCGTCTGCCGGGTGCATCCACACCTCCGCGACGGTCCGGCTCTTCACCTCGGCCAGCGCCCCCGTGTGGTCGCCGTGCAGGTGGGTCATCACGACGGCGCGCAGGTCGGAGGGTGCCCGGCCGAGGTCGCGGATGGCCTGGCCGATGCGCGGCCCGCTGCGCGGAAAGCCTGCGTCGACGAGCAGCAGGCCACCGTCGTCCAGGTCGATCAGAAAGGCGTTGACGCCTCCCAGGCCGATCTCGTACACGCCCGTGGCGATCGCCTTCGGCAGATGTCTCATCACGCCTCCCTACTTCGTGACCGTGAAGCTCGCCCGGGCCACGGACTCGTAACCGTCGGCCAGCAGATAGAGCACTTGGTATTCGCCCGGCGGCAGCGGCCACGGCGAGCCTGCGATGGTGTTGCCGTCCATGGCGAGCGTGCCGGCGGGCATGCCGTGCACCGTGCCCGCACTCGCCCCGCCGGTGTACTGCCAGATGAGGTAGTAGTCGTTGGCGGGGTCGGCAGGCGCCTTGTACACGCCCAGCCAGTCCCAGCGGTTGGCCGGCGCGTTCTGCCAGCTCACGATGATGGGCGCGCCGGGGGCGTACGCGCTCTTGTCGGTCGTGAGCTGGACCTTCGCGCCCCTGGCCTTCAGCCAGAAGGGCGCGCGCGCCAGCTCCTTGCCGTCCTCGCCGAGCAGCGCCACAGAGTACGCTCCGGGTGGCAGGGCCGCGGTGGCGAACGTCAGCTTGCCGTCGGCCGCGCCGGCCGTCTGGCTGGCCACCGGGTCGCCCGAGGCGCCCGCCTGACCTGCACTGCGGATCGCGACCGTCTCTCCGCCGCTCCCCGGCGAGTGGTACGTGACGACCAGAGGCTCGCCGACCGTGACCAGCAGCTTCTCGGGCGCCACCAGCACCGGCAGCGGCCCCGGGGTGACCGCGAAGGTCGACAGCACGGCGCGATGATCGGACGGCCACGGCGACAAGCTGATGCTCACGGCCGGGTCGCCGACCTCGCCGACGATCTCGCTGCTCAGCGTCTTCGACGGGCCGGCCGCGTACACGTAGTCGATGCGGTCCTGCGGGTCCTTGGCCGTGGGATTCCAGCCCGCCACCTTGGGCCGCGCCGCCCACCAGGTCAGGCCAGCATCCGCGACCGGGTCGGGGTGCGCGTCGCGGTAGGAGTCGCGGAAGCCGGCAGCGGCCATGGCCTGGCTCACCGGCCAGTCCACCACGTACTTGACCTCCTTGCGCGTCCCGACCGCCGCCGCCGTGTAGTCGAGGTGCGAGGGCGAGTTGAAATCGCCGGTCACGAACACCGGGATCCCCTGCCCGGCGAGCTGCGGCAAGACCGTGACCTGCTGCTGGATGGCCGGCAGCCTCACCTTGCTTTCGAGCGCGACGACCTGCGCCGCGGTCTTGCCGTCGCGGATCCAGTTCGGCCCGTAGGGCGCCGACGGCAGGTGGACGTTGGAGATGGCCACCACGCGGCCCGGCTGCACCTCGAGCAGCGCGTAGGCGCCCTGGGCGCCCGAAGGCTCGAGGATGGGATAGCGGGAGACGATCTGCATGCCGCCGCTGAAGTACGGGTAGCCGGCCAGCCTGGCGAGCCGCGGCGTGTTGGTCTCGGCCTCCTCCAGCCCCACCACGTCGGGGTCGGCCTTCTTGACCGCCGCGACGACCTTGGCAAAGCTCACCTGCGTGCCGCCGTACTCGATGTTGAACACCATGACCTTGAGCTTCATCGGCGTGGCCGCCGCTGAGGGCGGCGACGACGAGCCCGAACCGCAGGCGACAAGGGCCGCGGCGGCGAGCAGCGTGAGCGCCGCGGCCGCCGCGGCCGCCGCG
>CAIOZS010000046.1 GCA_903862845.1 uncultured Thermoleophilia bacterium
CCCTCGACCCGGAGACGGAGTGGCGCGTCTTCCAGCACATCAAGGAGCTGGCCCGCGGCCGCGCCGTGGTGCTCATCAGTCACCGCTTCAGCACGGTGCGCACTGCCGACCGCATCCACATCCTCGAGGGCGGGCGCATCGTCGAGAGCGGCGCTCACGACGAGCTCATGGCGCTGCAGGGCCGCTACGCGCACATGTACGAGGTACAGGCGCGGGCCTACCGCACCAGCGGGGACTGACCGCGCGGCGTCAGCCGCCGATCGACATCGTCGGCAGGGTGAGCACGAACAGCACGGCGATCGTGCCGATCACAAGGAGCGCCACCCCCAGGGTGGCCAGCAGCACGAGGATCCCGGCGTCCTGCGGTGTTTCCGACACATAGGCCGGAGGCTTATGGAGTGTCGTCGCCGTCATCGTCCCTCCTTAGGACGGGGCGTTCGCCACGAAGAGCAATGCCAGGCCGATGAGGAAGACGAGCATGCCGGCGTCGACGGCGAGCCGCCCGCCGGCGTCATCCCGCGTTGCCGCTACCACGCGAGGTCGCTCCTCGCTCCGCATCCTCTCCATGACCTTGCCTCCTGGGCTTGCGCCCTTCGCCGACTCTGTGCTCAAGGTATCGGCAGCGACGGCGCCAGACTTGCTGGTACAGTCGTTTGGGCAAGGATGCCCAGGCGGCTTGGGAAAGGGGGCCTCAGGCGCCGGCGGCGCGAATGCGCGCGAGGAGCGCGTCGACAAGCTGGCCTTCGGGCAACGCCTCGACGCGCTCGCCGTGGTCGAAGAGCACGCCCTCGCCGGCCCCGGCGGCGATGCCGTAGTCGGCGTGCCGCGCCTCTTCGGGGCCGTTGACGCGGCAGCCCATCACGGCCACGGTGATCGCGGAGCCGGCCAGCGCAGCGTCGCCGGCCAGGCGGCGCTCGACATCCTCGGCGAGCCCCACGATGTCCACCTCGGTGCGCCCGCACGTGGGGCACGAGATGACCTCGGGGCCGCGCCGCCGCAAGTCGAGCGCGGCGAGGATCTTCCAGGCGACCCGCACCTCTTCCACCGGGTCGCCGGTCAGCGACACGCGCACGGTGTCGCCGATGCCTTCGGCGAGCAGGGCGCCGATGCCCACGGCGCTCTTGATCGTGCCGCTCCACACCGTGCCGGCCTCCGTGACGCCGACGTGCAGCGGCGCGTCGGTGCGCGCCGCCAGCAGCCGGTACGCCTCCAGGGTGACGGGGACGCTTGAGCTCTTGACGGAGAGCTTGTAGGCGTGAAAACCCCACTCGTCGAAGCGCGCCGCCCAGCGCAGCGCGGCCTCCACGAGCGCCGCCGCCGGCTCGCGCTCGGCCTTGCCCCGCAAGTCGCGTGGCAGCGAGCCGGCGTTGACGCCGATGCGAATCGCGACGGGCACGACGGCGGGGGCGGCCGGCGCAGCAGTGCCGCCCTCTCCCCCGCCCCCCGCGGGCACGCGCGCCTCGGCAGCGACGCGCACGATCTCGCGGACGTGCTTCTCGGCCATCGTGCCCGGGTTGATGCGGATGCCGGCCGCCCCCGCCGCGATGGCCGCCAGCGCCAGGCGCCAGTCATAGTGAACGTCGGCGATGATGGGCACGGGCGCGGCGCACGCTGCCAACGCCGGGGCCTCGCGCACGACGCGCGCGAACGCCGGCGCCTCCTCGGCCGTGGGCAGGCTCACGCGCACGAGCTCGCAGCCGGCGGCCACGAGCGCCCGCACCTGGGCGAGCGTCGCCGCGGCGTCGCCGGTCCTGGTGCAGGTCATCGACTGCACCGCCACCGGCGCTCCGCCGCCGACCGGCACGGAGCCGACCATGATGCGCCGCGCGCTAGGCACGCGGCCTCTCCACGTGCCAGGCCCACGTCTTCTCGAGGCCGCTGGCAAACTTCTCCGTCGCCTGCCAGCCGAGCACCCATTTCGCGCGCCCAGAATCTGCCCGTGAGTCGCGGATGTCGCCGGCGCGCGCGGCCTCGAAGCGGCGTTCGATGGGGCCGCCCGCCACTTCCTCCAGGCGGCCCAGAACGTCCAGAACGCTCGTCGGGATACCGGAACCCGCGTTGAGCACCGAGACGCCGCTGAGGGGCTTCTGAAGGGCTCTCAAGATGGCCTCGACCACGTCGCCCACGTACACGAAGTCGCGCGTCTGAAGGCCGTCTCCGTACACCGTCACCGGCGCGCCGGCGGCCGCGGCGGCCATGAAGCGGCTGATGACGCCGGAATACTCGGAGCCCGGGTCCTGGCGCGGCCCGTAGACGTTGAAGAAGCGCAGGCAGACGGCCGCGAGCTGCCCGGCGTCGGCGGCGGCGGCGCACGTCTGCTCGGCGGCGAGCTTCGCCTCGGCGTAGGGGCTCAGCGGGCGCGGCGCGCAGGTCTCGGCGACGGGCAGCTCCGCCGCGTCGCCGTACACCGCGCAGCTCGAGGCGAGCACGAAGCGCGGCACCTCTGCGTCGACCGCCATGCGGACGGCGTTGACGGTGCCCCCGTGGGTCACGCTGCCGGTGCCGACGGGGTCGGCCAGCGACTGCGTGACCGAGGCCACGGCTGCGAGATGGCATACGCCCGCGCAGCCGTCCACGGCGTCGCGCATCTTGAACTCGCTGCGCACGTCGCCGGCGATAAGCTGGAAGTGGCCGCCGTGCGCGGCGGCCAGCGCCTCGGCGCCGCGCAGGTTGTCCTGCTTCCCCGTGCTGAAATCGTCCAGCACGCGCACGTCGTGCCCCGTGGTGAGCAGAGCGTCCACGAGATGCGAACCGATGAACCCGGCGCCGCCGGTGACGAGGATCAGGCCGTCCATGCGCCCATCTTACTTCTCTTGCGCGGGAGGCTCGCGTTCGCGCGCCGCTCCCGCGCGCATGAGCTCCCGCCCCCGGCGGGGTAGTGCGAATCGGCAAGATAAGGAACAGGCCGATCCTTATCTTACCTCGCAGGACTACCCCGCCCCGCGGCTGCGCAGGCTCGCGGGCGGGCGACCCCAGAGGCTCCCCCACGGGGTAGTGCGAAAAGGGAAGACAAGGATTCCCTGACTTTCGCGTCGCGCGCGGACGTTCGCAGGCTCGCTTGCTGAAGGGGAAGACAAGGATTCCTTGTCTTCCCTCGCAGCACTACCCCGCGCGCCACTCGCGCGGGCGGCTCCGGCGGCGGCATCTGCAGACGCCCGCAGCCGGCGGCCCGCCCGGGGCTACAGCCGCCGCGGCGGCGCGCGAAGTCCATGGGCGCGGCGCGGATCTGGGCGGCATCGTCTGCTGAGAAGGCACCGCCATCTTCAATCGCCGCGGGTCGCGTCGCCGCGAGAGAAACCTACCTCGCAGCTTGGCCGCTCTCGCCGCCTCAAGGCGGCCGCGCAGCCGTCCATGCACTCATCCCGTGACATGGCTCGCTTTGAGCTTGTCGGCCCAAAGCCGTATTGTACAAATGTACGTGTACCTGGGAGGAACCGTGGACCTGGTCGTTGACGCATCGGCGATTCTGGCCGTCCTGCTGTGCGAGCCGCAGCGGGAGGCACTGATCGCCGTCACCAGCTCAGCGGCGCTGCTGACGCCCGGCTCGACGCCGTGGGAGATCGGGAAGGCCCTCGTGGCTGGTTGGCGGCGGAAGCGCTTGACGCCCGCGCAGATGGCAGCGGCATGGTCGTCGTTTCAGGCGGTTCCCTTGCGCCTCGTGGAGGTGGACGTGCCGCGGGCGCTCAGGCTCGCGGTGGAACACGGCCTGTACGCCTACGACGCCTACGTGCTGGAGGCGGCGCTCGTGCGCAGGGCGCCGCTCCTGACCTTGGACAAGCGGCTCGCACGAGCCGCGGAGCAAGCCGGCGTTGCGACCCTGGAGGTGTGAGCGTGAAGACCTACACCTACTCCGAGGCTCGGCAGCAGTTCGCCGCGTTGCTCGATGAAGCACGACGCTCGGGACGGGTCCAGATCCGCCGCCGGGATGGACAGTTGTTTGTGCTGCAGCCGGCGACGCAGGAACGCTCTCCTC
>CAIOZS010000047.1 GCA_903862845.1 uncultured Thermoleophilia bacterium
CGCAGCACGTCGGCGTCGTCGTCCACGGCCAGAATGGTCGGGGCTGGGCGTGCCCCCTGCGCTACGCCGACGCCGCCCGGATCTGCGGGAGTGTCAGCCATGCGATGGGGCGGGCGCGTGAGGCTCCGGCGGGCCGCTGCTCAAGGCCTTGTGCTTGAGCATCTGGAGGAGCCGGTAGTACTCCTTGCGGTCGGCGGCGAGGACGAAGGCGCTGAACGGCTGCCCGACGAGTTGCAGCCGCTCCGCACCCAGCAGCTGCGCGGCCGTGCGGTTGGCCTCGCCGACGATGCCCTTTTCGCCGAGGGTAAAGCAGCCCACCGGCGCCCAGTCGAAGAGCGCGGAGTACTGCGCCTGCTTCGTCATGGGCAGCACTCTCATCAGCAAATGAAGCACCTTTGCTTGAGGGCGCTCGGTTGTCTGCATGCGTCGACCTCTCGCGTCGTTCCCCCCTGCCTTGGCCCTGTCGACGACTGCGAGCGACCATCCTGTCACCGTCCGGATCGGGGGGCAAGTATGCCTCCCGTTCGGGATGCCCCGTAGGCCAGCATGGCAATCATGGGCGAGCCGGCGCTACTCGCCGGCCAGGCGCTCGCTGAAGTAGTCGACGCTGGCCGCCAGGGCCGTAGCCAAGCCGTCTCCCTCGTAGTGGTGGTCCTCGTTGGGCAGCGGTACGAACACGAATGGCCGGTCGGCCTGCTCCAAGGCCTGGATGAAGTTCACCGAGTTCTGCAGATGCACGTTGGTGTCGGCGAGGCCGTGGATGATGAGCGGCGCGGCCTCGATCGTCGCGGCCACGTCGACCAGATTTGTGGCCGCGTAGCCGTCCGGGTTCTCGGCCGGAGTGCGCATGTAGCGTTCGGTGTAGATCGTGTCGTACCAGGCCCAGTTTGTGGGGCTCGAGCCGGCCACCCCGCAGCGGAACACGGCCGGCTCGTGAATGAGGGCGTAGAGGGTGAGGAAGCCACCGAACGACTTGCCGTCCGTGCCGATGCGTGCCGCGTCCACGTAGGGGAGCGTCTTCAGGTAGTCGACCCCGGCGAGCTGGTCGTCGAGGGCGACCGGGCCGAGCTGCCCCAGGATCGGCGTCTCGAAGGCGTGGCCGCGGCCGAAGCTGCCGCGGTTGTCCAGCCGCCAAACGATGAAGCCGGCCTGGGTGTACAGAGTGTCGCGCTCGATGAGGTTGAAGATGTTGGTGGTGCCGTAGCGGTTCGACACCATCTGCAGCCCGGGGCCACCGTACCAGTGGATGACCACCGGGTACTTCTTGGCCGGGTCGAAGCCCTCGGGCTTGACGATCTGGGCGTAGAGCTCGGTGCCGTCATGCGCCTTGATGGTGAGGAAGTCGCGGGAGACCTTCGGCAGGTTGAGCGACGGACCGGCGCAGCGGCCCAGCTCCGTCGCGTCGCTGCCGTCGGCCTTCAGGATCGAGGTGACCGGCGGCGTAGCGACGGCCGAAAACTGGTCCACCAGGTATGTGCCGTCGCCGGAGAGGGCGGCCTCGTGAAAGCCCGCCGTCTGCGAGAGCTGCTGCATCTTGCCGCTGTCGATGTTCAAGCGGCAAAGCTGGCGCTCCAAGGGGCTCTTCTCGGTGGTGTTGAAATAGGCCCAGATGCCTTGAGGGTCGACCTGCACCGGCTTTCCCGCCGTGAGGATGCCGTAGGGCGTGGTGTCGATGAGCCAGTCCCCGTCGGTCAGTTGCGAGAGCAGCTTGCCCTTGAGCGAGTACAGGTAGAGCTGCATGAAACCGCTGCGCTCCGAGAGCCACAGAAAGCGCTTGCCGTCCGGCAGGAAGACCGGGGCGGCGTAGTAGTTCTCGTTGACCCAGGCGGGATCGGTCTCTGTGATGACGGTGCGGCTGGTGCCGCGGGCCGGGTCGAAGGCGTTCAGCTTGAGGACGGTGTGGGCGCGGTTGACCGAGATTGAGAAGACTTCCGATGAGTCGGGGGCCCAGGTGTAGAAGGGGAGCACGTACTCGGTGCCCTTCGGCAGCGGGATGCGCCGCGCCGCCCCGCCCTTGCCCGCGGCGAGGTAGTGCAGCGAGACCACCGGGTTGGGCGTGCCCGCGGTGGGGTAGCGCGTGTAGGTGACCGTGGGAGGCGTCGTGCGGTAGTCGGTGACCGGATCGTTGTGGACGCGGCTGTCGTCGAGGCGCATGTACATCAGCCACTTGCCGTCCGGCGACCAGGCGTACCCCGGCTGGGCGGCGCGCGTGGCCAGTTCCTCGTTGTACACCCAGTCGAGGCAGCCGTTGAAGACCGCCTGGCTGCCGCCCGTGGTGAGGCGCCGCATGTGCCCGTCGCGCAGGCGCGTCTCGTACAGGTCGTTGCCCTGCGCGTAGGAGACGTGCGTGCCCGTGGGGGTGAACATCATCGCGCCAATGGCGCCGCTGCCCTTGGCGGCCACCTTCGCAAGGCGGCCCGCAGCGACGTCGAGCACCCAGAGCGAAGTATCGCCGGCCAGCAGCATGGCGACGCCGTCCGGCGACCACTGGGCCGACGTGACGTCGATCGCGCCGGGCTCGCCAGCCGGATCAAGAAGGACGCGCCGGGCGCCGGTGGACGCGTCGTAGAGCCACAGCACGTCACCCGAGTCTGCGGCCAGGGTGTAGGCGAGCCGCGCCCCCTTGGGGCTCCACTGCAGATTCTCCGGGCCGGGCCCCACCAGGGCGCCGGGCTGCACGAGCTGGCGCGCGGTGATGTCGGCGGCGGGGGCCGAAAGCGCCGATCCCCAGCCCACCAGGCAGGCGAGGGCGATGACGACCAGGGCCAGCAGCCAAAGCGGTGTTCGGGACATTGCCCACCTCGTCTTCGAGAAGACTCCCCATGATGCACAGGCTTGCGGAGCCATTGTCGCACGCGGGATGGTCGGCCCCAAGGGTTTGAAGGAATCGCCGGCCGCGACGGCCGCCGAGGTCCCCGGTGCCGGCAAGACGACGACCGTCGGCATGCTGTCGACGCGCGTGATCACCGAGACGGGCAGCGTCCGCGTGGGCGGCGTCGACGTCGTCGCGCACCCGGCGCCGTGCGGGCGCTCCTCACCTGGGTCGGCAGCGGCGGCTTTCGGCGGCGCGTGCTCAGCCGACGAGCGGCCGGGTGCAGGCCGGCGCGAAGGCGAATAGTATTGCGGCAGACGCGCATAGCCGCGGCGCCGACGCCTCGCAGGTCGAGGGCTCGGCGCCGCTGATTTGCGCACGGAGTGCATACGGTGTCACCGCCGGGAGCCCCGAAGGAGGCCCGGCGGCGGATGAGGACTCAGCACACATGGAGGCGTTGGCATGGCGCACGTACGGTTGTTCAGTGGAGAGCGGATGCCGCTCGAGATGCACAAGGTCCGCATCGTCCAGAAGCTCAATCTGCCGCCGGTGGAGTACCGCCATCAGGCGATGACGGAGGCGGGCAACAACACCTTCCTCCTGCAGAACGAGGACGTCTTTCTGGACATGCTGACCGACAGCGGCGTCAATGCCATGAGTGATCGTCAGCAGGCGGCCATGTTGATCGCCGACGACAGCTACGCCGGCAGCGCCACCTACACACGGCTCGACAAGAAGCTCCGTGAGATCTTCGGCTTCGACTTCTTTCTGCCGACGCACCAGGGCCGCGCCGCCGAGAACATCCTCGCCCAGGTCCTCGTCACTCCCGGCAGCGTCGTGCCGATGAACTACCACTTCACGACCACCAAGGCCCACATCGTGCTGAACGGGGGCTCCGTGGAGGAGCTCATCTGCGACGCCGGCCTCGAGATCGACAGCGACGAGCCCTTCAAGGGCAATATGGACATCGACAAGCTCGTCGCCTGCATCGAGCAGAACGGGCCAGACAAGATCGCCTTCGTGCGCATGGAGACCGGCACGAACCTGATCGGCGGGCAGCCCCACTCGCTCGAGAATTTTGCCGCCATGCGCGCGGTGTGCGACCGGTACGGCCTGCTCCTCGTCATGGACGCCAGCCTCCTGGCCGACAACCTGTACTTCATCAAGACGCGCGAGGCGGCCTGCAAGGACATGAGCATCCGCGAGATCACGCGCAAGATCGCCGACCTCTGCGACGTCATGTACTTCTCGGCGCGCAAGCTCGGCTGTGCCCGTGGCGGTGGTATCTGCGTCAGGACCGACGAGCTCTATCGACGGATGCGCGGCCTCGTGCCGCTTTACGAGGGTTTCCTCACGTACGGCGGCATGTCGGTGCGCGAGATCGAGGCGATCACCGTGGGCCTCGACGAGACGATGGACGAGGACATGATCAACCAGGGTCCCCAGTTCATCGAGCATATGGTCGGCGCCCTGGTCGCGAGGGGAGTGCCGGTCGTGACGCCGGCCGGCGGGCTCGGCTGCCACATCGACGCCATGAGGTTTCTCGATCACGTCCCGCAGACCGAGTACCCGGCCGGCGCTCTGGGCACGGCTCTCTACATCGCCGGCGGCGTGCGAGGCATGGAGCGCGGCACTCTCAGCGAGCAGCGCGATCCAGACGGCAACGAGACGCTCGCCAACATGGAGCTTCTGCGCCTCGCCATGCCGCGCCGCGTGTTCACGCTCTCGCAGGTGAACTACGCCATCGACCGCATCAGTTGGCTGTACGAGAACCGTGAGTTGGTCGGCGGCCTCGTGTTCACCGAGGAGCCCGAGATCCTGCGCTTCTTCTACGGCAGGCTGGCGCCCGTGACGGACTGGCAGGACAAGCTGGTGCGTAAGTTCCGCGAGGACTTCGGGGACAGCCTGTAGGGCCGGGCTCTCGCGGCTGCGGGCCCGGCCGCGCCTGCGGCTCACGGCTCGCTGAAGGCGAACCCCTGCGCAAACACGCGTTCGCAGGCGGCCACGGCGGCGGCGTCGTAGCGCCTGCCGGCGCCGGCGTGCACCTCGGCGAGGGCGGCCTCGAGGCCCAGCGAGGGGCGGTAGGGCCGGTGCGAGGCCATCGCCTCGACGACGTCGGCGACCGCGAGGATGCGTGCCTCAGGCAGGATCTCCTCGCCCTTGAGCCC
>CAIOZS010000048.1 GCA_903862845.1 uncultured Thermoleophilia bacterium
CCGTGGCCAGCTCGGAGACGCGGCGCTCGTGGCCGGCGGTGTAGGGGTCGCGGGTCTCGACGACGTGGCTCATGGCGAGCACGGCGCCTTCGACGGTGCGCCGCAGCTGCTCGGCCTGGCGGCGCACCTCTTCTTCGGCCTGCTTGCGCTCGGTGATGTCCTGGCAGGTGCCCACGGCCCGCACGGGCCGCCCCTCATCGTCCCGGAGGATCCGCCACCGCTCTTCTATGGACTTCACAAGGCCGCGGGGCGTCACGATCCGATGTTGGACCGTGTTGAGTGAGCGCGAGTCGAAGGACTGGGTGAGTGCGGCATCCGTTTGCGCGCGATCCTCGGGATGAACGAATTCCAGGAAGCTCGGATGAGTGGACTGGAAACCGTCCGCGTCGATCTCGAAGATCCGGTACGTCTCCTCGGACCATATGACGCTCAGATCCCCGAGGTCGGTCTCCCAGCTCCCGACCTTCGCCACAGCCTGTGCCGCGGTCAGCCGTGCTTCGCTCTGCTTCAGCTCTTCTTCCGCCTGCCTACGCGCCGTGATGTCACGGCCGACGCCCAAGACCCCGATGAGCCGACCGTCGCTGGCGACTATCGGCGTCTTGATGGTCTCCACAATCTCTTTGTGGCCGTCCTCGACGAACTCCAGCTCCTCTTCGTTGGCCGTGGGCCCGCCGGCGGCGGCGGCGGCCTTGTCACGCTCGCGGAAGAAGTCAGCCAAGTCCTTGCTCACGAAGTCGTAGTCCGTCTTTCCGACGATGTTCTCTTCCGCTACACCGAAGAGACTCTCGAAGCGCCGATTGCATGAGAGGAAGACCCCTTCGGGATCCTTCAGCCAGACCAGATCGGGAAGGGTGTCGATGAGCGTCCGCAGTTGCGCTTCGCTCTGTTGCAGCGCTTCCTCGGCGCGCTTGCGCTCTGTGACGTCGCGCGTGATGCCCTCGACCGCCAGGAGCCTCCCCTCGCTGTCACGCACCGGCACGATACGGCTCTCCATCCAGCGGGTGACGCCGTCCTTGACGATCCAACGCATGAGCAGGGGCTCATCCGCCAGGGGTGGAGACTCGATCATGCGTCTCACGAGCGCGACGTCCCGGGGATCGACGATGTCGAGCAGGAGCTGCGGGTCGGCGTAGTGCTCGTCCGGCGAGTGGCCCGTGATGGCCTCGACGACGGGGTTGATGTAGGTCAGACGCACCGCCGGAAGGAGGTCGTAGCGGAAGATGATGTCGGAGGCGTTGTCGGCCAGCCGTTCGTAGCGCTGTTCGCTGGCCTGCGCGCGCTCCTCGACGGCGCGCTGCGCGGTGATGTCGCGGGCGTACACGATGACGAAGGGGCCGCTTTCGGCGTCGGAGTAGTCGAGGGTGATCGAGAGACGCCGCTCCCGGCCTCCGGCCGTCATCACCGTGGTCTCGAACTGGACGGGAGGATGCTGCACGGCGCTGGCCCAGAGCTCGAGCCAGCGCTCTTCGTCGAAAAGCGGCGACCACATGCGGATGCTGCTGCCGATGATGTCGTCGGGCGCGGCCTCGCCGAGGCGCCCGGCGGCGGCATTGGCATAGAGGACGGTGCCGTCGCGGCCAACGTAGGCGATCGTCTGCGACGAGTGCTCGATGGCGAACTGCGTTCCCCTGGCCTGCTCGGCGGCGCGCCGTTCCTGGCGCCGCAGCTCGGCGCCCTCGACGGCGCGGCGCACGGCCGGCGCCAGGCGCGTGAGGTTGTCCTTGAGGACGTAGTCCACAGCCCCAGCGGTGATGGTCGCCACGGCCATCTCTTCGCTGATGGCGCCGGAGACGGTGATGGCGGGCAGGTCGGGGGCCGCCTCGGCGAGCACGGCAAGCGCCTGCAGGCCGCCGAAACCGGGCAGGTTGTAGTCGACGAGGGCGAGCTCCCAAGGCACGGCGACGAGCGCCTCGCGGAGAGCGGCCTCGCTGTCCACCCGGTCCCAGCGCGGTTCGATGTCGGCCTCGCGCAGACGTCTGAGCATGAGCTCTACGTCGTCGGCGCTGTCTTCGACGAACAGGACGCGCAGGTTCATCTGGTTTCCCCCTGCCGAGTCGCGGCTCCGCGCAGAGCATATACCCGCGACGCACTCGGACCGCGACTGCGGTGGCCGCCGAGCGCGCCGCCCCCGGCGAAGGCCACCGAGAGCGCCGGATGCGGCGGGCCTGGAAGCACGCTCAGTCGATGAGCAGGAGTCCTGTCCAGCGCGGGTGCTCGTCGGCCGGCATCTCGATGACCAGGCCGGCCGCCTCGGCGGTAGCGACCACGTCGATGCCCACGGCCTCCATGGACGGCCGCGCCTCGAAGGGATGGTTGCAGGGCTCGCCGGCAGCACCGGCGCAGACGTCGCAGAGCACGCAGTCGCCGCCGGCGAACGCGGCCGCAAAACGATAGCCCATCTTGAACGCCTCGGACTCGAGCGCGGTCATGATGCCGGCGAACTCGTTCTTGCTGTCGCGCAGCCGAGCCTCGTAGGCGGTGGCCCCGGCGTTGCCGCCCACGCCACCGTTGCCGCCCGCGTTGGCGTCGTCAGCCGCCGCACTTGGCGCCTGAGCCTCGGCGTAGCCCATGCCATCGAGCACCTCGTCGACGGCCGCCTGCGTGAGCGGGATGTCGAGCTGCACCACCAAAGCGTCGGAGTAGCGCGCCAGCGCGGCGCGCGTCTCTGCGGCCGTGGGCGTGTTGGGCGGGCACATGAGATTGACGCCGTAGCTGGCGCAGAGCGGCACGCGGCACTTGAGGTTGACGCGCTCGTCGACGACGACGGCGCGCGCGGGCAGCGGCGCCGCGCTGCCGGCGCCGAGCGCCCGCGCCCTCGACACGATGCGCTGGATGTGCAGGGCGTCAGCCAACTCTGGTCCCCCTCCGGTCGAGCTCTCTGGCGAGCTCTTTGATCTCGTCGCGCAGCCTGGCGGCGTACTCGAACTTGAGCTGGTCGGCGGCCTCGAACATCTCGGCCTCGAGGCTGGCCAGGAGCTTCTCTAGGTCGGCGCTCGGCATGGCCATCTTCTTGGCCACGGCCTTGGCGGCGCGGCGGCCCTTGGTGGGCACCGCCGCCGCGTCGCTCATCATCGTGGCGATGTCGCTGACGCCCTTGACGACGCTGACCGGCGTGATGCCGTGCTCCTCGTTGAAGGCTGTCTGGCGGGCGCGCCGGCGGTCGGTCTCGCCGATCGCGAAGGTCATGGCCGCGGTCATGCGGTCGGCGTACATGATGACCGTGCCGTCCACGTGGCGCGCGGCCCGGCCGATCGTCTGGATGAGGGCCGTCTGGCCGCGCAAAAAGCCCTCTTTGTCGGCGTCGAGGATGGCGACCAGGGTGACCTCGGGCAGGTCGAGCCCCTCGCGCAGCAGGTTGATGCCCACGAGCACGTCGAACTCGCCGAGGCGCAGGTCGCGGACGATCTGGATGCGCTCAAGAGTGTCGACCTCGCTGTGCAGGTAGCGCACCTTGAAGCCGTTCTCGAGGAGGAAATCGGTGAGGTCTTCGGACATGCGCTTGGTGAGCGTGGTGACCAGCACGCGCTGGTCCTTGTCGACGCGGCGACGGATCTCGTTCATGAGGTCGTCGATCTGGCCGTCGGTGGGCCGCACCTCGACCTGCGGGTCGATGAGGCCCGTGGGGCGGATGATCTGCTCGGCGATGTTGACGCTGTTGGCCAGCTCGAACTGCCCCGGCGTGGCGCTCACGAAGACGATCTGCGGCACCTTCTCGAGAAACTCGTCGATGCGCAGCGGGCGATTGTCCAGAGCGCTCGGCAGGCGGAAGCCGTAGTCGACGAGCATGGTCTTGCGCGACTTGTCGCCCTCGGACATGGCGCGCACCTGGGGCAGCGACATGTGTGACTCGTCCATGAAGCAGAGGAAGTCGGCGGGAAAATAGTCGAGCAGGCAGTTGGGCGTGGCGCCGGGCTCCTTGCCGAGCAGAATGCGCGAGTAGTTCTCGATGCCGTTGCAGAACCCCATCTCGCGCAGCATCTCCATGTCGTAGAGGGTGCGCTGCCGCAGGCGGTGCGCCTCGAGAACCTTGCCGTGCTCGTCGAACCAGGCGCAGCGCTCGTCCATCTCGCGCTTGATCTCGACGAGGGCGCGCTCGACTGCCGGGCTGTTGGTAACGAAGTGCGTGGCCGGATAGATGGCCACGTGCCGCGGCTTGCCCAGGATCTCGCCGCCGACGGGGTCGAAGCTCACGATCTGCTCGACCTCGTCGCCCCACAGTTGCACGCGAACGGCGGTATCCTGCGCGGCCGGCCAGATCTCGACCGAGTCGCCGCGCACGCGGAACTTGCCGCGCGCCGGCTCGAAGTCGTTGCGCGCGTACTGGATGGCGACCAGCTTGCGCAGCATCTCGTCGCGGTCGACGGTGTCGCCGACGCTGAGCAGAACCATGTTCTCGAGGTAGTCCTCGGGCGAGCCGAGGCCATAGATGCAGCTCACGCTGGCGACGATGACGACGTCGCGACGCAGAAACAGCGAGGTGGTGGCGGAGTGGCGCAGGCGGTCGATCTCGTCGTTGATGGACGAGTCCTTTTCGATGTACAGGTCTTGCGCCGGCACGTAGGCCTCGGGCTGGTAGTAGTCGTAGTAGCTGACGAAGTACTCGACGGCGTTGCCGGGCAAGAACTCGCGGAACTCGTTGCAAAGCTGTGCCGCGAGGGTCTTGTTGTGGGCGATGACCAGCGTGGGCTTCTGGACCTTCTCGATGACGTTGGCCATCGTGAAGGTCTTGCCCGAGCCGGTGACACCGAGCAGCGTCTGGAAGCGGTCGCCGCGCAGGACGCCGTCGCTGAGCGCGGCGACGGCCTCGGGCTGATCGCCGGTGAGGCTGTAGTCGGCCTCGATGCTGAAGTCGTTCATCCTGCCGACCCTACCAACACGAACACACGTTCGCAAGCGCACGCCGCGCGCCTCACGTGAGGCGGCGCAGGCGGTCGCCGTAGGCCTGCCGGTAGATCCTGCGCGCCTCGAGCACCCTGCTCACGTAGGCGCGCGTCTCGGCGTAGGGAATGTCGGCGAGGCGCAGGCGGTGGCCCGCGGCGCGCGCCGCCGCCTCCCACCCGCTCACCGCGCCGGCGCCGGCGTTGTAGGCGGCGACGGCCGCCACGCAGTCGCCGCCGAAGCTGTCGAGCACCGAGCGCAGGTAGTAGCAGCCGTAGCGGATGTTGACCCGCGGGTCCTCGAGGTCGGCGGGCACGAAGGTCACGCCGCCGGTCTCCCCCGCGATCTGCGCGGCCGTCTCGGGCAGCACTTGCATAAGCCCTACGGCGCCATGGTCTGAACGGGCGCCGGCGTCGAAGCGGCTCTCGGCGTAGATGACCGCGGCCACCAGCGCGGGGTCGAGATCGTTGCGCCGGGCGGAAGCTCTGATCGCATCCTCATACCGCAGGGGATGCACGGAGCGCGCGTACCAGCCCGGAGCATGGACGCCGCCCGCACCGGACGCCACCCAGAGCACGGCGCCGGCGAGGCCCGCGAGCAGGGCCAGCGCGAGGCCGAACAGCAGGACACGCCTCACGGCTTGCTCTCGCCGGCGCCGCCCCCTGCAGCCGCGCCTTCTCCGGAGATGATCTGTGCCACGGTCTGCCCCACGAAGTCCCTGAGCGCCTTGCGCTCGCCGGTGTTGTGGAAGACGAAGTCGCTGCGCGCGACCTTCTCGTCCTCGGGCATCTGCTGGGCCAGCCGGCGCTCGAACTCGCTGTCCGTGAGCTTCGCTGTGAGGCGCCGGCGACGCGTCTCGGCCGGCGCCGTGATAAGCATGACGAAGTCGAACGCAGTCTCCATGCCGGTCTCGAAGAGCAGCGGAACCTCGGCCACGATGACGGCCGGCCGCGGCCTGACCTTCTGCTGGGCCGCGGCCCACTCCTCCACGGCCGCGTGCACGTGCGGGTGCAGGAGCTGCTCGAGCCACTGCAGCTCGTCGTGGTCGTGAAAGACGATGCTTGCCAGCGCCTGGCGGTTGACGTGCGCGCCGGTCACGACCTTGTGCCCGTAGCGCGCCTGAATGGCGGCGATGATCGCCGGCCGGTCGTACAGCCCATGAACGATGGCGTCGCTTGAGACCACGGCGGCGCCGCACTCGTGCAAGTAGGCGAGCGCCGTGGACTTGCCCGAGCCTATGCCCCCGGTGAGGCCGAGGCGTGGTATGCGGGGTCGGGTGCTGGTCATCTGATGTCGGACGCAGTGGGAGGGCGGACGCGGCGCCGGCCGGCG
>CAIOZS010000049.1 GCA_903862845.1 uncultured Thermoleophilia bacterium
GATTGCCTCTTGCGCACGACACGCAGGGCTGTCGGAAGGTCGCGGTAGGAGTCAGTCGCCCGGGGGAAGCGCCAAGGGGGAAAGCCCCGCGGGCAGGCTTCGGCCAGCGCGATGCAGGCGTGACTCAAACGCGGCGTCACAGGGCATCTGCACGATCTGCCCGCGCGTGAGCCACGTGTAGACTGCCCACAGCCAAGACGGAGCGATTCCGCCGATCTTCAGCGGATCAGCACCGTCAAGGTAGATCACCAACCCATCGGGGTAGATCTCGATTTTTCGAATGTGAGCGAACCAGATATCCTTCCAACCTGTCTGTCCCGCCATCCCGAAGCGGCCGTTGGTGATGTGGAGCGTGCCGTTCTCGACGAATCTCCATTGTGGGGCAGCCTGCGCGGCCGCTCTGTTCTTCTTGTGTTGGTTGAAGAGCGCGCTGCCTCCGAGGGTGGCCCCGAGAGCGGCAACGCCCAAGACCGAGCCCCCACCGACGGCGAGATAGGACTTGGAGTACTGCACGTCGACACCGCAGAACACCCAGGCGCCGTAGGGCACCTCGTAGTGGAGGCACTCGCCTTCGACCAAGGTGATGCCGGAATCCGCCACCACCGGCAGGGAACGTCCGGCAAGGAGGTGGGCTGCCAACTCGAGCGTCGCCAGACGATCGACATCGTCGGCCGAAAGCTGCTCCAAGGGTCTGGGTTCCGCAGCTGTCGCACCAGCGCGACCGGCCATCTGCACCTGATCAGAGAGATGGGGAGACGCGCTCGCGCTCACGGCACCAAGGACCTCGCCCCCAGAGCCGACGGGAATCTCCGCCTCGTAGACTCCGGAGATGAACGAAGCATCATGGCCGGACTGGCAGCCGCCATTCTCCGCCAGCCAAACGTTGGTCCCGCAGACGCTGCACATGCCAGCTCTTGCCATAGGTGCTCCTCTCGACCCCGATTCTGATCACCCGGTTCGGCGGGTGATCAGCGGCACACACTCTTGACTGTATCGTCATCGGCATGCGCCTTCTGAAATCTGCGTCACCGGAACGCTATTCAAGTTCGCTCGTGCGAAGGTCGACATAGACAGACAGGACGCTGCAGCCGCCGGCGCGCTGACTGCAGCGTGATACCGCTGGGCAAGCGATCAAGGGGGGCACTGATGAAGCGGTCTGGACGCTCGTGCGTGCGCGCTGCTCTGGCGGCGGTTCTCCTCGTCACCTTCCTTGGCGCGGCGCTCACCGCCACGGCGACCGCCGCCGAGACGGTCGCCAACCAGCCGGCGCGCCTAAACACCCTCGTCCTCGATCGTCTGCCCCGCGGCACAGCCACGCTCTCCATCTTCGTATGGGAGGGCTCCTCATTCACGCTGCAGCAAGGCTGGCGCGGCGCCCTGCCGGTCGCGAGTGCACGCCTCGCGACCGGCGACTTCAGCGGCGACGGCCTTGCCGACGGCGCCGTGCTCACGCCGCTCGCCAAGAAGGGCGCGCGCCTCTCACTGTTCACGGCCGCCCCCGGCAGCGGGAGCTTCACGCTCACCGTGGCCTGGAAGAGCGCCCGCAGTCCCTTCAGCGCGCGCCTCGCCAAGCTCGCTTGCGGCGACGTGACCGGCGACGGGCGCGACGACCTCGTCGTGCTCGCGCCCAAGGGCAAGCGCGGCGTGCAGTTGCTGCTCTTCATGGGCGCGGCTGCGAGCTGGACGGCGCCCACAGTGCTTTGGAGCGCCGCAAGCTCGCCGTTCACTGTCTCCTCGGCCCAGCTCGCCTGCGGCGACCTCGACGGCGACGGCAAGTCCGACGTGATCATCCTGGGGCGCAGCGGCAACGCCTGGACGCTGCGCGGCCTGCGCAGCGATGGGACTCATGCGGCGCCACAGTGGACTGACGCGGCGCCCGTCGGCGCCGCCAAGCTGGCCGCGGGCGACGTGACCGCCGACGGCAAGGCCGAGGCCCTGATCCTCGCGGCGGACGGAGGCGCTACCTCGAGCATCAGCTTGCTCTCCGCCACCGGCAGCGGCTTCAGCAGCGCCCCATACGGCGCCGCCCCGGTCAAGGCATCCGCGGCGCAGCTCGCCGTGAGCGACCTCACCGGCGACGGCCGCGCCGACGCCATGCTGCTCACCGTGAGCGGCGGCGGCCGCGTGTTCACGGCGCCGGCTACTGACGAAGGCTACGCCTTCGAGACGAGCTGGCGCGCCTCAGGCTCGCAGTCACTGAGCGCCCCGCGGTTAGCCTGCGCTCCCATGTTGCCGGTAGTGCTCGACGCCGACACCAAGGTGCTCTCGTCGGCGAGCGCCGCGGCGCTCGCCGCAGTCTCAGAGAGCGGCACCCTGACCTTTGACGAGGTCACGCCCCAGGTGGCCGCTCTCGCGGCCGGCGACATCCTCATCGCCGGCGCCTGCGATGCCGCCCCCGAGGGCCTGCTTGCCAAGGTCACGTCGGTGGAAAGCGGCGGCGGCACCACGACCGCCGCCACGACCGCGGTGCCCATGGAAGAGGCGGTCGAGTCGCTCGACGTCTCCTACGAGGGTGAGGTCAGCGTCTCCGACCTCGGCCGGCCCAGCTACCTTCGCCCCGGCGTCCACCTCATCTCTGCCGGCGAGCGCGGCGGCCTGAACACGCTGAGCATGACGTGGTCCATCAACTGCGACCTCGACGGCGTCAAGGCCGGCGGCAGCATCGGTCTCAGCCAGCGCTTCGACCTCGACTTCAAGATCGCGCACTGGAAGCTGAAGAGCGCGCGCTTCACGGAGACCACGACCCAGACCAGCTCACTCACCCTGACCGCCTCGACGGCCTGGGAGAAGTCGAAGAAGTACGTGCTGGCCAGCTACCCGCTGCCGATCATCGATATCCAGGCGGGACCGGTGCCGGTCACCATCCATCCCTCGCTGGAGATCTACGTGGGGGCCACGGGCAAACTCGAGATCGGCATCACAACGAGTGTGAACGAACAGGCCAGCCTGACGACCGGGGTCGCCTACGACTCCAGCGGCTTCCACCCGATCGCCGAGCCCTCGGCCTCGGCCACTTTCACGCCGCCGACACTCTACGGTAGCGCCTCGCTGAAGGGCTACGCGGCCGTCAAGCTGGCGACGCGCCTCTACTCGCTGGCCGGACCCTACGCGGCCGTGGAGGGCTACGGCGAGCTCACCGCCGACACGCGTGCCAACCCTTGGTGGCGCCTGCACGCCGGCCTCGATGCCAAGCTCGGCTTCGACGTCAAGGTACTCACGTGGTCGGTGGCCGATTGGAGCCTCGAGAAGAACATCCTCGACTGGCAAGTGGCTGCGGCAGATGGGGCGTATCCGGGGACGCCCACCCCGACGCCCTCTCCGACGCCCACCCCGACGCCCTCTCGGATGCCCGGCAACCCGTTCCCGATTTTCACTGGCGTCGGCTGGCAGCACCAGCCGGCGATTTCAGGCAACACGGTTGTCTGGTCTGACGACCACCGCGACGACAACATCTACGGCTACGACCTGGCCAAGAAGCGCGAGTTTCCGATCTGCACGGCCGCCGGCAGCCAGACTGAACCGGCCATCTCGGGCAACACGGTCGTGTGGACGGACGCCCGCTCCGGCGATCCTGATATAGGCCACATCTACGGCTACGACTTGGCCAAGAAGCGTGAGTTTCCGATCTGCACGGCCGCCGGCAGCCAGACTGAACCGGCCATCTCGGGCAACACGGTCGTGTGGACGGACTACCGCAATGGCAACTTCGATATCTACGGCTACGATCTCGCCAAGAAGCGCGAGTTCCCCATATGCACCGCCGCAGGCGATCAACTCGCTCCGGCGATCTCAGGCAACACCGTCGTCTGGCAGGACGGCCGCAACAACACCTACTTCGGCGGCAGCGGCTACGACATCTATGGCTATGACATGGCAGAAGACCGCGAGTCTCCTATCTGCACTGCCACAGGCAATCAGGGGTCGCCATCGATCTCAGGCAACACGGTCGTCTGGTCGGACAATCGCCGGTGGGGCGACATCGACATCTACGGCTTCGATCTTGCCGAGAAGCGTGAGCTCCCCATCTGCACAGCTCCGAGCCGCCAGAGCTCGCCGGTGATCTCAGGCAACACGGTCGTGTGGGTGGACAATCGGCGCACGGGTGATTGGGGAGGCGATCTCTACGGCTACGACTTGGCCCAAGGGCGCGAGCTCCCCATTTGCACCGTAGCTTCGAGCCCCTCCGAGTACACCTACTCACCTGCAATCTGGGCTGACACCGTCGTCTGGGAGGACGACCGCGACGACATGGGTGATATCTACGGGGTCACGGTGGGACCATGACGCGCTCGATGTCCAACTCACCCGCGCCGTCGGTCGTCCGGTAGGTGATCGGCGATCACTGCCGACGGAAGGGATAACGGCGCGGACGGCAGACATGCGGTCGCTTCCGTCGGGATGCGCGAAGGAGCTCGCCCCTACTTCGCCAGTGTTGGCCATGCCGCCGCCTCACCACCGGGCTCCATGAGGGGGGATCGATGAGAAAACGCAGCGGGCCGCGACTCGCTGTCGTCACACTGCTTGTGCTGGTGGCTGTGTTGTGCACGGCCAGTGCGGCCTTCGCGTGGGGCGAGGTGCTGTTTCCCGCTTCCAGTTGGAGCGGCGTTGACGTCTACAACAACGGCCCCTACTGGGGCGACTACTCCGACGGTGATTCAGGCTATGGATACCGCTGGCAGCGTGTCGCGCTTGCTCAACGTCTCACCGCTCAGAAGGGCTGGGTGGGCGCGACCCACTGGCCCGCCCTCTTCGCCTACCAGATGTACGACGTCGCTCCGAGCTACGGGCTCCAGGTCCAGGCCAACGGGAGCTGTTCACCAACTTGGGGCGATCTTGTCATCTATGGTTCGAGCTTGGGCGGATGGGGCCACGTCGCTGCTGTGATTGGGGCTGACGCAACTCACGTGTTCACGGTGGAGCAGAACTGGTCGACGAATGGCCGCGCGTCCCTGAACAGGTCGGGCGGCTTCATCGACGACCCGAGGGCTCCCGGGACGATTCGAGGCATCATCAAGGGGCGCGGGACGCCGCCGACCCCGGCGCGCGCGCGGCTCGTTGCCTTCGTTCGGAAAGGCGCCGTTTGGACAACGGAGGCCGATGGCTCCGCCCAACACAGGCTGTGGCAAGGCAAGAGGGCGACGGCCTCTTCGCCCAGTTGGTCGCCGGACGGCAAGCTCATCGCAGCATGTGTCACACCCTCTGGCCAGCGTGCAATCGGCGAGATCCGCATCATCTCGCTGAACGGTGTGACCAAGAAGGTCGTCGCCTCCACACGTTTGGGGGTGGGGCGTGCACGGGTGACGAGCGTCGCGTGGTCGCCCGACGGGACTCGGCTTGCCTTCACAACCGTCGCGATTCCATCGGACTCGTCCAGCGGAACGGTCAGGATCGCTGTCTACACCTTGGCGACCGGCAAAGCGAAGGTGCTGTGGAAGCTTACCGGCTGGTTGGGTGCATCCGCGGTGCTCAGAGTCCACTGGAGCAGCGACTCCAAGACCCTGCTCTTCGTCCAAGGCGCCGGCGCAGATGGTGACGCGCGCTGGGTCAGCGAACTTGACGCAGCCAGCGCCTCGCAGCCTGTGACCTGGGGCGAACTCGTACCGCCGCCGGCCGACTACTACTCTGCGCCGCGTCCCCAGGACGCGGCCTGGTCACCTGACGGCGCGCGGATCGCGCTGGCCACGTACACGCGTGAGCCGGGTCCGGGCCGCACCACGGCGGTCATCGTCGCCAACGCCGACGGTACCGGTTGGAGGGCCTGCGTAACTGAGTCGAGCGATCTCGGCATCATTTCCCACGCGGCTTGGTCAGGCGACGGCAACTGGATCGCCTACGAATGGACGAAACGCGTTCCAGAGATCTGGACGGTGGCCGGCGGCAGTTCGCAGAAGCAACGGCTCGCCACGAACGCGGGCGATCCGGCTTGGCAGCCCTGACAAGCATCCGGCCATTCCAGGGCGCGGGGCGAGCGGCGCTCGCTTGTGCGTCAGAGCCAGAATGCACCGGGATCGAGCGACCGAGCAGAAAGGGAAACCGGGCGATGCTCTTCTGGGAGAAGGAGGACACATGAGATCGTCAGCTCTTGACAGCGGAGGCGCCATCGCGCGCTCAGGGCTGTCGCGACCGCTCATCGCCGCCGCTGCGGCGGCTCTGCTGTGCGTGTTCGTGACGATGGCCTGGGCGGGCCCGGCGGCGGCCTCCTCGCAAGTCTCTTTTGTCGATGCCCGGTACGGCTGGTACGCGGGCGGGCTGGATGCCCACGCGCGCCTATGGAAGACAAGCGACGGCGGCAAGACCGTCAAGCTGCTGCCCGCGAGCTTCCTCGGCGCGGGCGGCGGGGGCTCGTGGGTCCACTTCATCGACCGCAAGGTCGGCATCTGGTGGGGCTCATTTGGCGAGGTCGGGGTCGCCGGCTCGTCTATGCAGCGCACCACAGACGGCGGCGCGCACTGGACCAAGGTGACCTGGCCGAGCCTGGCTGTCGCGACTGGCCTCGCCTTCGCTGACGCGGCGCACGGCTGGGCGTCCAGTGCGAACAATCCGTCAAGCCCCGATGAAGGCGGAGAGATCGCCACGACGAGTGACGGTGGTGCGACCTGGAGCACAGTGCGGGTCCTTGAAGGCGGCTACTTCAATGAGCTGGCCAGTCCTACGCAGGAGCGCTGCTACGCGTTGGGCGTATTCGGGCTTGGGGAAACAGGTGACCTTCAGGTGACCAGCGACGGTGGCGGCAGCTGGACGAAGCGCGCTCTGCCCGCGGGGGGCTACTGGAGCATGGCGTTCCCCGCGCAGCTCACCGGCTGGCTGGCAGGCGCCAACGGCGCCATCTTCAAGACGATCAACGGTGGGGAGACGTGGGCGAGGCAGTCTTCCGGCACGCGAGAGGGGCTTGGACCTCTCGAGTTCGTCGACAGTCGATACGGATGGGTCGTCGGTGGACCGGGGACCATCCTGGCGACCCGTGACGGCGGCGCGCACTGGCGCCGGCAATCGTCCGGAACTACGGCAGTGCTCAGCTCAATTGACTTCACCGACCGTCTCCACGGCTGGGCGGGCGATACGCAGGTGCGCCTCCGCACGACGGATGGCGGCAAGACGTGGAAGAAGCTCTGAGTGGCGAGCCACCCACCTCTCGTCGCTCGGCGACAGATCCTCCCGAAAGGAGCTCGGTCATGAATCGACGTTCTCACTCGATCCCCGGCCCTCCGCTGCGCGACGCGCTCCTCTGCGGTCTCGTCGCGCTGCTGGCTAGCCTCCTCATCATTCCAGCCGCCGTGGCAAGCCCGAGGATTGCCTTCGCCAAGTACGAGCCGAGCGGGACGAGCAGTCACATCTTGACGATCGCGCCCGACGGTTCGGGCCTGAAGCGCCTGACGTCAGGCACGCCCTACGATCTCGCGCCGGCGTGGTCGCCGGGGCGCGGCACGATCGCCTTCATCCGCTTCGATTCGGGCGACCGCCACAAGGGCCGTGCCCTCCTCATGCTCATGCGCTCGGACGGCAGC
>CAIOZS010000050.1 GCA_903862845.1 uncultured Thermoleophilia bacterium
CCCCAGTCGAACCCCAGCCAGCGCACGTCGGCCTCGATGGCGTCGATGTACTCCTGCTCCTCTTTCATCGGGTTGGTGTCGTCGAAGCGCAGGTGACAGCGCCCGCCGAGCTCCGTGGCGATGCCGAAGTTGAGGCAGATCGACTTGGCGTGGCCGATGTGGAGGTAGCCGTTCGGCTCGGGGGGGAAGCGGGTGACGACGGTCTGGTGCCGGCCCTCGCGCAGGTCGGCGGCGACGATCTCGCGGATAAAGTCGCCGCGTTCGGGCGAGGATGGTGTCGGGGTGCTCACGAGGCCGAAGGATAGCACAGGGCGGCGGCGGACGACCGGGCCGCGGACTGGGCGCGGGAGGCGCGGCGGGCGAGGAACTCGACCGCCGTCACTCAGCAAGCAGCGTGGACACCGCGGCTGTGTGGCCCGAGCCGTCTACGTTCGCTCGAGCCCACGCACGTACGGCCTGAGGTCCAGCGACCCCCAGCACTTCGCCGCCAGGTCACTTCCCCGAGGCGGGAAGCCCGCGTGCAGCACCTTGCGACCCTTCGCGTTCAGGAGCTCCACGGCCGGGTCAAGTCGCGATCGGACGAAACGAGGACTGCCAATCGTAGGCATCTTCCCAAGCGAGCTTGATCATGTCGGTGGCGATCGCTACATCGACGCCCTTCTCGTCGGTCAGCGAAAGTGGCACCCCAAAATGGCAGCAGGTGCCGACGGGCCGATTCGTTGCGCTGAGCTGGGAGTTCCAGGAGTCGGCAAACACGCGGACTCGCTGAGGACGCAGAGCCTGTGCCACCGGCAAGTCCACGGTCACCCCCTTGGTCGACAATCGCCCCAGAGCCCGGTTTCCCAGGCCCAGGCGGCAATCTCGACGCGGTTGCGCACGCCGATCTTGTTCTGGATGCTGGCGAGGTGGGTCTTGACCGTGCTGAGGGAGACGAAGAGCTCTCCGGCGATCTCGAGGTTGGTGCGACCCTTGGCGACGGCCCGTACTACCTCAATCTCCCGCACCGAGAGCGGCACAATGGGCTGGGCGTCGACCCACGCCTCGGCGGGCCTGAGGTGTTGAAGGAGACGAAGGGTCACGTGCGGCGAGATCAGTGCGTCGCCGGCGTGTGCGGCCCGAACGGCCTCGACGAGCATGGCGGGACCGGCGTCCTTGAGCACGAAGCCTACGGCGCCGGCCTGCAGGGCTCCGAAGACGTACTCGTCGAGGTCGAAGGTGGTGACGATCACGACTCGAAGTGGGTCGGGCACGCCAGCGCCGGCGAGGGCGCGGGTAACCTCGATGCCGTCGCGGCCCGGCATGCGGATGTCCACCAGACACACATCGGGCCGGAGTTGGCGCGCCAAGCGAATTGCTTCGGTTCCGTCGGCAGCTTCGCCGGCGACGATGATGTCGGGCTGGTTCTCGAGGATGAGGCGCAGCCCGCCGCGGATCATTGCCTGGTCGTCGGCGATGAGCACGCGGATCGTCACGTCGCGGTCCTGGCCGTCAGGGGCAGCGCGGCGCGCACGATCCAACCGCCGTCGGGGCACGGCCCAGCGCTGAGCGTTCCGTCGAGGGCTTCGACTCGCTCGCGCATGCCGACGAGCCCGTAGCCGCCGCTATTGTCGAACCAGGACGGGCCCGTCGGGGCGTCATCAGTGACCTCGACGGTTACGCCGGAGCCCGTGTCGCTGACGATCACGGCGACGGTGCGCGCGGTCGGAGCGTGGCGCGCGACGTTGGTGAGGGCTTCTTGGACGACCCGGTAGACGGCTGTGGTCACCTCGGGCGGCCACGGGAGCTGGCTCGGGCTGCTGGGCAGATGAAGCTCGACGGTCGGGCCGTGATCTGCGAAGCGAGCCACGAGGTCGCTGAGTTGTTCGGGGCCAAGGGAGCGTCCGCCGGCGTCATCGCTGCTTCGGAGCAGACCGATCACACGCCGCATGGCGGCCAACGCGTCAGTGCCGGACGACTCGATCCCAGCCAAAGTGCTCGGGAGGGTCTCGGGGTGCTTGGCGCCTACGAGGCTTGCCGCCTGGGCCTGGATGACGACTGCCGTGATGTGGTGGGCGACGACATCATGGAGCTCTCGCGCCAGCTCCAGGCGCTCGTCCCGTCGGGCGGCGTCCACCGCGTCGCGGCGGCGGGCATCGAGGTAGCGCAGCCACAGCCCGACTCCGACCGCGCCGCCCCAGGACAGCACACCAAGGATCATCAGGGGGAAGACGGTCGGTCGGACGACGACCGCGCCAGCCACCACCACCGCTCGGCCGGCCACCATCACCGCCGCTCCGGCGAGGGCAACAGCCGCCGCGGGAAGGGGCGCAGCAGTCCGCATGCAGGCGGCTCCCAGCACGAGCAAGGCGACTGTGGCCGCGACGCCTGGCTGGGTAGGCAGGTCGGCTGCGCCTGCCACGACTGCAGCCGCCCCGCTTGCCATCAGGCCCGCGACCGCGGCCCAGGTCCGGTTCCGGTTCCGCACGAAGGCCAAGGCACCGAGAATCCCGCCGACAGCCAGCTCGAAGGCCCAGTTGCCGCCGTGGGCGGCTACCCGGACGGCATCGGCCGCGAGGATCGCGGCGAATACCAGCCCCCATCCGATGTTCGTCGCGGTTGCGACGCCGCCGATGCTTCGGTCAAAGAGGTTCACCGACTGCCATTCTACGCGGTGGCTATCACCTGAGGAATCGGCCGAAAGGACGGTCATCGGCGAGCTCAGATCGTTCTATCGGTCGATGTCGGCCGCACGACTGTCGTCGAAGATGTCCTCATGAACGCCTCCACGCTCATCGTCGACGTGACCTGCTGGTCGCTGGGCCTATGACAGTCACTCGCGCGCAGCTTGAGCTGGACCCGGTGCGCCTGCGCTGGCGCTCGATTGACGCGGTCATCTTCCTCGGCTACTACGGGCTCTTCATGGCCTACAACTTCGTGGCGCGGGAAACGGAGCCGCTCCATTGGGTCAGCCTCGTGCTGTTCCCACTGGCCATTGTCTACGGGCTGACCAGGATGGTGTACCGTGGCGATCTGGGCGACGCCCTCGCCTCGGTCGGCCTGAGGCGCGGCGCCTTGCGGTCAGGTCTGCTTCTGGCTGGTGCGGTCGGGCTTGGTCTCAGCTGCGTCCAGCTCTCTATCTCGGACAAGCGTCACGAGATCTGGCCGATCATCACCAGCGGCAAGGTCCTGCTCTACTTGCCGTTGGTCATCGTCCTGTTGTTCGTGGCGGCCGGCTTCACCGAGGAGCTCTTCTTCCGCGGCGTGCTCCAAACGCGGCTGGCCGCCTGGTGGGGGCATGAGGTCTGGGCGGCGATTGCCGCAGCCGTGCTCTTCGGCCTCTATCACTTCCCCTACATCTACTTCCTGAGTAGCTCCAACCTCCGGGGACACGCGCTGGGCGCTCTCGGTGAGTGCGGCATGGATGCCTTGGCCGGCCTTGCCATCGGCTTGGTCTATTGGCGTTCTCGCAAGAACCTGCTCGCCGCCGTTGTGACGCACGTCCTTATCGGCGCTCTGCCAGCACTCACGCTGATCCATTTCGGTCCGCGCTGAGGCCATGGTCCAAGAGTCAGCGAGTTGGGCGCTCGTCGCCTACAGGGTCGAGGCCGACCACGTGAAGGTCTGGCAGACGGTCGGCAAGCTGCGCCGCCGGCACGGGCTCGTGATGAGCAGCGAGCCACGCGAGCCGGGCTACCGGGTCGAGGGCTGGACCTGGGAGGCGCGAAGGGTGAGGAGCTTGGTGCGGCAGGGGTAGTCGGGAGCGTCAGAGGCGCAGGTGTTGCACTTCGGACTTGAACTTACGCGGCTCTCGGGCTGCGGCTGCGAGGCGGCGATACGTCACTGAAGTCGCCGGATTCCCGCCGTGCCAACGCCATCTTCCCAGGGCAGAATCTGGAGCCGAGGCCAGACCATGCTCCAGCGCTCGACCTTGGCGGCGTAGATGTCGGGCGTGATCTGCACCCTGTTGGGCCGGACGATGAGTTCGAGCAGATCGTCGGTGCTGAATGGCGCCTCGACTAGGAGGGTCCCGTTCTCTCGGCGGACACCGATCGCCGCAGCTGTCGTCGGCCAGGAGGCAAGCGCATCTTCGCACGAGGAGTAGGGCTGGATTTCGTAGCCGAAGCGGGAGGCGTACCAAAGATGGACACGTGCCTGGTTCTTGACGTCGGGGCGAAGAGGCAGATCGGAGAGTAGGTCGCGCACGCACGCCACCACCTCGTCCTCCGCGCGCGCAGACAGGTCCACGTCGAAGTAGGCGATGTCGAAATCGTCGATGCCCGTGGCAGCCGAGTTCCCGTGCGCCACGTTCCACACGGTCTGCGCGATGCAGCCGCCTCCGAGATACCAGTTCGGCAGGTCCAGCACGGCGAGGCGCTCGAGACACTCGCCCACGAGCTCGTTGCAGTCGAGGTCCCGCTGCAGACGCTCGGTGGCGATTGGCGCAGGTCGAGTATCGTCCTCCATTGGGCACCGCCTCACATGCGACCTCGACAAACGCTAGTCCGTATGACGCCCGGCGCGTAGCCTGCAAACCACGGCTCCGCGCGCCTGCGGCTGCAGCTTACTGTCGGGGCCGTGGTTTGCAGGTTGACGCGCTTGTTCTACGGGCCGCTCACACAGGCCTTCCGCCACCAGGACGTCGCGGCAAGACCCGGGACTGTCGGCGAGATATGCCCGGATGCCGAGGTCGCGGGCGGCGTCGACACAGGTCGGCGAATCATCGAAGAAGTAGGCCGCGTCAGGCTTGACCGCGAGCCGCTCGAGCACCATCTCGAAGACGTCGCGATCGGGCTTGATGCGCCCGAGGAGATGCGACGAGAACGCGGCGTCGAAGTGCTCGGTGAATCCGCCGAACCGAGCCCAGTGGAGTTCGTTGCAGTTACTGAGGCAGGCGACCTGATGATGAGGACGTAGCTCGGCGATCAGCGCGAGCGAGTCCGGCCAGAAGGCGCGCGGCCAGGTGACGAACTCGGCGAGGAACTCGCCCGGGGAGAGCGCGAGGTCCCATTCGGCGATGAAGCTCGCCGCAAAGGCGGCCGGGTCGCTGCGGCCGAGTTCGAAGGCGCGGACGGATTTGGAGGCAAGCCAGCGGTCCCGCGTCGCCCCGGCGTCAATGGGCTCGGGGAGAAGCTCGCCGAGCGCGCTGAGAGTGGCGTTCTCGACGAGAACGCCGCCCAGGTCGAAGACGATTGTCGGCGGTCGCTTCATGTGCTGTGCCTAACGCGGTGCGGATATCCCGCGAGCACGGCGAGTCGGGTTGATCCGCTGGTTGGCGGCCCTTGCACTCAGAGAAACCGCTCCACGATGACCTCGGCAACGTACCGGCCATCGACCTTGAGATGGCGCTCTGCCCTGCCCACGACACGGAATCCCTGCCCCGCGTAGGCGGCGAGTGCCGGCGGGTTGTCCTCCCGGATGTAGGTGAACAGCTTCTCGTAGCCCTTGACGCGGGCGGCGGCAAACGTCGCCGCGAAGAGTCGGGAGGCGACCTGCTGGCGGCGGCAGGCGGCGTCGACGTAGGTGCCGAGCACGCCGACGTGGTCGAAGAGACTCGTGTACGTGGCAAAGGGCTCCAGGCTCTGGAAGCCGACGAGCAGCCCGTCGCCGCGGCGTAGCGCAACGTGAAACACGCCCCGGGAGGGGAAGCCGGCGATGTAGCCGCGCTCGTCTGACTCGGTGAGTGGAGCGTCGAACGCTACCGCCTCCGACTCGATGATGGGGTTCAGGACGCCGAGGACCGCGGCTGCGTCGTCTGCGCGTGCCTCACGGATGATGAGGTCCATCTGCCGCTCCGAGTCGAATCCTGCTACCGACGTTGGTCCGCCCAACGTGTTGCACATGAGCTGCAGGCCATCGCTGCCCTTACGTGCCGCATCATACCTGCGGGGCCTGTCTGCTCGATGTGCTTGTTAGACCGCGCATCGCTGCGACCCAGACGACGAGAACGTCTGCCAGGTGCGGGACGACTTCCTCGAGACTGGCGTGGAAGTCAGCCGCAGCGGTGGCATCGGCCGCGTCGGTGATGACGCGCAGCTCGACGAACCGTCGCCCGCTGAAGGCCGCCGCCCGCGCCGCTCCGGCTCCCTCCCAGGCCACGCAGAGCGCACCGGTCTCGGCGTGCAACTCGCCAGCCCTGGCGGAGTCGATGACGTCCTCGTCCCCGCTGGCGATGGGACCGCTCAGGATGCTGAAGCCGCCGGGCCAGTCGGAAGTCACGGCTAGGATCTCCCGCACCACACTTGGATCGGCTCTGTGGACGGGTAGCGGCTCGGCGACAAAGCGGAGCTTGTAGTCGTGCTCGACCGAACAGCTTCCAATGACCACGTCACCCCACCGAGCGGTGGCGCTGAGGGAGCCCGCCCCCCCCGCGCAGACGACCGTCTGGACGTGCGGCAGCAGGTCGAGCAAGTGCTGGGTTTGCACCGCAAGCTGGACCTTGCCGTGCCCTCCGACAGCCACGGCGAGTTCGAGTGCCTCCAGGAACGCGACGTCGAGCTGCCCTATGCGACGGACGGACTGCTCCTGGCCAAGTGCGCTCAGCGCAGCGAGGAGCGGTGCCGACTCATCGGCCTGTGGAACCATCACGAGTGTCTTGATCGTAGTGGTCATGGGTGGGCGTCCGATCGTCGGTCTAACTAGCATTCGGCAGACTGCGTAAGACCTTCAACGCGGCTGCTCCTTCCGCCCAAGACCATAGCACCCAACCTGACGAGGCGGCATATCCAGACTGCGTAAGCCCCAGGACTATTCACCCCTCCCAGCGCCCGCTGTCTACGCTGCCGCCGCGCACCAAGCGCAAGCATCGCAGCCTTACCACCTCTGCCGCAGCTGCGGCACCCCCGTCGCACTGGACCACTACTGGACATGGGAGGCGCGGCGGGTGAGGAGCACGTTGAGGAGCGGGTGAGATCTTCTGGACTTCGACCGAACAGGGCGAGGACTTCGCGTATCTAAGTAGAGTGTGAGCAGAGTAGAGCAATCCGCGAAGGAGACGTCGTGGGTCGAGGCGAGGGAAGTGCGGCGGAAGCCGTGGTGCAGGTGGCTGTGATGGCCCCTGGGTCCGAGCCGGCAGACGCGCTGCTGCGCGCGGCCCGCAGAGGTGATCCTGACGCCTTCATGAAGCTGATTGCTCCGGAGCGCTCCCGCCTCGAATCACTCGCCTACCAGCTGCTCGACGACGGTGCCGACGTCGCCGACGTCCTGCAAGAGGTCTACCTCTCCGCCTACCGCGCGCTTCCGAAGTATCGGGGCGACTCACGCCTTGCCACCTGGCTCTACCGCATCACGTACAATGCCTGCCTTCGCCATCAGGCCAGTCGACCGGAGACGGCTGACGCAGAGGCCGATCAGGGACGATCCTCGCCGGACCATGCCGCTTCGGTGGCTGAGCGCCTCGACCTCGAGGCCGCTCTGGTGGAGCTGCCCATCGAGCAGCGCGCCTTGGTGCTCATGATCGACCGCGACGGCTTCGACTACCGCGCCGCAGCGACGGCACTCTCCATCCCCCTGGGCACCGTGAGCTCGCGCCTCGCGGCCGCGAGGGCCAAGCTGCGCGACGCGCTCGCGCCCGATCACGAAAGGGGCGATGAATGAACCCGGACCAGAACGGACTCATCGACAAGCAGAGCCGCGATGTCGAGCTGGGCGCGGCGCTGGCCGCGCTGCCGCACCCCGAGCTGCGGGGCGACATGGACGCCCGGCTGCGGGCCGCGCTCGAGACGGAGCGTCGCCGTCGCCGCAGGCACCGGAGCGTCGCGACTCTCGGCCTCGCCGCCACGCTGGCGGCGCTCACACTCGGTGGCGCCGCCCTGGCGGGCGCCTTCAACTCGGACTCGCCCGCGCCGTGGCCTGAGCCACCGCTCCCGGCGAAGTCGGTCTATCCCACGAATGCCGCCGGTCAGACCTACGGAGGCCACAAGCCTCTTGTCGAGGCGCCAGACCTAATCGCGGTCTTGGCCACGAACGGGAAGCACGGCTACTGCCTGAACTCGGAATTCGAGCCGCCGCGGAATCCGCCGAAGACGCCCGAGGAGGCCGAGGCGATGTCGGACCGCGCTTTCAGGGGCTACACGATCCCCGTCTATGAGTCCGACGGCGTCACCCAGATCGGCGTCTTCCAGATGGGCGGTCCAGGCATGACGTCGTACGGCGGAACCGCTGACGGCGGCACGGTCACCAAGACCTCCGACGCCGACGGCAACATCATCACGACCACGGTGGACCCGGATGGCGCCACGACCATCGAGACGAAGGCGCTTGACGGCAGGGTCACTACGAAGGCGCTGACCGCAGCCGAGGCGGCGCGCCTCAAGGAGACGCCGACGCCTTCTCAGCAGCCGTCTCACAAGCCCGAGCCCGACACGCCGGAGGCCTGGCTGCTCGAGCGCATGTCCCAGCTCGCTGGCGATGCCGGCGACGCCCGAGCGACCGCATGGTGGGAGCTGCAGACGAGGCACTACCTTAAACCCATCGAGGGCGACAAGACGCCGGAGTCTCCGTACCAGCAGTGGGCGACCGTCTGGCTCATCATCCTGCACGGTGACTTCGCCGGAGGAGACTGGAGGTACTGGCTGCTCGACCAGGACTCGCACAATGTCCTCGCGTCCGGCCAGAGCGACACGCAGTTCGTCATGTCGGGCCCACAGCTCCCTCCGCCTCAGGGGCCCATCACGCTCGGCGAGAAGTGATGTCGATGGCCGCGTGCGAAGGCGGAGATGCACCGTGGTGAAGAAGACCCTGCTCATCGAAATCCCCGTGGTCGTCGTGTTTGCCCTCGTGGCGGCGATCATCGCGCCTTCTCGCCTGGCGCACACCTCAGCCATCGAGACGAAGGCCGTCGGAGTCTGGCAGGAGACCGACTCCCGGGAGGCCTACAAGCTCGTCATCCACGCCAATCCGGGCGCCGCCGAAGGCATCGCCTACACGATGACGTACCCGCGTCCGTTCAAGTTGCCGTTCCCGGCCTCCCTGTCCGGCAATGAGATCCTCATCTGGGGCGAGAACACGGATGACATTGTGTGGACCGTCGTCTACAACGAGCAGACCGACACGCTGGCCGTCAGGCCGCCCAACGGCAGTGAGACGCACACTCTCAAGCGCATCGCGGACCGAGAAGCACCGGCACCCAAGTGGCTCCTCAGACAGGCGCGCATCATGGCCGGGCAGGGCAAGGCCTCGAAGGCCTGGTGGACGAAGATCACCCTGGAGTTGGCGCTGCGCGCCGTCGAGCCGGGCACTGGCAGAAGCCCGGCGCGAACAACAGCCGGCCGACCTATCTGCTCATCGTGCACGGTGCGTTCACGCCGCGGTCGATCCGGATGGGCGCGTCTCCTGGGCCGGTTGCATGGGGATTCGAGGTCATCGATCCCGCCACGCACTTGGTCGACGAGTCGGGAGGGACCAACTCGTCACCGAGCACCGAGGGGCTGAGCTTGCACGAGATCGATCTCAAGTGACTCCTCGGCGTTGGGCAGTAGGCGCTCACGCCCCGTCCTCGTGCTGGGCTTCTGCGAGTCTGCTTGACCGCCTGGTTAGCATCCCGGCCTCAGATGGCGACCTTGAGAGGCCCGACCGGCTCGGCCGGCCGGCTGCGCGCGAGATCGTGAGCGGTCTGCAGGTTGACCCAGTACTCGGGCGTGGTGCCCAGCGCCTGCGCCAGGAGCCAGGCGGTCTCTGGCGTCACGCCGCGCTTGCCGCGCACCAGCTCGTTGACCCTCTGGACCGGCACGCCGAGGTGCGCCGCCAAGGCCACCTGCGTGATGCCCAGCGGAGCGAGGAACTCCTGGGCCAGAATCACGCCGGGGTGGGTCGGAATGCGGTTCTCGGGGATCACAGCGAGCCTCCTTTCAGTGGTAGTCGGTGAGACGTACCTTGTGGGCGTCGTTGCCCTGCCAGCGGAAGATCAGCCGCCACTGGTCGTTGACACGGATCGAGTGCCAGCCCTTCAGGTCACCTTTGAGCGTCTCGAGGCGGTTGCCAGGCGGTGAGCGCAGGTCGAGCGTTGAGGCCGCGCCGTTCAGCGAGTCCATCTTCACAAGGGCCGCGTCGACCGCGTCGCGCGGGAATCGCCGCGCGCGGGCAGTCGGCCGGCCGTGGTAGAGGTCTTCTGTCGCGCGGTCCCCGAACGCTGCGATCATGGAACTACTTTACCGCTTACACGGTTACCGTGCAAGAGTGATAATCCCGCTGGGGGAGTGATGCTTACGCACCACACAGAACCTGTGCGGGCTACGGCCTAATGCTACTCGAGGAAGCGTAGGGCGCGTCAGGCTCTTGCGCCTACGCGACAGTACAACCTGCCACCCTTCGAGCCGCTCATGCGGCGCCGGTCGCCGTCGTCTGGATAGACCTGCTTGAAAGTCCCGAAGGCCACGACGAGACGCTCGATGAGCACGAGGGCCGTGCGTCCCCTCTCTTTCCAGTACCGAGGCACGGCGACCAGCCGCTTCATCGAGGCGGCCACGTCGGTCACGCTGCGACTCCACAGGGTCGCTGCGACCTTCCCGCGTCGTCAGCGCGGCCGACGGCCCGTCAGCCCGAGCAGCCGGTCCTGCAGCGGCGCAGTCTCGGGCACCGTGATGGCCGGCCCGAACACGCCCATCTGCCGCCACTGCTCGGCGTCGGGGGCGATCTCGTCCCAGAGTCCCCGCACGAGATCGTCAGGCAGCGTCGTGTCGGCGCCGATGAACCTCGCGATGTCGTAGGCGCGCAGGCCGCGAAAGCTGGTGATGTGCTTGAGGTACTCGCGCGCCGGATAGTCGCCGTATGAGAGGTGCACGATCCGGTCGAGGTCGTCGAAGGCGCGCACGGCCAGCACCGCGGTCTCCACGATGCTGGCGAAGGTCAGCTTGGGGTGATCGCCCAGCAGGTCGCCGTCGTACTTGTCGCCGACCTCCGCGATAGTCCTGCCGGCCAGCACGTCCGGCACCCAGGCGTCGTCGTAGGCGTGGTGGTTGATGGTCTGCCGCAGCGTCGTGCCGGGCTTGCGGGTCATGTCGTCCGGCACTCGCTGCTCCCACTGGTCGTCGCGGATCTGGTCGACCACGCTCCTCAAGGCCTCGTCGGCCAGGATGAAGACGTCTATCTCGTTCACGGTGTCCTCCTTCGTCCGCTCGAAGGTACCCGGATGGGACGCCGGGAAATCGGGCCGCCCTGGAACCCGGCACCGCTCAGCCGTCGCCAAAGCCCGACCGCAAGGTCGCGGCGATCTCCTCCGGCGGGATGAAGATGAGCTCGCCGCCGAGCTGCTTCTGCAGAAAGTAGTCGTCGGTGCGGTACTCGTGCTTGAACGCCGAGCGGGCGATGATGCGCAGCGTCACGGCATGTCCCGCTGAGCCCGCGGCGAGCGGGCCGCCCGGGAGCGGCCCGCCCCCGAGCGTGAAGTTGAAGGCAGACAGGCCTTCACGCTCGTACCAGGCCAGCACCTTGGAGAGACCGGCGGCGAGCGCCGCAACCTGCTCGCCGCTCAGCTCCGCGATGCGCCCGACGCCGGGCAGCACGGCGATGACCTCGCGGCCGCCGGAGGGAGCGAAGGGCGACAGCCACGTACAGCCGGCCTCGGCGGCGATGAAGCGCTCGCCGCGCGCGGTCTCTTCGTCCACGAGCGTCTGCCAGTAGGCAACGCCGTGCTTGGCCTGGAACGCCGCAGCGCGCTCCCACATCAGACGCAGCAACCACGGCACGGCCGCCCCGCCGAACATCTGGAAGTGCGGATGCACCAGGCTGGCGCCGGCCGGCAGCATGTGGTTGCAGCACAGCTCCAGGTGCTCGAGGCCGCCGTAAGCGCGCTCGGCGCGGGCGGCGAAGTCGATCGCCGCGCCGAGCCCTTCCTCGAGCAGGTCGGGCGTGAACTGCGAGGGCCGCAGAAAGTGGAGGCCCGGGTACGTGACGACCGCGTGAAGGGCGGCCAGCGGGAACAGGTTGGGGAACACCAGCGCCCGCCCGCGCTGCAGACGCCCGCCAGCCACGAGGTCTTCGGGGTACCGCGGCGTCGTCGCCATCACCTTCTCCGGACAGAAGAAGCAGCCCTCGCGCGTCTTCCGCGCCAGCTCGTCGGCGTACTCCCAGTCGGTCGTGCCGTAGAACGTCTCCTCCTTGGTGGCGAGCTCGGAGGAGGCGACCGCCGTCATGCCGGTGAGCGGATCGCGGCGAACCTCGATGGTCTGCTCGGCCCACTCCATGCCGGCCAGGGGGCTGAAGAAGGCCGCCTTCTCGACGCTGCGTTCGAACCTGATGCGCTCCATGCGACCCTCCACGGCTGAGTGTGTGTCTCGGCGACGATGGTACGGCGGGAGGAGCGGGACGGCAACGGCAATGCCGCCGCCGACCGTCCCGGCGTCCTACAATGATGGTCTGAGCATCATGACCCAGACGCTCGGGAGTGGGAGGTGCGGTCATGAGCTGGAAGCTGTGGATTGTCGTCGGCTTCGCCGTGGTCTTCATGGTCGGAGTGGGCATGGCGGCACGCGCTCTCGTCACCGATGTATCCCGGAACGTGCGCGTCGCCGACGTGCTCAAGGACCACGACGCCGAGCTGCGCAGCATCCCCGGCGTGCAGTCGCTGGGCACTCACTCCGGCGGCGGCGAGCCGGCCCACATCGTCGTGTACGTCGACAAGCTGACGCCCTCGGTGAGGGCCGCGGTGCCGGCCACCCTCGATGGCTACCGCGTCGATGTCGAGGTGGAGCCTGTCCTGCCGCCCTCGCCGCCGATGCTCGTCGGCATAGTCACGAACGTCACCATGGCAACGCCGGCGCAGACCGCCGCCGGGATCGCCGGCGTGCTGGCGATCGCGGGCGACCTCTACGCGGCGGGCTACGGCGAATCGGAGTCCGTCCCCCGCACCATGGAGGTGCGCGTGCCCACCGCCGTGCAAGTCTGGCGACCGCAGGGCGAAGGCAAGGAGCTCATCAGTCTCGCCGACGTGCGCGTCGGCGAGACCGCCAACGCGACGCTGACGGCCGTGCCCAAGACCGGTGCGCGTCGCGCGACTGCCGCTGATCTGGAGGCCTACGGGCAGATGTGAGACCGGCGCGGCGCGGCGCCGACCTCTTGCCGACACTCGCCGGCCGGCGCCTCGCCGGCGTACACTCGCGCCTCGAGGTCGAGGCCCTGGGCACGAGCCGTCTTGCGCGTTCTCGCGTTCACGGTCCAGATCATCACCTTCAGAGGGATGGGGAACGGCGACCTGTCGCAGCGCGCCACTGTCTCTGCCGAGAACGGCCAGCCAGCTGCCATGTCGGCGACTACAAGCGGCAGGCATTTGCGCAGCTGCTTGGAGAACATGCCGGCCTCCTCGAGCGGCCGTCCGTCGATGGGCGAAGTGCCGCCGAAACCCACTCCGCCCTGCCACGGCCAGCCCATAGAAGCGGCGAAGAACTTCATGGTGCGCAGCTCGGCCTTGCGCTGTAGCGGCTCCGGGAACCCCGAGTGGGCGATGCCGTAGAAGCGCGGCGCGGACTCGCCGAGCTCGTCGCGCCGCGCGTACAGACCCTCGAGCGCACGCTGCGTCACGGCCGGCAGCTCGTCCAAATAGACCGGTGCCACCAGCACCACGGCATCGCAGACGGCGAGCTTCGTCAGGGCCGCATCCAGGTCCTCCGGAGCGGCGCTCCAGTTGGGCACGCGCCACAGATCGACGGTCGCACCGACGGCGACGAGCCGCGCCTCGAGACCTCTGGCGATCGTCCCTGTGTTGGACTTCGCCCGCCGGCTCCCATCGATCACCAGGACGTTCATCTGCGGAGCTCCAAAGAATCGAGCGCGCCTTCGAGCTCGGTGTGCATCTGAGCCGCATCGCCGTCCCGGAAGACGGCGGCGGCGTGCCGCGCGTCGATGTTCACGGCGAGACGGCCGACCAGGAAGCGGAAGGCGTCGCCCTCGGTCCGGTCGTCGTCCACTCCGGTCCCCGCCGCCTCCTGCAGCAGCCCGACGCCGAGAAAAGCCGGCAGATCGTACCTGCCGCGGAAGTGCATCTCTCCGTTCCGCACCACGTAGACGGGCATCATCAGCGGCTGAAAACGGTCGATAGCCTTCTTCAGCTCGGCGCAGTAGGAGCCGAAACGCACGGGCGTGGCGAGGACCAGCACGTCGCTCGCCACGATCTGCCGAAAGATCTCCTGCATGTCATCTTTGACGACGCAGCGCCCCGGCGTCTTGAGGCCGCAGCTGCCGCAGCCGGTGCAGGGCGCCACGCGAGCGGCCGCGACGTCGACCGTGTCGACGTCGTGCCCGCGCTCGCGCAATGCCGTCTCGACGGCCTCGAGCGCCGCCGGTCCATGCTCCTCGTCCACGGCCAACGCCGAGAGGACCAGCGCTTTCATGAGGTCTGCCCTCCTTTGAAGGTGTCGACCAGGGCCTCGAGAAGTGCCCGGTGAAGGCGATCGTAGTCGGCCTCGAGGTGGCGCAGACGCGTCTGGCGCAGCACCGCGAGGCCGTGTACGAGCGCCCAGAGGTGGTACGCCATCTCGTCACGTCCGTAGCCCGGCCGCGGGTGGAACGCGCCCATGTCGATGCCCGTCTGCACAGCGGTCTGGGGGATGAGAAACGTTGTTGGTGCGTCCATGAGCTCCTCCCACGTGGCCTGCTCGATGGGCAGGGTGTTGAACAGCAGCGTGAACTGCGCCGGGTGCGTCTGCGCGAACTCGATGTAGCGCAGCCCCAGCTGCACGACGCGCTCGCCGGGCGGTACGTTCGCCGAAGCCATCTCGTTGAAGAACCCCCCGAAGACCGCCTCCACCTCGCGGCCGATCTGCCCGACCGCCTCCAAGAGAGCCGCCTTGCTCGGGAAGTAGTGGTAGAGAGCCATGGCCTCGACGTGCAGGCGCTGCCCGAGGGCGCGCATCGTCAGAGCTTCGAGCCCTTCGTCGTCGACGATCTCGAGGGCCGCGGCGACGATGCGTTCTTTGCTGAGCTGCTCGCGCGGCTCATCCGCCTGCCGACCGCTTCTCACCTGTTTGCTGGTCACGCACCCTCCTCGGGCCCATCGAGTGACTTGCGAACGACGTCGTTGACATCTTACAACGTAAGGTCTACGCTCTTTACAACGTAAGATTACATCGTAAGACACCGCAAAGCAAGGAGCTGATCATGAACGAGCAGACCACCAGCGCGCTGATCGCCCCGGGCGCTCGTCGGCCTCGTGGTCTACGCGGCACCGCGGTGAAGAGCCATACGGTGTCCGGGCAAGACCCCACCAGCACGACCGAGCACAAGGCAGTCTCAGAGCGGGCCGCCATCTGGCTGTGGCTCTCGATCGCGGCGGCCCTCTTGGCCGCGGCGGGCAGCGTGATCGCGCTGGCCGTAGACAGGATCTACGCCGGCCTTACCCCCTCGTTCCTGCCGCAGGCGCTGGCGCAGGACGTCGCCAATCTGGCGTTCGTCTCGCCGGCCTTGCTGCTGCTCGCGGCGCTGGCCCTGCGCGGCTCGCTGCGCGCCTACCTGCTCTGGCTGGGCGTGTTGACCTTCACCGTCTACAACTACGTAATCTACGCGTTCTCGATCCCCTTTGGGCCGCTGTTTCTGCTCTGGGTGGCGGTGCTCGGCATGTGCGCCTACTCGCTGATCGGCGGCGTGACGATGGTCGACCACATGGCGGTCGCAGCACGTTTCTCGCGCCGGCGGCCGGTCATCGTCGCCGCCTGGGTCCTGATCGTGACGGCGATCCTCTTCGGCCTGCTCTGGCTCTCCCAGGACGTGCCCGCCTTGCTGGCGGGCAAGACACCGCAGAGCCTCATCGACATGGGCTTGCCGACCAACCCCGTCCACATTCTCGACCTGGGGTTCTTTCTGCCGGCCGTCATCGTCACCGGCGTGCTCCTACTCGCACGCCGGCCGCTCGCGTACACCCTGGCGCTGTCGTTCCTCGTCTTCCTTGTGCTGACCGGTCTGCCGATCCTGCTCACGCCCGTCGTGCAAGCGGCGCGCCGAGAGACGGCGGCGTGGGGCGCCGCCATCCCGATCGGCACGCTCACTGTGACCCTGCTCGTAGTTGTGGGCTGGCTGCTTTCGACGATGCGGACTCACGAAGAGCCCGCTGCAGCACCGGGGTGGCGGGATAGATCCCGTAGCCAATGCAGGTGGTGATGAAGCCCTCGACCCGGCCACTATCGTGCCGGTCGACGGCGAAGGCGCGCCTCAGCCCTCAGGCGTCTGCCAGCGTTCGAGCCAGACCGCCACGGAGCGGTTCATCTCGCGGGCGAAGTCGGCCGCGTACTTGCGCGCGTACACGTCCTGACCGATGTTCTCGATGCCCGGTCCGAAGCCGCGCGGCGCGTGGAGCTGCGCGAGCTCGTCAGAGGCTTCGCGGAGCTCTTCGGCGCTCAGGCGGTAGTAGCGGTTCTTGTGCACCACATGCTTCTCGTAGTGCGGCGTGGGGCGGCGCGGCTTCGTCGGCCGCCCGAAGCACACCATCGCGATGGGCAGCGTGTGGTTGGGCAGGCCGAGCAGCTCCGCGTGCTCCTCGGCCTGCTCGAGGATGTCGCCGATGTAGCACGAGCCGATGCCCAGAGACTCGGCGGCGATCACGGCGTTCTGCGCCGCGATCAGGGCGTCACAGCAGGCGTCCAGCAGGTCGCCGGGGCCGGGCGCGCCCCGGTGCGCCACGCCGTCGAGCTCTTCCACGCCCGAGACGGCGAACAGGTCGATCCACTTCTGGTAGTCGGCGACGAACACGAGCACCCAGGGCGCTTTGGCAATGAACGGCTGGTCGTCGCAGGTCACCGCCAGCCGGTCCTTGAGCGCCTGGTCCTCGATCTCGATGATCGAGTACAACATGAGGTTACCGGCCGTCGGCGCCCGCATCGTCGTATGCAGAATGGCCCTCTTCTCCTCGTCGCTCAGCGGCGCCGCGTCGTAGGCGCGCGTGGAACAGCGCGCGTTCATCAGCGCGATGGTCGGGTTAACCTGTGACACCGCCGGCCTCTCAAGCCGGCTCGTCGAGCAGCCGCCGCAAAGCCGCCTTGGGATCGTCGACGAGGGGCACGCCGTGATCGAAGCACAGGACGCTGAACGGCAGGCCGAGCAGCTTGTGCACGCTGCGCCGCGTCTCCGCGGGATCCTCGTGAAACTCGGGCGGGACGAAGTGCAGCACGCCGCCGCCGGCGTGCATCACGAGGTCTGAACAGAACACCACGCCGGTGTCGCCCTCGAGCAGCAGCGAATAGTGCGGCCACTCGGGGCCGGGCGTGCGCACGGCGACGAGGCCGCCGGGGAGCACGTCGCCGTCCGCGTAGCGGCGCTCGGGCTCCTCGTCGGCGGCCGAGGCGTCCTCCGGCAGCCACACCTCGATGCCGAGCTCGCGGCGGTAGCGCCAGGCGGCGCGCTGATGGCACCTGGCGGTCAGGACGATCGCCGTCGGACGCGGCAGCGACGCCATGGCGTCCTCTGCGAGCCGCACCGGATCGACGAGCACGCAGGCGTCGCCGGTCGCGAGGGCGTGCGAGCTCGAGACGTTGCCGCCGATGGCGCTGTTGTGGATCCGCCAGTGGTAGAGGCCCTCCACAACCTCCTCGACCTCTGACGCAGTCTCTCGTGGTTCACTCATCGCTCCCCCTCCGCGTACCTGTGGCGTGCTCGCCCCGGTCCAGCCTGAGGCCTTGCGCGCGGGCGGGTCAAGTGTTTTCTGCCTCGCCTGTGCGCGTGCTGCGTGATCGGCGAGGGCGGATCGGGGGATGATGTGTCACAGTAGAGAGGCGCGGCGCCAGGGGCGCCGCGCCTGACGGCCGCGCCGCGACCGTCGCGAAGCTGCCTTCAGGAGGCATTCGGCATGACCGAAAGGCGCGTCCGCCGCGGCAAGTTGCTTTCGCCGCCCAGCCTTGTGGGATTCGCCGCCGGCTGGACTGCGCATGACGCGCAGGACCTGCAGACCTCCATCGACAAGTACCGGATCGAGTAGGCTGAAGGCCGGCACAGGGGTGGCTGACCAGGAACGTAGCCCATCGTGACCGCGCCCGTGCCGGGCTGGGCGAAGCGGTACCCGCTGGTCGTCGAGGTCGCCGCGGCTGCCGTCGTGCTGGCCTACGGCTATGTGATCGTCCGCATCGTCCCCGAGGCCGTGTACGTGCCGGTCAACCTGGCGGCCGCCGGCCTGGCGGTTGCCTTGGTGCACCGAAGCGGCGCGGGCTGGGACGATCTCGGTGTGGCCCGCGAGAACCTGGGTCGCGGTCTCCGCCTCGGACTGCTGACGGTCCTGCCGATCGCCGCCGTCGTGGCGACCGGCGTCGCGCTGACCGTGTCCCGCAGGTTCTTCGTCGAGGCGCGTTTCACCGATCTGGGCACTGCGCAGGTGCTGTACGAGCTGCTGATCCGCATCCCCCTCGGCACGGCCCTGGCGGAGGAGCTGATCTTCCGTGGAGCGCTGCTCGGGCTGTACGGGCGCCGCCACACGTTCCTCAAGGCGGCGCTGCTCAGCTCACTGGCGTTCGGGCTATGGCACGTGGTCACGGCCATGGGCTCGGTGCAGAGCAACGCCGCCGGCGAGGTCCTCGCGTCTCCGGCGGCGCGGGCAGGCGGCGTGCTCGCGACCGTGGTCGCTACCGGCGCGGCGGGCATGGTCTTCTGCTGGCTGCGGCGGCGCTCGGGGAGCGTCCTCGCGCCGGCCATCACGCACGCCGCTCTCAACGGACTGGCCGTGGTCGGCGGCCTCGTCGTGGCGCGCTGGCTCGGCGGCTGAGCGCGCTCGGCCGGCAGTCCACTCGCGTCGTCCGCCTCCGGGGGCATCTTGTCCCGGCAGATCGACAGGCCCACCGTCCCACCCGTGGTCATGCGAAAGTCCATGGTCTCCTCGCCGGCGTGCTCGAAGACGCACTTCTCGACCGGGAAGCCCTTCTCGATGATGATCCTGTGGGTCAGGGCGGAGAGGCTGGGGGGCGGCTCGGATTCTCTCGCCGAGGATCGATCACATCATCGCGCCGCGGCCACAACCGAGGTACGCTCGCGCGCGCCGAAGGCCCAGAGCGCGAGAGAGGCCAGCCCGATGGCCAGGCCCAGCGCACACACGCCGTCCCAGCTCCAGCGCTCGTAGACGAGGGCGGCCACGGCGGAGCCCGCCGCCGCCCCCGCGAAGCAAGCCGTCATGTAGAAGGCGTTGACGCGGCTGCGCGCCTCCGGCTGCAGCCGGAAGATCTCGCTCTGGTTGGTGATGTGCACGCCGTTCCAGCCGATGTCGAGCACCACGACGCCGGCGAGCAGCGCGGCCAGCGACGAGCCTCCCAGCCAGAGCAGCAGATAGCCGACGAACAGCAGCAGTGCCGAGACGCCGGTGAGCCGGTGCGACCAGCCTTTGTCGGTGAAGCGTCCGACCACCGAGGCCGTGATGGCGCCGGCCGCGCCCACCAGTCCGAAAAGCCCGATCATGCCCTCGCTGTAGCCGTAGGGAGGACCAGAAAGAAGGAAGGCAAGCGTGGTCCACAGCACGCTGAAGGCGCCGAACGACAGCGCCCCGAACAGGGCGCGCCGCCGCACTACCGGCTCGGCGCGCGCGATCTTCAGCACCGAGCTCAGGAGCCGCGGGTACGTGAGGCCCACGTGCTGGCGGTACGTCGGCAGCTTGGCCCAGAGCAGAACGGCCTGCGCGAGCATGAGGATGGCCGCGACCCAATAAACGGTGCGCCACCCGGCAACCTGCGCGACGAGGCCCGAGATGGTGCGCGCCAGCAGGATCCCCAGGAGCAGGCCGCTCACGACCGTGCCCACCACGCGGCCGCGCTCGGCATCGGGCGTGAGCGTGGCGGCGAACGGCACCAGGATCTGGGCCATCACCGACGTGACGCCCACGAGGCCGGTCGCCGCCATGAAGAAGCCGGCGGACGGCGCCAGCGCGGCGGCTGCGAGCCCCGCCGCCGTGATGAGCGCGAGCGTCGTGATCAGGCGCCGCCGATCGAACAGATCTCCGAGCGGAAGCAGGAGGATGAGCCCGGCGGCGTAGCCGGCCTGGGCCGTGGTCACGATCAGGCCGGCGACGCCACTGCTCACGTGCAGCTCGTGGCCGATCGTGTCGAGCAAGGGCTGCGCAAGGTAGTTGCTGGCCACGGCCTGCCCGGTGGCGACCGCGAACAGGACGACGAGGCCGCGGCTCATGCCGAGCGGCCGCGGCGGCGTGTTGCCGGCAGCGGTCAGCCTGCGGCCTGACACGCGCGCTCCTCGGCGGTCAAGAGCGCCTTCTCGCCCGCGGTGACGACCATGCCGCCGCGGTTGACGGCTTGAATGGCCGGCTTTGTCGGCATGCCGCTCTCCTTGTGGTGGTCTGTCGAGGCGCCGGCGCCCATCGTCCTGCCAGGGGCATCCTACCGCCTGCTAGAATCCACTGCGCGACGGCCGGACACGGCGAAGGGGGTGCGCTGCAGTGGAGTCCATCGAGTGCGCGCGGTGTGGCAGGCACGTGACGTCCGAGGCGCCACGGTGCCCTGAGTGCGGCGCCGATCCGCGCACCGGCATCGCGACGTTCCAGCGCGGCGAGCTGGACCGGGCGCGCATCTGTCAGGGCGTCTGGATCCGCTGCCTGGCGATCCTCATCGACTTCGTGGTCGTCGCTGCCGTGACCCTCCTCGCGTCGCTGATCGTCTACCTGGTGCTCCTCGGTGGCGGCGCCTTTGCCGAAGTGGGCAAAGGGCCGTCCTCCTGGCCCCTCTGGGTGGCGGCGCTGCTCGGCGCCTTCATCTACTTCTGGATGTGTGAGGCGGTGTGGGGGCGCACCCTGGGCAAACGCCTCTGCGACCTGCGCGTGGTCCGCCGCGACGGCGCCAGGCTGGGGACCGGCGGCGCCTTCGTGCGCAACCTGCTGCGCATCGTCGACTGGCTGCCGTTCTGCTACCTGCTCGGCGCGGCGCTCGTCTGGGCCACGCCGGGCAGCCGGCGCATTGGCGACATGGCCGCGCGTTCGGCGGTCGTGCGCACGAAGCTCGTGACGGTGAGCAAGCTGGACGACGGCCTGCTCGCCGTCGTGCCGTGGTCGGCGGCCGCTACTTCCCGGCACGCACCGTCGCCACGTCGCCTTTGATCACGACGCTCGTGCCGAGAGCCTTGGAGTACTGGCGCACGAGGCTGAGAATCGTGGTCGCGGCGCCGCCCGTTTGAACTGCCGGTATGCCGCTGCTCGAAACGTAGACCGGCACCAGGGTCGCCTTCACGCCGCCTGGGGTGAGCACGGCGTCGACCAGCACTGTCTGGCCGGTGGCGACGCTGAAGTGGTCGAAGACGAGGTCGCCGAGGCTGTAGGCGATCAGGCGGCCCTTATAGGCCTCGAAGCCCTGGAGCACGTGCGGGTGATGGCCGATCACGAGGTCGGCGCCGGCGTCGATGGCCGCGTGCGCTTCGCTGGTCTGTGCCTCCCAGGGGTAGTGCTGGTACTCGAGGCCCCAGTGGAAGCCGACGACCACGTAGTCGACCTTCTTGGCGAGCGCCCGGATCGCGGCCTTCACGCGCGGAAGGTCGGTGCGGCCCTCGGCGACGCCGGGCTGGCTCGTCGCCCGGTAGCCCGGCCACAGGACGTCGCTCCAGGCGAGAAAGCCGATGGTCGCGCCGCCCGGCGTCTCAATGATGGCCGGCGTCCAGGCGTCCTTGTCGTCGAGGCCGGCGCCGACGACCTTCACGCCGGCCTTCTCGAGCCGCTTGATCGTGTCCGCCAGGGCGACCTGTCCGTAGTCCACGGAGTGGTTGTTGCCCATGGTCACCAGGTCGATGCCGGCGGCGGCCAGCGCCTTGGCCATGCTCGGCGGACCCTCGAAGGTGTAGTCCTTGCCCGGATTGGGGCTTCCCAGAGTGGAGAGCGGCGACTCCAGGTTGACCCAGGCGGCGTCGCCCTTCTCGAGCTGCGGAGCGATGCCGCTCAGCACGGCGCCGGCGCCGTATGACCCGATGTAGCCCTTGACGACGCGGTCCGTCATGACGTCGCCGCCGGAGACGACGCGGACCGGCGACGGCTGTGCGGCGGGCGTCGCGCCCGCGGTGCCCGAGGCCGAATGAGCGGCAGTCTGGCCCGAGCCGTCCCGGGCGCCCGCCGGTGCTTGGCCGCGGCCGCCCGTGAGCGCTCGGGCCAGGGCGATCCCGCCCCACGCCACGAGCGCGACGATCACGGCGAGCGCGATGAGGCCGCGGAGGCGCGCTCGCCGGCGGCGGCGCCGTCGGGCGCTGGGGTCTGTGTGCGGCGCGCTCATCCCCGCCGGTTACTGCGCCGGGCGCCAGTCCCGCTTCATCGCCGCCCACACGGCATCGGCAATGCGCCAGGCGCCCTCGTTGGTGAAATGGACGCCGTCGCCGCTGCGCAGCGCGGCGATGAAGCCGCCCTTCTTCGTCGCAAGAAGGTCGTAGGTGTCCACGTAGACGACCTTGGGGTGCTTTGCGGCTGCCGCCTCAAAGAGCTGGTTAAGGCGCTTCGCCTGGTTGGTCTGCCCTTTCTCGGGCATCACCGGGAGACCGACCCAGTAGACCCGCTTCACGCCCTCGTGCAGCATCATCAGCATGAGTCTCTCGGCGCGATGCTGGTATTCCTTGAGCCATGACCCTTTGGGATACGAGGTGAACGTGCCCTTGGCGATCATCGGCATGCCGGGATCGTTGATGCCGATCATGAACACGCCCACGTCGGGGTGGCCGGCGTCGAGCTGCGCCTGGAGGTGCGCCGGCCAATCGACAGGGTCGGGGTTGGTGAGGCGCGACGAGACCTGGTAGTCGGTGCGCACCTTCATGAGCCCGCTCTGCGCGCCGTGCTGCGCGAACAGGACGCCGGGCAGGCCGGCAAGCGAATCGCCGCCGAAGTACACGCGCAGCGGGTGCTTCTTGGTGGGCTTGTCGAGCGGCGGCTTGGTGGGGCTGGGCGACGGGCTTGGGGGCGGCGTCGCCGAAGCGGACGGCGCCGGCGACGCGGACGCCGCCGCGGGCGTCGCCTGGGCGAGCGGCGGGGTCCCGGTGCCGGTGGCCGGGCTGCGCCCGGCGAGCAGCACCACACCGGCGAGGGCGACCGCGGCCACGCCGAGGACGACCAGACCGATGATCAGGGACCGGCGGCGGCGGGCCTTCTGCTGCCGGCGCCGCCGCGCGCGCCGGTCATCACCTTCGAATCGCGCGTTCTCCATCGCTGCCGATTATGCCATCGACAGGTTCGCGACACGAACGCCGGGCGGGCTCCTACCCTGCAGGCCCGCCTCTTGGTATGGTCCGTCTCGACATGCCGTCGACGACACGAGGAGCGGGAATGGACCCGACCAGGAAAGACGCGAGCCTGCCGGACTACGCGCTCGTCGAGCGCCGCGAGATGCTTCGCGGCATGGGCGACGGCGAGGAGACGCTCGCGCGGATCCAGGTCGGCGTGGTCAGTAGCTGGGGCGAGCTGAACCCAGCCGCTGCGCACCTCGACAGGGTGTCGCAGGCTGTGAAGGCGGGCGTGTGGGCGGCCGGCGGCACGCCGCGCGAGCTCGTCGTGAGCTCTCTGTGCACCAGCCTCGCCGGCGACGACCGCTACCTTCTGCCGTACCGGGACGTGGTCGCCGCCTACATCGAGACTATGGCTCGGGCGAGCCTCCTCGACGCCCTGGTGCTGGTCCCGGTCTGCGACGACGTGATCCCCGCCCACCTCATGGCCGCGGCGCGGCTCGACCTGCCGGCCGTTGTGGTGACCGGCGGCTACATGCGGCTCAACCGCTGGCGCGGCGCGCCGGTGGATCCGCTGCAGGTGGCCGCCGGCCATTTCGTGGATCACCAGGAGGGGCGCATCGACGCCGCCGAGCTCGCCGAGATCGTCGACCGCGGCTGTCCGGGCGGCGGCGCCTGCCCGGTCATGGGCACGGCCAACACGATGGCCGCGCTGGCCGAGGCGCTCGGCATGTCGCTGCCCGGCAACGCCGCGACGCCGGGCGCGGACTCGCGCCTGCTGCGCCTGGCTTTTCGGGCCGGACAGCAGGTCGTCGCGCTGCACCAACGCGGCGTGACGCCGGCGCGAATCCTCACGCCGGAGGCGTTCGAGAACGCCATCCGCGTGCTCATGGCGGTGGGCGGCTCCACCAACGGCGTGCTGCATCTTCAGGCGGTGGCGGCCGAGCTCGGCCTCGCGCTCGAGCCCGAGCTCTTCAACCGCCTGAATGCCGGCACGCCGCTGATCTGCGACGTCGCCCCGTCGGGCTCCGGCACGCACTTCATGGCCGAGCTCGACGAGGCAGGCGGCGTGCAGGCGGTCATGAAGGAGCTCGAGCCGCTGCTGCACACGCAGGCGCTCACGGTCACAGGGGAGGAGCTGGGGCGGAGCCTCGCGGTCGCGCGGGTGCGCGACCGCGGCATCATCCGCCCGCTGGCCGACCCGCTGGCGCCCGAAGGCGGTCTGCGCTTCCTGCGCGGCTCACTGGCGCCGAGGGGCGCTCTCGTCAAGTCGTCGGCGGTGCCCGCCGCCATGCAGCGGCACCGCGGGCCGGCGCGTCTGTTTGCCCGCGAGGAGGATGCCGTCGACGCCCTCGCCGGCGGCCTGCTCGCGCCCGGCGACGTGGTCGTGCTGCGCTACGCGGGCCCGCGCGGCGACCCGGGCATGCGCCTGCAGCAGCGCTTTCTGTGGCAGCTCGCGGCGCGCGGGCTGCACGACCGCATCGCCTTCGTCACCGACGGGCGCATCAGCGGCACCAACAAGGGGTGCGCGGTCACGCACGTGGCGCCGGAGGCGGCGGCCGGCGGACCCCTGGCGCTCGTGGAAGAGGGTGACCGCATCGCCGTCGACATCCCGGCCGGCACGCTGGAGCTCGAGGTGCCGGCCGCTGAGCTGCGCCGGCGCCGGGACGCCTGGCGGCCGCCGGCGCCGCAGACTCCCGGCGGCTGGCTCAGCGTGTACGCGCGCCTCGCGCGCTCGGCCGACGCCGGCGCCGCTCTGGACTACGGAGCCGAGTAGGGGCGGGACCCCGCCGCCTCCCGCGGTCAGACGCTCGTCGACTCTCCAACCGGCGTCGCGGCCGGCGCCGCGCCGGAGACGCCCGCGGCCGCCGGCGCGGCATCCTTGAGGCGCGACACCACCAGCGCGCCCAGCGCGAGTAGCACCGCGGACAGCAGCAACGACACGGTGAACGAGCCATCGGCGGTGCGCAGGGCGGCCATGATGTAGACGTAGACCACAGAGACCTGCCCGCAGAGCTGGATGAGCCCGTTGGAGGTGCCCTCCGGCGTGGGGTGGGTGATCTCCGCGGCGTATTGCATGCCGAGCGGGAGCACGGCGACGAGGAAGAAGCCCAGGACCGCGGCAAAGGCGTAGAGCAGCCAGATGGACGACACGAAGGCGATGCCCAGCATCCCGGGCACGGTCGCCACGAGGGCGATGACCAGGAAGCGGATGCGTCTTCCCCGCCGGTCGGACAGCGCCGAGAGGACGACCGCCCCGATGATGCCGGCGAGCAGCATCACGGCGCCCATCACGCCGGCTTCGGTCGGGCTGAAGCCGCGCGGGTGGATGATCTGCTCGACCCAGGTGGTCACGCCGTTGAAGGCGCCCATGACAATGAAAGCGACGCCCAGCATGATCAGGAAGGGCCTGACGGTGAGCGCGTGCTTGAGGCCGTCGAGCATGAGGGCGCGCTCGTCCATGCCGGGCGGGCACGGCGGCGTCGCCGGCCTCTCCCGCGCCAGCGCCAGGAACGCGACCGCAGTGGCAGCGGCCAGCAGGCCGTACACGAGCTGCAGCGTCGCGATCGACATCATGTCGGCGAGGATCGGCGTGAGGACCATGCCCAGCGCGACGCCGAGCATGCTGGCCAGTGTGACCAGGCCGACGGCCGTCGCCCGCTGGCGCGGCGCAAACCAGTTGGCCGGGACCTTGGTCCACGAATCCAGCAGAAACGGCTGAGCGACGGCGATACCGATCGTGGTGAGCAGTACCAGCGTGAAGTTGGTGCCGACCAGGCCGCGGGCGATGCCGAAGACCGCCATCATCACGACGCCGAAGCCGACGGCGATGCGGAAGCCGCGCGTGTCGATCACCCAGGCGGCCGGCAACGACAGGGGGATGAAGGCGATCATGAACGTCATCGCCAGCAGGCCGATCCACAGGTCGGACACGCTGTAGTACTTGGCCGCGAGGCTGGTGATCGGCGCGTAGCTGATCCAGAGCATCTGGATGGTGACGTTCACCAGCATGAAGACGGCGAGAACCACCCAGCGGTAGCCGTACACGCGGTACTCGCTGCTCGCCGGCGCGCTCACGTCGCCCCCCTTGCCTCGCCGGTCTTCACCGGCGCATCGCGGTTGAGGCGCCGGTAGAGAGGGCGCATCCGTTTGTGGATCTCGAGGAAGGTCTGATAGCGCTCATCGTACACCGCGCGATTGACCGCCTGTGGCTCGAAGACGCGCTCGAGCTCGACCAGCTCGGGCACATCGGCGAAGCCGATCTCGCCGAGCCCCGCGGCGGCTATCCACGCGGCGCCGCGGGCGTTGCCCTGGATCGGGTCCTTCACCTGGTGCACCGTCACGCCGAGCACGTCGGCGAAGATCTGGCACCAGACGGCGGAGCTCGCGCCGCCGCCCACCAGGTTGAGGGTCTCGATGGGCCGGCGGAGGAACTTCTGCACCGGCCCCATCAGCCAGCGCGTGTTGAGGGCGACGCCCTCAAGGAAGGCGCGCACGATGTCCGCGCGCGTGTGCTCGAGCGAGAGATTGTAGAGGCCGGCGCGCAGGGTGCGGTCGTCGACCGGCGCGCGCTCCCCCCAGATCCACGGCGTGTAGAGCACGCCGTTGCTGCCGGGCGGCACGCGCGCCGCCATCTGGTCGAAGATCTTGAAGACGTCGGGCTGCTTCTCTGCGGCGAGCAGCTCGTCCTTGTGGTACAGGATGTTGTCGCGCAGAAAGGTGAGATTGCCGCCGGCCGTGGCCTGCAGGGCGGTGAGCAGCCAGCGGCCGGGCACGGCGCAGGGCACCGAGGCCAGGCTGCGGAAGATGTCGGTGCGCTTGAACGGCACGTGTGCACACACCCACGACGACGTGCCCACGTACAGGTGCGCCGCGTAGTCGGCCACCGCGCCGGCGCCCACGGCGGCGGCGGTGTTGTCGATGGCGCCGGCGACGACCTGCGTCCCCGGCGCCAGCCCGAGTGCCTCCGCCGCCGCCGGCGTCAGCGCGCCGAGCACCTCCGTGCACTTGACGATCTCGGGCAGCTTGTCCGCGGCGATGCCGCAGTCCTTCACGAGGCCGGCGTCGTACCTGACGTCGTCGGCGTCGCGGTTGTCCGTCACCCAGCTCGTGAGGATCGAGTCGAAGGTGGCGACGAAGCGGCCCGTCAGGCGCAGGTTCAGGTAGTCGAGCACGTTGAGGAACTTGAAGGTGCGCTCGTAGACCTCGGGAAAGGCGTCGCGCACGAGGAGCATGTGCGCCGCGGGGTCCTTGCCGGTAGGCGACGGCATGCCGCCGGTGAGGCGGATCCAGCGGCGGATGCGCGGCAGGCTCATGCCCTGCATGGTGGCGACGCCGCCGAACTGCCGGCGCAGGTGCGCCGCGCCGCGCATGTCCATCCAGAGGATGCAGGCCATGAGGGCGCGCCCCTCGCGGTCGACCGGCACGGTGCCCTCGCCCTGGGTGCTGCAGCAGACGGCGGCGACCGCGGACGTCGGACCGGCGTGGCCGGCGAGCAGTCGCCGCGTGGCGGCAACCAGCGCCCGCCACCAGTCTTCCGGCGCCTGCTCGGCGCCGCCGCCCGGAAGCACGTGCAGGGCGACAGGCTCGTTCTCCCAGGCGGCCACTCGCCCGTCGACGCCGATGAGCGCGACTTTCGCGCCCGACGTACCCAGGTCGACGGCCAGCACGTACTTCGCTGACGACGCTTTCGCCTTCATGGCCGCAGCATAGCACCGGCCTCGGCGCCGCCGGCCTCCTCCTCCTGCACTCTCATCAGACTCACAGGCGTCGTCCAGCAGGCTCTCAGCCACGGCGACTATGTTGCATCTCATGAGGAACGAATTGCTCATTCGGGACAGCGACCACCGGGGAACGCCTGCGGCCAGGAAGCCCTCGCGCGCGCAGCAGGTGGCCCTGCCCGCCCAGCACGAGGAGGCCGACATGACGACCGCGATGCTCATTCGGGACGGTGACTGCCGAGAGGCGCTGCGCCCCGAGGGACCAGCGCCCGTCGTCGACGTGGTCCTGCCGGTCTACAACGAGGAGGCCGACCTCAGTCGCAGCGTCCTGCGTCTGCACGACTTCCTCGAGGGGCACTTCCCCTTCACCTACCGCATCACCATCGCCGACAACGCCAGTACCGACGAGACCTGGGCCGTGGCGTTGGGACTCGCGGCGAACGTGCCCCACGTCACTGCCTTCCACCTCGACGAGAAGGGCCGCGGACGCGCCCTGAAGGCGGCTTGGTCGCGCAGCGACGCCTCCGTGCTGGTCTACATGGACATCGATCTTTCCACGGACCTCGCGGCGCTTCTGCCGCTCGTCGCGCCGCTCGTCTCGGGGCACTCCGATCTGGCCATCGGAACACGTCTGACGCGCGCGTCGGTGGTCGCACGCGGGCCCAAGCGCGAGCTCATCTCACGCTGCTACAACCGGCTCACGCGCCTGGCCCTGCGCTGCCGTTTCAGCGACGCGCAGTGCGGCTTCAAGGCCATCCGCGCCGACCGCGCCCGCAGGCTGCTGCCGTGGGTCGAGGACGATGGTTGGTTCTTCGACACCGAGCTGCTCGCGATCGCCGAGCGCGCCGGCCTGCGCATCCACGAGGTCCCGGTGGACTGGACCGACGACCCCGATTCGCGCGTGCGGATCGTCAGTACCGCGATCGCCGACCTCAAGGGCATAGCGCGGCTGCGCCGCGCCCTCGCGCAACATCGTCTGCCGCTGGCCGCGCTGGGCGGCGGGCGCGCCGCGGCGGCCGCCGCCCGCAGGCGCGGGCGGCTGCTCGGCCAGCTCGTCAGCTTCGGCCTCATCGGCGTGGCCAGCACGCTCGCCTACGCGGCGCTCTACCTTGTGCTGCGTGAGGTCATGCCCGCTCAGGCGGCCAACGCGCTGTCCCTGCTCGTGACCGCGGTCGCGAACACGGCGGCCAACCGGCGCATCACCTTCGGCGTGCGCGGCGCCGGCGGCCGGGTGCGTGTCCAGTCTCAAGGGCTCGTCGTCTTCGCCCTCGGGCTCGCCGTGACGAGCGGCAGCCTCTTCCTGCTGCGCCGCTTCGACCCTGCGGCGAGCCACGGCGTGGAACTGGCGGTACTGATCGCCGCCAGCGTGGTCGCCACTTTGCTGCGCTTCGTGCTGTTCCGCGCCTGGATCTTCCCTCAGCGGCGCCTGCGCACCACAACCACCAGCCTGCCATGAACGTCGACGGAGGAGACCCAGTGTCGATCGCGAGCACTCCGATGATGCCCGCCCGCACGGCGAGCCCGGCAACGACCTCTCGTTCCTGGCGGTCCCGGCTGCGGCGACTGGTGCGCGGGCGCCCCGCCGACCCCGTGTGGGTGCGCCCGGCGCTTCTCGCGCTGCTCGCCGGCACCGCGTTGCTCTACCTCATCGGCCTGGGCCGCTCCGGATGGGCCAACGCCTTCTACTCGGCCGCGGCCCAAGCTGGGTCCACGAGCTGGAAGGCGCTCTTCTTCGGCTCGTCCGACGCGGCCGGCTTCATCACCGTGGACAAGCCTCCGCTCTCCCTCTGGGTGATGGGCGTCTCGGCGCGGCTCTTCGGCGTCAGCGCCTGGAGCATCCTCGTGCCTCAGGCACTCATCGGGGTGGCGGCGGTGGGCGTGCTCTACGCGACCGTGCGGCGCTGGGCGAGCCCGGCCGCCGGCCTGCTGGCCGGCGCGGTGCTCGCCCTCACCCCGATCGCGACCTTGATGTTCCGCTTCAACAACCCCGACGCCCTGCTCGTGCTCCTCATGACGCTCGCCGCCTACGCGACCGTGCGGGCGCTCGAGCGCGCCAGCTGGCGCTGGCTCGCGCTGGTCGGCGTGCTCATCGGCTGCGGCTTCATGACCAAGATGCTGCAGGCCTTTCTCGTGGTGCCGGTGTTCGCGCTCGTCTACCTGATCGCAGCGCCTACGACGCTGCGCCGCCGGCTCTGGCACCTGCTGCCGGCCGGCGTCGCTCTGGTCGTCTCTTCGGGGTGGTGGGTCGCCGTGGTCGAGCTCTGGCCCAAGGCGAGCCGCCCGTACATCGGCGGTTCGCAGACCAACAGCGTCCTCGAGCTCATCTTCGGCTACAACGGCCTCGGGCGCATCACGGGCAACGAGACCGGCAGCGTCACGCCGGGCGGCGGCACGATCGGCGGAGCCACCAGCGCGTGGGGCCCCACCGGCATCTGGCGCATGTTCAACGCCGCCTGGGGCGGCCAGATCGCCTGGCTGCTGCCGGCCGCTCTGGCCTTCCTGGTGGCGCTGCTCTGGCTCAGCCGGCGCTCCCCCCGCACCGACCGCACGCGCGCCGCCGCGCTTCTGTGGGGCGGCACGCTGCTCGTCACCCTTCTCGTCTTCAGCCTCGGCAAGGGCATCATCCACGAGTACTACGCGGTCGCCCTGGCGCCGCCGATCGGCGCCCTGGTCGGCATGGGCGCCCTCGCCCTCTGGACGCGGCGGGAGCACTTCGCCGCCCGCCTCACCCTGGCCGGCATCCTCGCCGGGACGGCAGTCTGGGCCTTCGTCCTGCTCGATCGCTCGGCCGACTGGTACCCCTGGCTGCGCTTCGCCGTCTTGGCCGCGGGCCTCGCCGTCGCGCTGCTCCTGGTCGTCGGCGAGCGGCTCGGCCGGCGCCTGACGCTGGTCACGGCCTGCGCCGGCGTCGTCATCGCTCTCGCCGGTCCGGCGGCCTACTCGCTGCAGACTGCCGCCTCAGCGCACTCCGGCTCTCTGCCTTCGGCAGGCCCCACGGTCGCGAGCGCGGCCGGCGGCGGCCCCGGGCGCGGCTTCGCGCAAGACGGCGCCGGCGGGTTCGGCGGCCCTCCGGCCACCCTGACCGCGGGCAACGCCGGCGCGGCGCCTCCCGTCCTTCCCGCGGGCGGCTTTGGCGGCCAGGACGGCGCGCCTGCAGCCGGAGCGGGCGCGGGCCCGGGCGCGGGCGGCGGCGCGGCCGGCGGCCTGCTGGATGCCAGCCGGCCGAGCAGCGCGCTCGAGGCTCTGCTCAAGAAGGACGCGGGCAGCTACACCTGGGTCGCGGCCACCGTGGGCGCCCAATCGGCCGCCGGTTATCAGCTCGCCACCGGCGACCCCGTGATGAGCCTCGGAGGCTTCAACGGCAGCGATCCGTACCCGACACTGGCGGAGCTCCAGGCCCTCGTACAGGCCGGGCGCGTGCACTACTTCATCGCCGGCGGCATGGGCGGCGGAGGCGGCGCAGCCGGAAGCAGCTCTATGAGCGCGATCACCACGTGGGTCACGAGCACGTACACGGCGCAGTCGGTCGGCGGGGTCACGCTGTACGACCTCACGAGCCCGACCACGGCGTCTTCGAAGTAGCCGGGCGCGACGTGAGGGCGGCGCACGCCGCCCTCACGTCGCTCAGGCGACCGCGAAGGCCTGCTCGAGGTCCCGCATCAGGTCGCCGGCGTCTTCGATGCCCACCGAATAGCGGATCAAGCCTTCGGGGATGCCCATGGCTGCGCGCTCCTCGACCGTGCACTCGACGTGGCTGGTGGTCGCCGGCACGCCGGCGAGCGTCTCCACGGCGCCGAGATTGGCGGCAAGGTGGGCGAGGCGCAGCCGCGGCAGGACGCGCTTGACCGCCGCGAAGCCGCCCTCCAGCGTGAAGCTGAGCATGCCGCCGTAGCCACGCATCTGCCGGGCCGCGACGTCGTGGTGCAGGTGCGTCTCGAGGCCCGGGTAGTTGACGGCTGCCACAGCCGGCTGCTCCTCCAGCCAGCGCGCGATCGTGAGCGCGTTCTCGTTCTGCTGGCGCACGCGCAGGGCCAGCGTCTTCATGCTGCGGACCAGCAGGTAGGCGGCCATCGGGTCGAGCGACGCGCCGGTGATCTCGCGGTAGTGGTACACCTTGGCGATCAGCTCCGGAGCGCCGCACAGCACCCCTCCGAGCGCGTCGGCGTGACCGCCGAGGAACTTGGTCGCGCTGTGCAGCACCAGGTCGGCGCCCAGCACCAGCGGGTTCTGGTTGATCGGCGTGGCGAAGGTGTTGTCGGCGACGACGAGCGCCCCGGCCTCGTGCGCGGCCGCCGACAGCCGGGCGATGTCCATCACCTTGAGCGTGGGGTTGGTCGGCGACTCCAGGTACACGAGGCGGCAGCCTTCGCCGATCGCCGCCTCGATCTGCTCGTGGTCGCTGGTGTCGCAGAGATCCACCTGCACACCGATCCGCGGCAGAAAATCGACGAACATCTGGTTCGTCCCGCCGTAGGTGTCCTTGACCGAGACCACGCGGTCGCCCGGCGCAAGCAGCGCGAACAGGGTGTTGCTCACGGCTGCCATGCCTGTGGAGAAGCTGGTCGCGGCAGCGGCGCCTTCGAGGATGCGTACCTTCTGCTCGAAGGCGTGCACGGTCGGGTTGGTGTTGCGGCTGTAGATGTGGCCGGGTCTGCGCCCGAGGGCCACGTCGAGCCATGACTCCACGTCGGGGTAGCCGTAAGCGGCGCTGTACACGATGGGTACTTGCGTCGCACCCTGCGCGAGGGATTCGCCCTCGCCTGCCCAAACGGAGAGCGTGGCGGGTGCAAGTTCAATGTCTTTCATCAAGAGGCTCCTTGTGTCAGTCGCGGGGGCGCACTCCGTGGCCGGGCTCCCGGCCACGGCGGCAGCATAGCACCGGCTCTCAGGCAGCGGGCTGCGATAGACTTGACCGCGGCAACGATACCGGCTCGGCAAGGAGGGTGACGTGGACGTGTTCGAGGCGATCAGATCGCGCTACAGCGTGCGGGGATACAAGCCTGACCCAGTGAGCGACGAGCTGCTCGACCAGGTGCTCGAGGCGGCGCGGCAGGCGCCGACCGCCGCCAACAAGCAGCCGTTTCGCATCGTCGTCGTCCACACCGAAGGCCGCGAGCAGGAGATGAGACGGTTCTACGACCGTTCGTGGCTTGCGGAGGCCCCGCTGGTGCTCGTCGTCGTGGTTGTGCCCGGCGAGGCCTGGCGCCGCCGGGACGGCAAGCTCTACGACGAGGTCGACGCGACGATCGCCTTCGACCACCTGGTGCTTGCCGCGACCGCCGTCGGGCTCGGCACCTGCTGGGTCGCCGACTTCGACACCGCGGCGGTACGCGAGCTGCTCGCCCTCCCCGACGACGTCACGCCAATCGCGCTCACGCCGCTCGGGTATCCCGACAAGGACAGGACCAAGACAGGGCGGCGCCCGCTCGACGAGCTCGTCAAGTACGAGCGCTGGTGAGTGCGGCGGCGCGCCGCCGCACTCACGCCCCTTCGACGCTCGCGAGCACGCGCTCGAAGCGCTCGAGGGCGTCGTCGATGACCTCGTCGGTGTCGGCCATCGAGGTGTACATGCGCGAGCCGGCGAGGGTGATCATGCCGCTCGCCGCGTAGGCCGCGCCCATCTCTTCCATCATGTGTTTGCGCGGCTTGAGCGCTTTGGCCAGGCGCAGCGGATGCTTGAGGTCGAGGAGCATCACGCCCGCGGTCTCGAGGTGCACGATCGAGCCCTGGTTGTAGGCGACGAAGGGCAGGCGGTAGCGGCGGATGATGTCGTTGAGGCCGGCGGTGAGACGGTCGCCGGCGCGGCCGGCGATCACCGGCGCGTTGGTGCGCTCCATCTCGGTGATCGCGAAGTAGCCGGCGGCGCAGCTCAGCGGGTTGGCGCTCAGGGTGCCGCCGATGTAGGCGCGCTCGCCGCTCTTGCCGCCGATGCCCGAGGCGAAGCTCAGCATCACGTCGCGGCGGCCGCCGACGCCGCCGGCCATCGGGTAGCCGCCGGTGATGCACTTGCCGAAGACGGTGAGGTCGGGGCGCACGCCGAAGTAGCCCTGCGCCCCGCCCAGGCCGAGGCGAAAGCCGGTCACGACCTCGTCGAAGATCAGCAGGGCGCCGAACTCGTCGCAGAGCTCGCGCACGGCGGCGTTGAACCCAAAGGGCACCGGCCGCGTGCCGCTCTCCGGCCCGATGGGCTCGACGATCACGGCTGCCGTGCCGCCCAGAAGCTTGTTCTGCTGCAGCTTGCGGCGCAGGGCGGCGAGGTCGTTGGGGAAGACCTCGCGGGTGCGCGCCGTGGCGCCGAACGGGATGCCCTTGGCCTCAAAGCGCCAGGTGCCGGGCACGTGCAGCCCGTAGACCATCTGGTCGCTCCAGCCGTGGTAGGCGCCGCCGACCTTGATGACCCACTTCTTGCCCGTGTGGGTGCGCGCCGCGCGGATGGCGGCCATCACGCTCTCGGTGCCGGAGCCGAGCATGCGAAACATCTCGCAGGAAGGCATGAGGCGGTTGACCAGCTTCGCCAGCTTGAGCTCGTACTCATGGAAGAGGCCGGTGACGGGGCCGCAGGCGGCCACGACCTCAGCGACCTTCTCGCGCAGCGGCGCGTAGTTGCTGCCGAGCACGGTCGGCCCGCCGGCCTGAAGGAAGTCGATGTACTGATTGCCGTCGACGTCCCAGAGGTACGCGCCCTCGGCCTTCTCGATGGCCAGCGGGAACGGGTAGTTGAAGGCGAGGTTGTGCTGCACGCCGCCGGGGATGAGCTCACTGGCTTCGTCGGTGAGCTCCTTGCTGCGGCGGCACTGCGTCGCGAAGTACTCGAGGTACCCGCCCATGACGTCGCGCCGCACCGGGCGCAGCGGTTGCGCGACCAGCGCCTCGAGGCGTGCGTAGACGGCCGGCACGTCCGGGTAGCGGCTGATGGCGTAGCCGGCGATCTGAGCGCCGTCCGCCGCCGTCGCGCCGCCGGCCTCGACCGATCCCGCGCCCTCCGCCTCGGCCGACCCTGCCTCGGCCGCCTCGGCCGCCTCCCGGGCCGCGCGCGCCTCATCGACCTGCTGCGCGAGCTTCTTCTCGTCGGCGCGCAGCTTGGCGAAGGCGATCTCGCGGATCGGCAGCGGCACCTTGTCGGCGCGGCCGTCCGTCATCAGCGCGAGCAGATAGTCGAGGGCGCACTTCTCGAGCAGCGCCATGTTGTGCACGGCCTGCCCGGCGTCGCCGCCCAGCACGAGCACGCCGTGGTTGGCGAGGATGAACGCGTTGGCCCCGCTCGCCACCTTCTTCGCGACGCCCTTCTTGAGGAACGACGTGCCCGACGGAGCGTACGGGACGATCTCGACGGCGCGGCCCAGGTACCGCACCTGCTCGTCGAACAGCGCGGGGATGGGCCGCTTCACGAGCGCAAGAGCGCTCGCGTAGGGCTGGTGCGTGTGGATGATGGCGTGCACGTCCGGGCGCTGCGCGTACACGGCCGCGTGCATTCCCGACTCGATCGACGCCTTCATGCCGCCGAGCAGCCGCCGGCCCTCGGCGTCGAGCACGCAGATGTCCCCCGGTTCCATCTTCGCGTAGTCGTAGCTCGACGGCGTGATCGCGAACGCCGCCTCGCCGGGCACGCGCACGGACACGTTGCCCTCGGTGGCTTTGAGGTAGCCGCGCTCGAGCAGCGTGCGGCACATGGTGACGACCAGCTCTCGTGACGCGGCGAAGCGGCTCACGTGTGTCAGACCTCGACGGCGATCAGGATGATGGTGAACAGTGCCAGCACGAGGCAGACTGCGGTCAGGACCCAGATCGTCCAGGCGTCGCCGGGCAGAGGTCGTTGCGCAGCGAGGGCGACGCGCACCCGCTGGGTGCGGTAGGCACCGGCGCAGAGAAGGAAGACGCCGAGGGCGCCGTAGCCGATCCCCAGCAGCCCGAAGGCGACGTGCGAGACATCGATGAGCGCCGGGAGCAGCCGGCCGACGGCGACGGCGAGGCCGAGCGCGCCGAGGCTCGTGCGGAGCCAGGCCAGATAGGTCCGCTCGGCGGCCAGCCAGGTGCGGCGCGGCGCGGAGTCCGCGCCGGCAGAGCCGGCCAGGGCGTCGGCCGATTGATTCGCGCTCACGTCTGGTGAGGCAAGGGAATCCATGTCCGCTTCATTGTAGTGCACGCTCGATGGCCGGGACCCTGCTACCGGCGGAGGCCGCGCCCGCGGCCCTGCCGTTCGAGCCTGCGCAGGTACGCCGAGATCGCCGCCAGCCCGCCCTCGAGGACCTCGCGAGCGCAGGCGTAGCCGAGGCGGAAGGAGTGCTCCTCGTCGAAGGCGGCGCCGGGCATCACGAAGGCGCCGCTCTCGTCGAACATCGCCTGGCACAGTTCGACCGACGGCACTGGGTACTCGTAGCGGATGAGCGTGGTGGTGCCGGCCCGCGGCCGCACGTGATGAAGCCGCGGCTCCCCGGCCAGCCACTCGTCGACCACGGCGAGGTTGCCGCGCACCAGCTCGAGGTTGCGCGCGAGCACCACGTCGAGGTGCTCGAGGGCGAGCACGGCGAGCGCGTCGTCGAGCACGCCGCAGCTGATGGTGGTGTAGTCGCGCACCTCAAGGCAGCGCGCGATGAGGTCCGGAGGGCCGGCCAACCAGCCGGTGCGCAGGCCGGCCAGCGAGTAGCTCTTGCTCATGCTGCCGGTGCTCACGCCGCGCTCGTAGAGGTCGGCCACGGACGGCGCCGTGGTGCCCGGCGCGTGCTCGAGCCCGCGGTAGACCTCGTCGCAGTGCAACCAGGCGCCGTGCTCGCGGGCCACGGCGACGATCTCGCGGAGCAGCGGCTCGTCGATCAGAGCGCCAGTCGGGTTGTTGGGGTTGTTGAGGATGATGAGCCGGGTGGAGTCGTCCACGAGGCGGCGCAGCTCCTCGACGTCGGGCAGATAGCCGTCTTCCTCGCGCAGCGACAGCAGGCGGACCTGCGCGCCCAGAGCCGCAGGCACACTGTAGAGCTGCTGGTAGGTGGGCCTCACGCACGCCACGGAGTCGCCCGGCTCGACCAGCGCAAACAGCGCGAGGAAGTTGGCGCCGATCGCGCCGTTGGTCGTAATCACGTTGTCGGGGCCGATGCGCTCGCCGTAAAGCGCCGCGATCGCGGCGCGCAGCTCCGGCGAGCCGCTGATGTGCCCATAGGTCAGCTTGGTCGCGAGCAGGCGACGGAGCACTGCGTCGCCGTCGCCCGTCAGGTCCAGCAGTTCCTCAAGGCGCAGCGAATCGACGCAGGTCTCTGCGGTGTTCCAGGTGGCCGTCGTCTCGTGGGCGTTCATCCACTGCTCGACAGCGAAGGGCTCGATGTGCACGGGCGCTCCTCTCGAAGACGCCGGCAAGCCTACCAAAGAGACGGACCTGATCTGCCAGCGGGCTCCTGTGCAGGCCCCACCCGTGTCTATCAGATTGGCGTGTGACGCCGCGTTTGAGTCACGCCTGCATCGCGCTGGCCGAAGCCTGCCCGCGGGGCTTTCCCCCTTGGCGCTTCCCCCGGGCGACTGACTCCTACCGCGACCTTCCGACAGCCCTGCGTGTCGTGCGCAAGAGGCAATC